>JADZCY010000239.1 GCA_020851325.1 Acidobacteriota bacterium | reverse complement strand
GCTGTTCGCCATCACCCAGACGCGGCCGGCCCGCCGGCTTCATCGTCGGGACGTTGGGGTCGGCGCCGTACGAGACAAGGAGCTTCATCGCATCGACGTCCGCCGCGTAGGCGGCGCGCCAGAACGGGGTCGCGCCGATCTCGTCCACGCCTGACAGGTCGAAGCTGTAGCCCGAGTACCAGACCTTCTTGCGCAGCCGCTGATTGACATCGGCGCCCTTGTCGAGCAGCACCTTCATGATGTCGAGGTAGCCGAGCTTCTGCTGGCGGTACGCCTGCGGCTGCGGATAGAGGGCCTTGGGCGCCCACTGGACGTTGAGCACGGCGTAGAGCGGCGCCACGCCGTTGTCGGCGGCCCAGTTGACGTTGGCGCCACGCTCGACCAGCATCTTCGCGAGATCGAACTGGCCGTTGACCAGCGCCGCCAGCAGCGGACTGTTCTTGTCGCTGGGCGTCACCTGGTTGACGTCGGCGCCGGCTTCGATCAGCGCGATTGCCGATTCGACGTGACCATCGCGCGCGGCAAACAGGAGCGGCGTGAAGCCACCCTGGCCGGCGACGAGTTCGTTGAGCTGGAACTGGCGGTCGACGCCGGGCACCTGTGGCGGACGACCGGCTGGCGCCGCGGGACGCCCGCCAGCAGCCGTTCCGGCGGCCGGTGCGGCGGTTGGTGCGGCGGCAGCGGCGGGTGCGCCGCCCTGCCCCTCGCGCGGCGGCTGGCCAGGCACCGGCGGGTTGCCGCCGTTGAAGCCGAGTCCGCCACTACGCGTCATCGCGCTCAGGTCGATGATCTTCGTGCCCGTGCTGACGTCGGCGCCGCTCTTGGCGAGGACGCGAATGACGTCGGCGCGGTTGGCCGAGGCCGCGAACATCAATGCGTTCAGGCCGCGCACGTTCTCGGTCGCGTTGACATCGACGCCGGCGGCGATGAGCGCCTGCACCGTCTCGACGCTGCCCGAAGCCGCCGCCACCATCAGCGGCGTGGTGCCCGTGCCCGTCGCCTGCTTCGGGTCGGCGCCAGCCTTCACCAGCACCGGAATCACCGCCGTGTTGCCCTGGCGCGCCGCCAGGAACAACGGCGTGTAGTTGCCCAGACGCGTCGTCGCATGGACGTTGGCGCCGGCGTAGACCAGCATCTGCGCCAGTTCGGCGTCGCCGTTCATGGCCGCCCAATGCAGGCCGGTCATGCCGTCGCCCTGGGAGGCGTTGACGTCGGCGGCGTCCTTCAACAGCGTCCGGACCGCATCGCGATCACCGCGCTGGGCGGCGTCGGCCACCGCCCCGCGGGAGGTCTGGGGGGCGGCCTGCAGCAGTGCCGCCAGACAGACGGCGCCGGTGATGCCGGCCAGAGCCCCCGTCACGAACCGTGTGCGCTTCATGAAAGGCTCCTCACCCCTGCGAGATCGTGGTTTCCGGTGCGGTGTTGACGTCCAGGGCACCGGTGCTGTCGCCCAGGCTCTTCATGTCGTCCAGCCCGAGCGCGTGCGCCGCGGTGAGCAGCGCGTTGGCCATCGGCGTACCGTCGGCGCCCTTCACGTGCAGGCCGCCCTTGATGGCGCCACCGGCGTGTCCCGCGAAGATCAGCGGGCAGCGCTTGTGGTTGTGCACGTTCGAGTTGCCCATCGGCGAACCGTAGATGATGAGCGTGTTCTCGAGCAGGTTCGACTCGCCGTCCGCCGTGTTCTTCAGCTTCTCCATGAAGTACGGCAGCATGCTGGCGTGGTACTTGTTGATCTTCGCGTATTCGGTAATGCGGTCGTCGCGATCCTGGTGATGTGACGCCGAGTGGAACGCGGCCTTGTAGCCGCTTTCCGCGTAGACGCGGTTCGAGGCGTCGCGACCGAGCTTGAAGGCGAAGACACGCGAGGTGTCCGACGCGAAGGCGATCGCCTGCAGGTCGAACATCAGCTTGACGTGCTCTTCGAACGAGTCGGGCACGCCAATCGGCGCACCGGGGAGTTCACGCGGCTCGCCGGTGCGGTTCTGCGCTTCGACGCGTTCGATGCGGCGCTCGATCTCGCGCACGTCCTCGAGGTAATCGGCGAGGCGGGCGCGGTCGGCGGCACCGAGGTCCTTGTTCAGACGAGCGACGGCGGTGCCGAGCCAGTCGAGGATGCTCTTGTCTTCGGCGCGCCGTTCGCGGCGTTCGCCCGGCGTGGCGCCGACGCCGAACAGCGTGTCGAAGACGACGCGCGGGTCGCGAATCATCGGCAGCGGATCGGTGGGCGATGCCCAGCTGATCGAGTCGGTGTAGACGCAGGAGTAGCCATAGGAGCAGCCGCCGGCCTGGTCGACGTTCTCGATGCACAGCTGCATCGACGGGATGGCGGTTTCCTGCCCGAACTTCTGCGCGTACAACTGATCGAGTGAGGTGCCGACGAAGACGTCAGAACCCTGCGTCTGCTTCGGGTGGCACTGGGTGAGGAACACGGCGCTCGAGCGGAAATGGTCGCCGCCGATTTCCGGGGCGGTGAAGGCCTCGGCGTTGCGCACGTCGGTGTTGCTGACGATGGTCAGGTAGTCGCGGAACGGCTCGAGCGGCGCCAGGCTGCTCGGCGACAGGTCGAAGCCGCGGCCGACCTTCTCGGGCGCCCACATGAACTTCTTCTGGCCGAACGCCGTGCTGCCGGCAGCGCCGTGCACGATCTCGATGGCGGCCAGGCGCACGCGCTTCGGCGCGGCCTTGGCCAGGGCGGTTCCGGCCGGCACCATGGCTTCGAGGAACGGCAGCGCCATCGTGACGCCCATGCCCTTCAGCACGTGGCGGCGGGAGAGGTGCTTCTTCGTGATGATCATCGGGTCGTCTCCTCGAGTCCTTAACGAACGGCCTTGTCAGTCTCGTTGGCGTTCTTGCCGGCTGGCGCGTCAGGAGCCGCCATCCGGAATGCCGGGCTGTTGGCGATGCCCTGCACGAACGCGGACATCTTGTAGTTCTGCTTCTTCGCGTCGCGGACGATGGCACGGACCATCGGCATGTCGCTCGCCTCGACGCGGCGGCCGAGCGCGTAGGTCAGCATCTTCTCGGTGAAGCTCAGAAGGAAAACGTCCTGGTGCTTGATCAGCGCGGTCCGGAGACCGGCCGGCCCGTTCACCGTGGAGCCGTCGTACAGCTGGCCTTCCGAATCCACCGCCACTTCGTTGTCCTTGATGCGCCAGGCGCCGGTGGCGTCGAAGTTGTCGAGCGCCAAGCCCAACGGATCGATGACGCGGTGGCACGAGTTGCACGACGGGTTCTTGCGGTGCTCCTCCATGCGCTCGCGCGTCGACAGCATCTTGCCGCCGGCGGTCGCCGACACCGATTCGTCGAGTGACGGCACGTTCGGCGGCGGCGCCGGCGGTGGCGAGCCGAGCAGCACTTCCATCACCCACTTGCCGCGCTGCACCGGCGAGGTGCGGTCGGCCACCGAGGTGAGCGTCAGGATGCTGCCCTGGCCGAGCAGGCCGCGGCGGTAGTCCGGCACCGTCACGCGGTGGAAACCGGCGCCCGACACGTTCGGCAGGCCGTAGTGCTTGGCCAGCCGTTCGTTGACGAACGTGTAGTCGACGGTCAGCAGGTCGAGCACGCTGCGATCCTCGCGGACGATGCTGTCGAAGAGCATCTTGGTTTCGGTGCTCATCGCTTCGGCCAACGTCGCGTCGTACTGCGGGAACGTCAGGTAGTCCGGAATGATCTTGTCGAGGTCCTGCAGGCGCAGCCACTGCGACGCGAAGCGCTCGGAAAGCGCCTTGGCGCGCGGGTCCGCCACCATGCGCTTCACCTGGCGGTCGAAGCCAGCCGTGGTGCGCAGGCCGCCCTGACGCGCCACGCGCACCAGTTCGGCATCCGGCGCCGTGCCCCAGAGGAAGAACGACAGGCGCGAGGCCATCTCGGTGTCCGACACGCGATACGCGCGCAGCGGCGACGCCGTCGGCATCGGTTCGAGACGGAACAGGAAGCGCGGGCTCATGAGGATGGACTGCAGCGCCATGCGCACGCCGCCCTCGAAGCCGCCGCGCTCGCGGCCCTGCTCGTAGAACTTCATCGCGTCCTGCAGATCGGCCGCCGTCGGCTCGCCGCGGAACGCCTGCGTCGTCAGGTTCTTCACGATCGAGAGCGCGCAGGTTTCTTCTTCACCAGCCGTCGTCGGCCGGCAGGTGAACACGCGCGCCCGGCTCGGCGTCTCCGACACGCCCGTCACCTTCGTCGGTCCGACGACGCTGAAGTCGCGCAGGTGCGGCAGCATGGTGACGCCGAAGGTGATGCTGACGTCGGCCAGCGTGTTCTCGAGCGGCGTCAGCAGGTCGTCGATCGGGCCTTCGATGTTCTGGATGAAGGCGGCCGAGACGCGCTGCGGGCCGGCGGTGACGTGAATCGGCGGCGTCGAGATGTCGAGGCTGTTGGTCGAGTCGGTCTCGCTCATCCGCGTGTTGAGCGGCAGCAGCGCGACGCGTTCGCCGTTGATCGACACTTCGACGACTTCCTTGAGGTCCAGCACCGTCATCGAGGTGCGGCCGGCGAGCCCGCCGAGCGGCTCGTTGTGCAGGTTCATCTTGAAGACGTAGTCGCCGTCGGCCGGGAAGGTGTGCACCACCGAGATGCCACCGCGCGTGCCGATGGGCGCGCCTTCCACCTGGCGCATCTGCGACGCGGTGCGGCCGATCTTGTAGGTGACGGAAGTGGCGCTGGCCGAACGGTCGCCCACCGCCAGACGCGAGATCTGGCTGGCGGCGCGCAGGTAGCCGTCCATCAATGCCGGCGAGAACGTCTGCACGTCGGCGACGTTGTCGAAGCCGGCCGAGATCGTATCGGGCGGCAGGTAGGCGGTGATGTCGACGTCGATGTCGAGCAGGTCGCGCACGGCGGCGTCGTACTCGGCGCGGTTCAGACGCTGGAACGGCCGGCGGCCGGGATTCGGGTTGAGCACCGCGGCCTGATCGATCCGCGACTCGAGCGCCGTGGCCAGCTGGTCGAGGCCGTCGCCCTCGGGACGCCGCGCGCCGAGCGGCGGCATCATGCCGGCGCGCAGCTTGCGGATCATGTGCTCAGTGGTCGCGACGTCGGTGGTGGCCGCCGAGGCGTCGAAGCTGGCCAGCGACAACCCGCCGGCCTTGCCGCGATCGCTGTGGCACCCGCCGCAGTACTGCGCCACCATCTTGGTCTGTTCGGCGGCGGTGAAGGCGCCGGCCGGCGTCGCCGCATGAGCAGCCGCGGCCCTGGGAGCCGTCGCCGCCGGCTTCGGCGCCGTGGCCGTCTGACGGGCCGCGGCCGGCGCGGGCGCGGCCGGCACGGCCGCCGACCCGGCAGCCGGGGCCGGACGAGGAGGCGTGCCCTGTGCGAGGAGGGCGGCACCGCAGAACGCGGCGGTCACGCCCGCCATCAGAACCTTTTTCATGCTCGACTCCCTGTCGGGAACGCGCCCTGCCAGCGACGGCTGCGCCGGGCAATCCATCGTTCCAGCGGCCCTCATTATGAGGCGGATCGGACTGGCCGGTGGATCAATTGTTGTACCAGTTTGTCACGCTCTGTCTTCCGGGAAAAACAGAAAACGTGCAGGCGCGACAGGGGCACGACGACACGAGAGGCGGCGGCACCCGCCCCTCGTTCGCCCGGTTACCGCGGCTGGCGCGGCGGGCTGATCATGATGTGCGCGCCGCCGGTGCCCGCATCCATCAGCCAGGGCACGCCCGGTCCGGCCGGTTTGGCCGCCAGGCCGAGCCCTTCGGCGGTGGCAAACGGCACGTAGACCACCCAGCGCGTGTACGCCTCTTCCACCTTGCCGGCCGCATCGACGCCCTTGCCGGTGGTGACATACAGCATCCGCGGCTCCTTCGGCATCTTCAGCGTGCCGGCCTTGATCTCGTCGTAGCGCGTCTGATCGCGGACCTTGTCGTCGGTGATGCCCTTGGCCGTCATGTCGCGGCCGCGGGCCATGAACGGGTCGAGATCCTTGTGGTAGCAGGCGATGCTGAAGCCCTCGACCGACGGGTTGTCGGCCAGGCAGATGAGGTCGTTCGTGCCCGGGCGCAGCGACACCAGCGTCCCGTTCTCGTACCCCATCACGGCCGCGCCGGCGCGGCGGTCTTCCGGTGCCGCCAGCACGGCCTGGGCAATCTGGGCCTCACGGGACACCGTCTGGGCCGTCGCCGGCAGCACACCGGCCATCAGCATCACCATGCAACACGCATATTTCATCGGTCGAGCCTCCGCCGTCATGATACGGCTGAACCGGAAGGTCCGTGATCATGATCTAATCGGGGGATGGCGACGTTCCCCGGTCCCCAACGCGATCTCGATCCCGCCGACGATCCCTCCCCCGCCTCGATCGTCCTCGGCGGCGGCTGCTTCTGGTGCGTCGAGGCGGTCTTCCTGCCGCTGCACGGCGTCACCGGCGTGCGCTCGGGGTACGCCGGCGGCACCGCCGACACCGCCAACTACCAGGCGGTGTGTTCCGCCACGACGAATCACGCCGAAGTGGTGGAGGTGCAGTACGAGCCGTCGGAGATCTCGCTGGGCCGGCTGCTGCAGGTGTTCTTCGACGTGGCGCACGACCCGACGCAACTGAATCGTCAGGGACACGACCGCGGCCGGCAATATCGCTCGTCGGTGTTCTACCGCACCGAGGCGCAGAAGACGGTCGTCGAGGCCTACATCGCGCAACTGAACGCGGCGCGGGTCTTCCCGTCGCCGATCGTCACGACGGTGGAACCACTGGACGCGTTCTACGAGGCCGAGGCGTATCACCAGAACTACGCGGCGCGAAACCCCGCGCAGCCGTACGTGCTGTTCACGGCGCTGCCGAAGATTGAAAAGCTGAAGGACAGCTTCGGGTCACTGCTGGATCCGAGGACGAAGGAAGAGTAAGCTCCGCCTCCCGCCTACCGTCTCCCGCTTCCCGTCACCGAATCGCCATACGCAGGCCGACGCGCACCGTGCGCGGCCAGCCGACCAGGCGAATCGGCGTCCGGCCGGTGTCGTAGTCGCGATCGAACAGGTTCTCCACCGCGACGAAGCCGACGAACCCGCGCGTGACGGCGCGGCTCACCTGCACGTCCACCACCCCGTACCCACCCAGCGTGAACTGGTTCAGGTCGTCGTCGTACTGCTGGCCCGAGAAGCGCACCTGCGCGGCGACGGTGGCCAGACGCGGTTCGGTCCACGTCACGCCCATCGCGCCCTGCACGGCCGGCACCTGCGGCACCTGATTGCCTTCGATCGCCGGCGTCGCCACCGAACCGCGGAAGTGGCTGGAGGTGAGCACCAGTTGACCGTTCACCGAGAACGTGGAGGTCAACCGCGCGTCGGCTTCGAGTTCCAGACCGCCGGCGCGGATCTCATCCGAGTTGCGGCGCTCGCGCGTGATCTGCGTCGGCGTCGTCAACAGCGTGATGTTCGAGATGGCGCCGTCGAGCACGTTGTAGAACGCGGTGGCGCGGGCCGACAGCTTCGACCACGACCGCAGCACGCCGCCTTCGACGCCGGTGAGCGTTTCGGGATCGAGCAGCGGATTCGGATTGGTCAGCACGTTGCCGACACGGAAGCCGCGGTGCAGTTCGTTCAGCGTCGGCGGACGATTGGCGCGATACACGGCGCCCTGCAGCGAGTACTCGCCGGTCCGCCACGCCACCGAGGCGCGCGGGCTGAAGAAGGTGACCGCCTTGTCGGGCAGCGCCGTGTCGGTCGGCTCCGACTTCCACCAGTCGACGCGGCCGCCCACATCCACGGTGACGGCGTCGGACACGGGCAGGCTGGCGCGCGAGAACAGCGCCGCCGTGCGCTCGGTGCCGCCGGCGAGAAACGGACCGGTCTGCACGTTGGTCACCGAATAGCGCAGCTCCGACACCGTGGATTCGGTGCGCTGAAACTCGGCGCCGGCAATCAGCGTCACGCGCCCGATCGGACGCGTCCACTGGCCGCCCAGCGTGGTGAAGTCGGTGTCGGTCGTCTGCTCGGTGGTCAGCCGTTCGCTCGAGCGATCGGCGACGACGGCGCTGAAGGTCTGGTAATAGTCCTGCGTGCTGCCGGCCACCTGCGCCTGGAAGACGCCGCCGGCCAATGTGCCGCCCGTCGTGAACGACACCTGCCGCCAGTCGGTGTCGTTCACCTGGGCCGGCGTGCCGTTGCCACGTTCTTCGCTGTAGAGCGCGCCCTTCAGCCACGCGTTCCACACTCCGGCCTGACGGCCGACGGTGACAAAGCCGCTCTGATAGTCGCTGTCGGCGCGCGTGTCGATCGAACCGCGCGCTTCGGGCGCCACCGTGTAAGCACCTTCGGTGGTCGTCGCCTCGAACGCACCCGACGCCGCCCAGCCCTGATGCTGATAGCCACCGAACAGCGATCCGCGGAACGTGTCGAGCGATCCACCTTCGAGCGTGGCGCGGGCGCGCGTGCGATCGGGCGAGAAGGTCAGCACCTGCACCACACCGCCGAGCGCGTCGGCGCCATACAAATCACCGGTGGCGCCGCGCACCACTTCGACGCGGTCCACGGCCGCCTGCGGCACGCGGTTCCAGTAGACCCAGCTTCCAAAAGGATCGTTCAGCGGCACGCCGTCGGACAACACCAGCGTGCGGCTCGCCCCCGAGCCCGACACACCACGCAGCGTCACGCCCTGTGTGGTCGGGTTGGCGACGCGCGACGAGGAACGGCGGAACAGGCTGAAGCCCGGCGTCGAGCGCAGCATGTCGTCGAGCGAACCGGCGGCCAGGTTGCTCAGTTCCGCGGCCGTGACCACCGTGGCGCTGGCCGCGCTCGGCAGACGTTCGGCGCCGCGTGTCGCCGTCACTACCACTGAATCGGCAAAGCTCGCGGGACGCAAGACGATGCGCATGCCGTCGCTGATGTCCGTCACATCCGTGGGCGCGAATCCCGGCGCGCTCACACGCACGGCGGCCGCATCGTCGACGCGGAACGACCCGTCGGGTCCGGTCGTGGAGGTCGCCGCACGACCATCCGCTGTGCGCGCCGTGACCTCGGCCCCGGGCACGGCCAAGCCGGACACGTCGACGACGATGCCGGTGATGCCTTGCGCGGCGGCGGGCCTGGTGAACGACAAGAGGAGCGCAGCCGAGAGGAGGCAGTGCAGGACGGTCCGGGCCATAATTGTAGACTCTACAACAGGCCCCTCTCCTGCACCGTGACCTACGCACCGCCTGAACCAAAGCCCTCATCTCCCGCCGACATCGCCTCGGCTGCCGAAGCCGTCGCCGACGAGATCGTGTTCCTGGAAGGTCCGCAGTCGCGCCTTCGCGAACTGCAGATGCTGTTTCGGACGGCACGCGACTTCCTGCGCGGGTTCCGTATCCTGCACTTCGTCGGGCCCTGCGTCACGGTGTTCGGGTCGGCGCGCTTCAAGGAAGGCCATCCCTATTACGAGATGTCGCGCGAGGTGGGCGCGGCGCTGGCGCGCGTCGGCTTCACGGTGATGACCGGCGGCGGGCCGGGCGTGATGGAAGGCGCCAACCGTGGCGCGAAGGAAGCCGGCGGCCGCTCGGTGGGCTGCAACATCCGCCTGCCGCTCGAGCAGGACGCCAATCCCTACCTGGACGAATGGGTGGACTGCCACTACTTCTTCGTCCGGAAGGTGCTGCTGCTCAAGTATTCCTACGCCTTCGTGGTCATGCCCGGCGGCTTCGGCACCCTCGACGAGCTGAGCGAAGCGCTGACGCTGATCCAGACGAAGAAGATCGACGACTTCCCCGTCGTGCTGATGGGCCGCGACTACTGGACGCCGTTTCTCGACATGTGCCACCGCATGCTCGAAGCGGGCACCATCTCGGCCGCGGATCTCGACCTGATGCTGGTCACCGATTCGGTCGACGAAGCCATGGCGCACATCGAAAGCCGCGCCGTCGTGAAGTTCGGACTGACGCGGCGTAGCCGTCCGAAGCCGAGCATCCTGCTGGGCGAACGGCCGCGCGAGCCGATGCCGGCCGGACCCGTCGCTGGATCGCGCCCCTGATTGCGGCGCGCAACAGGTCGAGCAGTCTTTCCAGCCCTCCAGTCCTCCAGTCCTCCAACCCTCCAGTCCCCCAGCCCTCCAGGCACTTGCCGCCCGCTGATATAGGCTTGAGCGGATGCGTCTCGTCCAGCTTGCCGTCGCCTGCACCAGCCCCACCGTCGGCGCCGTCGTATCGAATGGCGCCGCTCTGATCGACGCCGCGCAAGCGCTGGCCGCGCGGGACGTCACCCTGGCGGCGTTTCCGGAGCAGGCCATCGGCGGTTATCCGCCGGAAGACCTCGTGCAGTGGCGCGGCTTCCTCGACGCGCAGCGCGACGCGCTCGAGACGTTTGCTGAGGCCACCGCCGACCTCGCCACCGTGTTCGTCCTGGGGATTGCCGTCGGCGTCGGTGGCCAGGTGTTCAACTGCGCGGCCGTCGTGCACCGCGGCCGCATCCTCGCCTTCGTTCCGAAAGAAAAGCTGCCCACCTACAACGTGTTCTACGAAGGGCGGACCTTTTCACGCGGCGGCCCGGGACTGACGCTCGACGCCGGCGGCGTGCCGCTCGGCGACTTCATCTTCGCGTTCGATTTCGGCACGGTGGCCGTGGAGGTGTGCGAAGACGCGTGGTCGCCGGACGGACCGATGCGTCGCCGCGCCTTCTCTGGCGCCGAGCTCATCGTCAATGTGTCGGCGTCGCCGTATCGCGTCGGCGTCGACTCGACGCGGCGCGAGATGCTGGCCACGCGATCCGCCGACACGCAGACGGTGCTGATGTACGCCAACGCCGTCGGCGGTCAGGACGGCCTCATCTACGACGGCGGCGGCTTCATCTTCCAGAACGGCCGCCGCGTGCTCGACGCGCCGCGCTTCGTGCGCGGGTCATGGACCGCGGTTGTCGATCTCGATCGCACGCAGCGCCTGCGCGTCGAGACGACGACGTGGCGGACCGACTGCGAGGGTTATCTGTTGCAGGCGGCGCGCGTGCCGGTGATCCGCGTGAACGACATCACCGCGTCGCGAGACGGGCTTGCTTACCCGATCCCCGACGGCGGCAGCTTCTTCCTGCCCGCGTCGGCTGACATTTCGCTCAACCCGCGCGACCAGGCGCTCGACGATCTGTTCGAGGCGCTGGCGCTCGGCGTCGCCAGCTATTACGAGAAGACCGGCGCCTTCCACTCGCTGGGCATCGCGCTGTCCGGCGGGCGCGATTCGATGCTGACGCTGCTGGTGGCCTGGCGCGCCGCGCAGCTGCTGGAACCAAAGGCCGTGCGCATCCACGCGTTCTACATGCCCAGCCGGCATTCGCAGTCCGCCACGCGTGACGCCGCCGACGCGCTGGCGCGCGAAGTCGGCGCGACGCTGCAGACGGTGCCGATCGACGAGGCCACCGATCGCGAGATGCAGGTGGTCACCGACATGCTCGGCGGCGCCACGCCGACCGAGTTGACGCGGCAGAACGTACAGGCACGCCTGCGCGGCCAGCGCATGTGGAACTGGTCCAATACCTCGGGCGCGCTGTTCCTGCAGACCGGCGACATGAGCGAGAAAGCCGTCGGCTACACGACGATGGGCGGCGACCTCGAGGGCGCGTTGTCGGTGATCGCGAACGTGCCGAAGACGGTGGTGATTGCACTGCTGGAACGCCTGCACGCGCGCTTCGGCTTCAGCGGCATTGCCGGCACGCTGGCCACCGAGCCGGGGCCGGAACTGGCCGACGCCCAGGAAGCGGAACAGGAACTGATGCCGTTCCCGGTGCTCGACGCCTGCCTGCACCTGTATGCGGGTGAGAAGATGTCGCGCGACGAGATCGTCGAGGCGCTGGCGTCGCTCTTCCCCGCCATCCCCGCCGAGCGTCGCGCCGGTTACGCCACGCGCTTCACGACGCTGTTCTCGCAGTCGATCTACAAGTGGGTGCAGGCGCCGCTGTCGCTGCACGTCGGCTCGCTGGACCTCGATCGCGAGCGCGCGCTGCAGATGCCGGTGGTGCAGAAGAACGAATGGCAACGATAGCGACGGTGTCGTCGCTGGACGACCCGCGCGTCGCGGCCTATCGGTGGACGGCTGATCCGGCGCGACTCGAAGCCGAAGGGTTATTCGTCGTCGAAGGACGACTGGTGGTGCCGGTGCTGCTGGCGGCGCACGCAGGCGTGGGCCGCTTCGCGGGCTGTGCTCAATCGGTGCTCGTCTCGCCTGCTGCGTTGGATCAGATGCGCGACACGTTCGACGCGCACGACGTGCCCGTGTTCGTCGCTCCTCAGGCCGTGCTCGACGAACTCGTCGGGTTCCACATCCATCGCGGCTGCCTGGCGCTGGCAACGCGACCTGCGGCAACAACGCTCACGCCGACGTGTGTCGGCAATGCGCGCGTCGTGCTGGTGCTCGAGGGTGTCAGCAATCCCGACAACATCGGCGGCATCTTCAGAGCCGCCGCGGCACTTGGCGCGGACCTCGTCGTGCTCGATGGGGCATGCAGTGATCCGCTGTATCGCAAAGCCATCCGCACGTCGATGGGCGCGACGCTGCTGGTGCCCTATGTGCGAACGACGTCGGCCGTGGACGCGATCCGTGTGCTCGGTGAGAAGGGCTTCGTGTGCGCCGCGCTCACGCCGTCCACGGCGGCAACGTCACTGCCCGAGTGGACGCTGCGGTCGACGGCGCGAACTGACACGGCTGCCGCGCCCGCTCCACGCGTGGCCCTTGTCGCCGGCGCCGAGGGTGCGGGCCTCAGCCGCGAGGCACTGGCCGCAGCCGACGTGCGCGTAAGGATTCCGATGACAGGCGCTGTCGATTCGCTGAATGTGGCGACGGCCGTGGCCATCGCCCTGTACCATGTTCGGGTGAGCGTGCCGTCGTGAAGACCGATATCGAAGCCGGGGTGCTGAACTTCATCATCGATCGCCTGCAGATAGACGATGAGTGGTTCGAGTGGCAGGGACGCGGGTTCACGTGGTGGGCCGGCCGCCTGGCGCAGCGCATCATGTTTGCGCCGCGCCGCGACCTGCACGGCGTGCAGGCGTCGACGCTGCACATCTCGACCGACGTCCTGTCGAACGTACCG
>JADZCY010000238.1 GCA_020851325.1 Acidobacteriota bacterium | reverse complement strand
CGTGCGGGCGCAGGATGGCGACCGGACCGTGACGACGCAAAGCTGGCTGTGGGTGCCGGGACCATCCGAGACCGACGTCAGCGATGGGGACCGCTATCTCGAACTGATGGCCGATCAGCGGTCGTATCAACCCGGCGACACGGCACGCCTGATCGTGCGCGGTGAACCGCTGAGCGGACCGATGCTGATCACGAAGGAAGGTCAGCATGTGTCGTGGCACCGGGTACTGCGGCTCGCGCCGAGCGACACGCTGGAAGTGCCGATCGACGCCGCCGATGTTGGCGACATCTACGTCAACGTCACCTACCTTCGCGATGGCCGGCTGTATCGCGCCGAGCGCCGTCTCGTTGTCCCTGCCACCTCGCGCACGCTGCAAGTGAGCGTCACTGCCGACAGTGCTGTCTCGCGCCCGCAGGAGCCCGGATCGTTCACCGTACTCGTGACCGATCAGTCCGGCACGCCGGTGCGCGGCGCTCAGGTGAGCCTCGCAGTGATCGACGAAGCGGTGTTCGGCGTCCGCGTCGACGACACGCCGGACCCGGCGCGCTTCTTCTATCGCCGCGACTACAGCCGCGTCGGCACGTCATCCTCGCGTGACTATTACTTCGCCGGCTACTCCGGCACCGAACGGATGCAGTTGGCGCGGCGACGACGGCCGCCGATGACGCTGGCGGACTTCAAGGGCGACAAGTCGCCGCAGCCGGCGGTGCGCAAGGACTTCCCCGACGCCATCTACTGGGTGCCGGATCTGGTCACCGATCAGGACGGTCGCGCGCGTGTGGCCGTGAAGTATCCGGATGCGCTCACCACGTGGCGACTCACCGCGCGTGCGGTCACCGCGGACACGCGGGTCGGCACGACCGTGGCGCGCACGACGACGACGAAGGATCTGATCGTGCGCGTCGTCACCCCGCGGTTCCTCACCGAAGGCGATGAAGTGGTGCTGCCGACGATCGTCCACAACTACCGTCCCGAGGCGCGCACGGCCAGCGTCGACGTGGCGGTGAAGGGACTCGAGCCGTTGAGCGACGGCGCGCTCAATGCCAGCGGCGTCACGCTTACCAGTGGCGGCGAACAGCGTCACGACTGGCGCTTCGCGTCGCGCACGACAGGCACAGCCACGATCACCGCAAGCGCGCGAACTGAATCCGACACGGACGCGGTGGAGTTGCCGATTCCGGTGCTGCCGTATGGCCTGCGGCGCGAATCCACGGCCGCGGGATCGATCATCGGCGCGGGCGAAGCCACTGCTGACGTCTCGATTCCCGCGTCCGCCAATCCATCGGGCCGCACGGTGCGTATCGCGCTGGCGCCATCGCTGGCCGGTTCGCTGCTCGGCGCGCTGGACTTCCTGACGTCGTATCCCTACGGCTGCACCGAGCAGACGCTCTCGAGCTTCCTGCCGAACCTGATGGTGACGCGATCGCTGACGACGCTCAATCTCGCCCCCACCGAACGTCTGTCCGCGCTCGATCGCCAGGTGTCGTCCGGCATCCGCCGCCTCGTTGACATGCAGCATGACGATGGTGGATGGGGATGGTGGAAGACGGATGGGAATCATCCGTTCATGACGGCCTACGCGATCTGGGGACTGGACGAAGCGCGGCGTGCGGGCGCGCGCGTCGATGCCTATCGCATCGCCAACGGCACGCGGGCGCTGGCGCGGATGTATCTCACCTATCCACGCGCCGAGCCGGACCTCAAGGTGTACATGGCGTACGTGCTCCGCCGTGCTGGCGGCGAAGACGCGCAGATCATGTCGTATGGCGAGGGCGGCGCGGTGACGTATGCGCACGCCACCGCACTGGACGAAGTGTGGTCGGCGCGGTCGCGTATGAGCGCGTATGGGCGGGCGCTGCTGCTGTCGCTGCTGGATGAAGCCGGTGATACGCGCGGAGACGAACTGGCGCCGGCGCTGCTCGCCGAGGCGCAGACGCGCGGAGAGCTGTCGTGGTGGAACGTCGAGCGCGACGACCTGCTCTTCGACAGCATCGACACCTCCGTCGAAGCCACGGCGCTGGCGGTGCAGGCACTCTCCCGCCGCGATCCGGCCTCGCCTGTGCTCGAACGCGCCGTGCGCTGGCTGCTGCTCAACCGCACCGGCGGTTACTGGGGATCGACGAAGCGCACCGCCATGGCCATCTACGGTCTGCTCGGCTTCATGGAAGCGCGCAACGAGCAGGCGCAATCCTTCAGCGTCGACGTGTTCATCAACAATCAGCCGGCCGGACGTCAGACGTTCACGGCGGCGCAGATGACGGCGCCAGATCCCATCGTTGTCACCGTGCCGGCGCAGGAAGGCACGAATCAGGTGCGGCTGGTGAAGCAGGGCGGCGGCACCGTGTATTGGTCGGCTACCGCGGCCTACTACGACCCATCGACCGCGGAGGGCCGCAGCGGCTCGCGTCAGCTTGCCGTGCAGCGCCGCTACGCGCGTCTCACGCCGGTCACCGTCCGCGATCGCATCGTCTATCGAGAGGACGCGTTCACTGGACAGGCGTCGCCGGGTGACGTGCTCGTCGTGCGACTCACGGTGGCGGGATCGCCGGAGTGGCGCTATCTGGCCATCGAGGATCCGCTGCCCGCCGGGGTGGAGGCGGTGCAGGACACGACGGCGTATCCGTTGGAACGGCCGGCGTCGGTGCGCTGGTGGTGGGGCTCGCGCGTCGAGTATCGCGACGATCGCACCGTGTTCTTTCAGGAGAGTTTCGAGCAGGGCCGCTACGAATACGTGTATCTCGTGAAGGTGATTTCGCCGGGGGTGTTCCGCGCCGTGCCGACGCAGGTGTCGCCGATGTATGTGCCGAACGTGTTCGCCTCGTCCGAGCCGCAGACGATGACGATCACCGTGCCGGCGGGAGGATCGCGATGATGCGCGCGTGGGCGCTGGCCACCGTGTGGATCCTCGGCGGATCTGCGGTCGGCGCCGCGCTCTTCTGGCTGCTGCTCAACACGCCGGAGTCGACGGTGTTCATGCTGGCGGGAACGCTGCTGCTCGCGCTGGCAATCTACGTGGTGGCGGCGGTGACGTGGAGCGGCGCGCTGCTCGGCTGGGCGCGCGGCTGGAGTGCCGCCGCGTTGCGCGGGGCGTGGCTCGGCATCGGCCTCGCACTGCCACCGCTCATCGCCATCGCCGCCGTGTGGTGGGTGGTGAGCGCGGCGCAGCGATGGATCCTGATCCGCCAGGGTGAGATCTCCGCGTGGTTCATCGCGACGCTGGATTGGGGCAACGTCACGCCGCTGTTTGCCGCCATCGAATACGCCGGCGACTGGTTCAAACTGATCGCGGTGCCGTTCATCGGGCTGACATGGCTGGCGTCGATGCTGCGAAGCGGCTTCACGCCGCTGATCGATCGCGCCAGCCTCGCGCACGCCACTCGCCCACTGCGGCTGCTCACCGCCACCGCCATCGTCATTCTGCTGGTATGGGCGCCGAGCCACTACGCGCTCTACTGGATGCCGGCCGGACTGCCGCCGACGTGGGTCGAGCCAGCGGTGGCCGCCGCCAAGCTGGCCGCGATCGCTATTCTCGGAGCCGCAGGGCTGGGGCTGGTTGCTAAGCTCGCCGGCCACAGATAGGCCACAGGCCACAGATGACACAGACGGCACAGATGGGAAGCGCTGCGAATCCAGCCCGCCAGTCCGCCAGTCGGTATTGCCGCAGATGCGCAGATGTCACGGACAGAACAGGCCCAGACGGAACCGACAGCACGGATGAGAGGCGTGCCACGGATCCAGCCCACCAGCCCACCAGTCCTCGGTCCTCCAGACCTCCAGACCTCCAGACCTCCAGACGGTGTTGCCACAGATGCGCAGATAGACGCATCAGTAGATGAATCACTCAATCAGCAATCGGCCAATCAACAACAATCGCCCGATGACCCGATTCGTCAATCGCCAATGTTTAGTCAGTGCCGCACGACGTCGTCGAGGAAGACGGTGTTCGACACGGTGATGATGCCGGTTTCCTGTTCGATGATCGTCTGCGTCGAGGTGATGGCGCGCAGCGTGCCGCGCTGGCCGCGGACCTCCAGCGGATCGCCCGGCTCGTACACCTTGCGGGCGTAGAAACCGGCCAGCACGCTCCGCGTGATGTCGCGGGTGCCGAGACCGATGGACAAGCCGAACGCCAGCGCAAAGCCTGACAGCACGCATGTCGTGACGATGCGCACCATGTCGGTGTCGAACTTCAACTGGCCGAAGGCCATGACGCCGAAGATGAACAGCAGGAACGCCGAAGTGACCGTGCCGAGCGTCCGCGCGAACTCGATGCCGGCGTCCTCGGCGGCGCGGCGCACGGCGGTGCCGGCGAACTGGCTCACCTGGCTGCCGACAACGACGAGCAGGATGGCGGCGACGACGTTGGGCAGGTAGGCGAAGAGCGCGGCGATGGCGTCGGAGATCGCCGCCAGGCCGAAGGCGTCGGCGGCGGTGCGTGCGAAGAGCAGCAGCAGACCGAAGTACGCCAGCCGCGGCAGTACCGCCGTCATCGACTGGCGGATGCCAAGGCGGTGCAGCGTCTGTTGCGCGCCGATCTGTTCCAGCCGGGCGTCGAACTTGACGCGCTGCAGCACGGCCCGCAGCACCCACTCGGCCGCCTTGGCGAGCGCGATCAGCAGGACGCAGGCGACGAGGCCGAGGATCACCTGCGGCGCCGCTTCAATCAGAATCTGCTGGAGGCTCTGCGCGATCTGGACGAGTTGTTGGGCCATGGGAATCGAACCATTCGAAGGGGACACGAAGCAGCGTCAGCGCGGCGCTCAGCGGCGCCGACCACGCCAGTTCGATGAGGTCGCCGGCGAGCAGACGCCGCTCGATGCGTCGCGAGACGCGGCCGGCAAAGCCCTCGTCGACCGGCAGCGTCAGGTCGCGCAGCTCGTCGACGGCCGGTTCGCCGCTGTCGTCGCGCGTCGGCTCGTCGATCATGCGCCGGCCTCGACGAAGCGCCGCCGGAATTCCTCGCGGCCGCGTTTGATGCGCATCTTGACCGCGGAGAGCCCGAGGCCGAGGTGCTGCGCGATCTCTTCGTAGCTCATGCCGTCACCATCGCGCAGCAGCAGCGGCACGCGCAGCGTGTCGGACATGCCGTCGAGCACGTGGACGATGCGTTGGCGGTCGTCGGCGGCCGCCAGCGAGATGTCGGCAGTCGCCGGCTGCGATAACGCCTCGCCGGCACTGTCGAGGTCGACCATCGTCGCGGCGCGGGCACGGCGGAGGTGGTTGAGGCAGTGATGCACCTTGATGCGGCGGAGCCAGGTGCGGAACTGGGCGCGGTGTTCGAAGCGGGCCAGGCCGAAGTAGGCCTTGACGAAGACCTCCTGCGCCAGGTCGTCGGCATCGACGTCCGACCGGGAGATGACACGGCAATTGGCGGCGACGAAGCCCTGGTGCCGCCGCACCAGCGTCTCGAACGGTCGCGTGTCATAGGTATTCGCCTGGGCGCGCAGGACCAGCTGTTCGTCGGTTTCGTCGTCGAGAGAATCCACGCACGCTCCTGCCAGACACCGCGGGGCCAGCGCCGGTCACATACGCCTGGGGATGGGCCGCCGGCCATTATAGCCGCCTCGAGCGTGTTGTGACTTCCGCGCGGGTGACGGGTCAGATCCGTTACCTCCCGCATGTTGAAGATCCTTCTCGTCGACGACGAAACGAACGTCCGCGCGCTGATGGCGCGCATGCTGCGCCGCGAGGGTCACCACGTCATCGAGGCGGCCACGGCCTTCGACGCGATCAACGCGACGCTCGGCAACGCCGCGATCGATCTGCTGGTGACCGACGTGCTGCTGCTGCCCGGCCCCTCGGGGATTGTGCTGGCGTCGGTCCTGCGGCAGCGCTTTCCGGGCCTGCCGATTCTGCTGGTGTCGGGCATGACGGCCCAGGGCAGCGTGGAAGGCCACGGACCGGTGGAGTTCCTGCACAAGCCCTTCACGGCCGCAGACCTGCGCGCCGCCGTGGGCCGCGTCTGCGCCACGGAGAAGCCGCGGAGTGCCGGGCAGGGATGGCACACCCTGCACAGGTAACGGCCGCCACAGATTACTCAGGCCACAGATTGCACAGGCCACAGATTGCACAGACAGCACAGATAAGAAGGCAGCCAGGCCACAGATTGCACAGAAGGCACAGATAAAGAGGCGGGGCGGCGGATGGACTTAAAGCTCTCCAAAGCCGTTCAAGCCCTCCAAGCCCTTCGCTTCCAGTCCTCCAGCCCTCCAGACCACCAGCCCCCTTGGCACAGATTGCGCAGGCCACAGATTGCACAGACAGCACAGATAAGAAGGCAGGCCGCAGGCCGCAGACGAGATGACGGCAGGGTACGAGCCGCAGATGCGCAGATGCATCCGGGCCTTTCAGCCTCAAGCCCTGCAAGCCCTCCAAGCCATCGCCCCTAAGCCACCAGTCCGCCAGCCCTCCAGACCACCAGCCCTCTTGGCCACAGATTGCACAGAAGGCACAGATTGCACAGATAGCACAGATAGAAAAGCAGGGCCGGCGGATGGACTTTGAGCCGTTCAAGCCCTTCAAGGTTCCAAGCCCTTCAAGGCCCCAGCCCTCCAGTCCCCAGCCCTCCAGCCCTCTTTGGCCGCAGATGCGCAGATGGCGGCAAGGCAACAGCCGCAGATGCGCGGATGGGCTGCGACTCTTGAAGCCTCAAGCCTTCCAAGCCTCAAGCCCTGCCAAGCCTTCCAAGCCTCAAGCCCTGCCAAGCCTTCCAAGCCTTCCAAGCCCTGCAAGCCCTCCAAGCCCTCCAAGCCCTGCCAGCCCTCCAGCCCTCCAGCCCCTATTTGACGTTCTGCCACGACGTGCGAGCGACGGCTTTCGCGAAGCAGGCGTCGGCGCGTTCGTAGGCGTCGCGCTGCGCGCCGGCGGAGACGGGCCGCAGGAGTTCGGCGTCGGTGGGACACGCGACGCGCGCGGATGACGCTGGCGCCGCGACGGCGCTGTTCGTGGGCCGGCTGAAGTGGATGGCGGCGCCTTCGCGCACCCACATCGGGCGCGTGGCAAGTGTCTGATCGACGAGCACGTGCGCAATCTCGTGCCCGATCGTCTGCTCGACGATGCCGCGCTGACGCAGCAGGGTGATGGGCAGCAGATCGATCGTGGTGCCTGATGACGCGCCGGCCACCCACCACGGTCGGCCGGTGGCACGCCCGAATGCTTCGACCGTCGGGTGCACGGTCACACGCAGCGCCGCGGGCGCGGGTTGGCCGGTGGCCCTGGCGATCTGGTCGCGCGACCGTCGCACGATCGCGATCACGGCCGTGCGCTCACCTTCTTCCGACGCCGGCAACGCCAGCTGCACGTCTGCGGCGGCGGCGCGCGACGGCGGCGCAACCGACGGGGGTTGAACGGGCGCCGCTGGCGCGACGACAGCAGACGCGTCGGTCCTGAGCGTATCGCTCACGCCGCTCACCGCGATCCGCGGAAAGTAGAAGCGCAGGATGTCGTCGGTGCTCGCGCCGCGTGCGGCGCGGGTGCCCGCGCCGACCACGCAGAGGCCGACGCCATGACCGAAGCCGCGACCGCGAAAGCGATAGCCGACACCGACGCGTTGCACGTCGAAGGCGGTGCTGCGCACCAGTTGCCACCCGCCGACGCGCCCGATGGCCAGACGAAAGTCGTTGCCCGAGATATCACCCGGCGTGAAGCCGTCCACACGCAGGCGTGCGACGCGTCCGGACGCGTTGCGCTCGAGCACGCGGAGGTCGCGCAGCCGCGATCCACGCAGACCAGCGGCACGCAGCGCGCGTTCCACATCACCAACGCGCACTTCGCTCTCCCACGGCGCCTCTTCCCCATGCACATCGTCCGTGGCGGGATGGCCGTGATCGGGTGCGCCGGGCCACACGTCCGAGGCGCGTTCCAGACGGCCGCCGCAGTTGGCGGAATAAAAAATGGTGGCGGCGCGACCGCCATCGACGAGGATGCGCCCCGTCGTGGCCACTGCCGCGCGACGCGTCGTGGCCGTGGCGGCGCGGACGACCTGACAATGTGTGGTGTCGCAAAGGTCAAAGCCTTCGCGACGATGACGCTGGCGATTTGCCTCGGCGAACGTGCGCGCGACGATGGCGAGGGCCTGCTGGGCGGCATCGGCAGCAGCGGGTTGACCTTCGCCGGCCAGCACCTGCGCCACGTAGTCGTCCATGGCAATCTGCTCGACGCGCGTGCGGCCATCGGGCAACGTGCGACCGAGTGCGATCGGAGCGGACACCACAACCGGCGGCGCGGGTGTTGACGACGGCGCGACCTGCGTCGGCGTGGCGCGCGCGGAGGAAACGGATGAGGCAGACGAAGCGGACGCCGAGGGCGCCACACGACCGCGCAGCACGTCCGCGGCCACCGCTGCGGCATCGACGCCAGCGGCACCCGGCGCAAGCACCACCACGCCGTGCGTGGGCGCTATCGCCGGCGAGAGGGCCACGACAAGGCCCGCGACACCACCACCAGGCATCGGCGCGGTGCCGGTCTTGGCCAGTGCCGTGGTCGCCGCCTCACCAAACGCGGACGCGGTGCCATAGGTCGCGGCACCAGTGAGGCCGGCCATGACGACGGATCGTGTGTCGGCACGCATTGGCACCGCCGTGTCGGGACCAACGCCGGCGACGCGGGCCAACATGTCGATCAGCGATCGCGGCGTGACGCGCGGACCGTCGAGACCCACCAGTGCCGCGGCCAGCGGCGTCGAAGCGCCAAGCGGCGGCAGGCCGGCGGCCATGCGCGTGCGGTTGACGCGATCGCGCGGCAGGCGCGGCGCCAGCGACACGAAGAAGTCGTTACACGAATGCGCCAGTGCCTCCGCTGGTGTCAGCGGCCGTTTCAGATCGGGATGCGCGCACACATACCGCACGTCGTCGATGGTGACGACGCGCCGGCACATCGCGCTGGTGTCTGGCGTGATGACACCGCTTTCGAGCGCGGCCACGAGCGTGATCACCTTCATCACCGAGCCTGGCAGCACCGGCGTGTCGAGCACGGCGCCACGCGCTTCGCTGCGCTCGCGCGGGTTGGTGAGGTTGCGAACGAAGTAAGCGACGCCGTCCGGAGGACGCGGCGCCTGCAACGCCGCCGCTCCGCTACTCGCGCGGAAGGATTGCGGTGGCCGCGGATGGAGCGGCAGGTTGGCGCGGAGCGAGAACGTCGACCGTTGCTGCGGTGCCAGGAGCGGCGACGGGACTTGCGCGCCGTCGAGCCGCGCCGCCATCACCACGGCCGCGAACAATGCGGCCGCGGCAACGGCAGTCACGAACGTCGCCGGACGCCGCGTTACAGGCGTGTCTTGCAGTTCGGGCGGCACCGGCACGGGATGGTCTTGTCCCCTTCGGTGTTGTAGTCGTAGGTCAATTCCTCACCGGCCTTGATCGTCTTGCCGGCGCGAATCCAGATCGTCTTGCCGACCACTTCGACCCAGCAGTTGTGCACGCACGAGTGATTGATGAACCGTGCGATGTTGCCGCCGACGTTGGCGTCGCGGCTCCAGGCGCGATTGACGCGGAACACCCAGATGCAGCCCTTGCTGAGGTACTTGTCCTCGCGATTGACGCTCTGCTTGTTCGAAATCAGCTCGCCGCCGTAGTTGATGATGCGCGTGTTCTTCGGGATGGTCTCGAGCGCGAAGACGCCCCACCCGTGCAGCTTCGAACGCCGGCGCTGGATGCGCGGCAGCGGCTTCTTCAGCACGAGCGGTTCGTCCACCACCACCGGTGTGGCGCGGCGGGCCGGACGCGCGGTCTTGCCGGCCTTGGCGGCGCGAGCGGGAGCGGTGCGTGAACGGGACGTGGTGGTGCGCGTGGTGGTCGTGCGCGTGGCGGCTGTGGTCGTCGCTTTTTTCATGCGGGCGACCGCCAGTGTAACATCGCGCGACGCGATGATAGAGTGTCGCGCGGAGGTAGCACCGTGAAAGGGACGTTCTTGATGGCGATCGCCGCCATGATCATGGGGAGTGGCGCAGTGCAGGCACAGAGCAGCCGCCAGGTGACGGTACCAGGGGGCGGATCGCTCCCCTTCAGCACCGCCGTGAAAGCCGATGGCCTCATCTACGTCGCCGGCACGCTGGCGCAGGGCGCCGACGTCAAGGCGCAGACCAAGGCCATCCTCGACAACATCGGCCAGACGCTGACCAAGTCGGGCTCGTCGCTCGCCAACGTCGTCGCCGCACACGTCTACCTCACCAACGCGGACGATGCCGCCGGGATGACCGAAGTGTGGCGCGGCGTGTGGCCGAAGGACGCACCGACGCGCACCACCGTCGTCTCGAAGCTGGTGTCCGGATCGGCGCTGGTGGAGATCTCGGTCGTCGCCGTGCCCAACGGCGGCGAGCGCGTCGTCGTCACGCCGGCGGGTTGGTCGAATGCCAATCCCTACAGCTACGCCATCCGCACCGGCGACACGCTGTTCCTGTCGGGCATCGTCGCGCGCGACAACGCCAGCAACACGCCGACCGGTGGCGACACCGCGGCGCAGACCAAGCAGGTGATGAGCACCGCCGGTGAACTGCTGAAGGCCGCGGGCTTCGGCTTCGAGCACATCGTGTCGTCGCGCGTCTACATCACCGACGTCACGGCGTTCCAGCAGATGAACCAGAACTACGTGCCGCACTTCGCGAAGGAGCCGCCGGCCCGCGCCACCGTGGTGACGCCGCTGCCGAACAACGCGTTCAACGTCGAGATGACGTTCATCGCCAGCCGCGCACCGAAGCAGGTGTTCACCACGCCCGCCGCCGATGGATCGCCCGGCAAGCCGAGCCCGATCCTGAGCAGCGCGGTGAAGGTGGGCAACAAGCTCTACGTCGCCGGCATCCTCGGCAACAACCAGCAGAACAAGGGCGACATGAAGGCGCAGACCACCGAGCTGCTCGCTCGTGTGGAACGCACGCTGAAGGCCGCCGGCTATGGCTGGGGTGATGTCGTCGACAGCATGGTCTACATCACCGACCAGACGAAGTTCGGTGAGATGAACGAGATCTATCGCACGGTGTTCCCGAAGGACGCACCGACGCGCGCCACCGTCGTCACCGGTCTCGTCGGATCGGATGGGCTGGTGGAGATCATGTTCACGGCGTCGAAGTGATCCACGGTCGAGGCGGTCGCGCGATCGCGCGACCGAGAACCTCGATGCGTGTGCTAGCGTGTGGCGATGGAAGGGATCATTCCTGCCTGGGGTCGCATCCTTCGCGGATATCGGCCGAGTCTTTCCATCGAAATCACACGCGAATGTCCGCTCCGCTGTCCGGGGTGCTACGCCTATGGCGATGAGCACCTCGGCGGCGGCAATACCCTGCGCAGCCTGGCCGACTTCAAGGGCCAGGCGCTGATCGACGGCATCCTCGACGCCGTCCGCGTCTACAAGCCCATTCATCTGTCGCTCGTCGGCGGCGAACCGCTCGTGCGGTTCCGCGAACTCGACGTGCTGCTGCCGCGCCTGTCCGAGATGGGTATCTACACGCAGGTGGTGACGAGCGCCGTGCGGCCGATTCCCAGGGAATGGGCGGGGCTGCGTCGCCTGCAGATTTGCGTGTCCATCGACGGCCTGCAGCCCGAGCACGATGTCCGCCGCACACCGGCGACTTACGATCGCATCCTCAAGCACATCGACGGCCATCAGATCACGGTGCACTGCACGGTGACGCGACAGCAGGTACAGCGCGACGGCTACATCGAAGCGTTCATCACGCAGTGGTCGGCGAATCCGAACGTCAAGACGATCTGGATGAGTCTCTACACGCCGCAGGTGGACGAAGAATCCGACGAGCGGCTGCGTCCCGAAGATCGCGCACGCGTGGTGTCCGAACTGCGCGTGTTGCGCGAGCGGTTCCCGAAGCTGCAGATGCCGAAGGGACTGCTGAACGCGTATCTCGATCCACCGGAGTCGCCCGCCGACTGCATCTTCGCGCAGACCACCGACTGCATCTCGGCCGACCTGACGACGAAGATCACGCCGTGTCAGTTTGGCGGCACGCCGGACTGCAGCAGTTGCGGCTGCATGGCCTCCGCCGCGCTGGCCGCGGTGGGCCGCCACACGCTGCCGGGCGGCGTACGCGTCGGCGCCATCTTCAACGCGTCGTTCAAGGTCGGCGAAATCGCGCGCAGCCTGCGACGCCCGCCCACCGTCACGCCGCCCCGGCCGGTCGGGGATGTCTCTACCTAAAAGGTGCTGAAGGGTGCTGACGGGTGCTGACGGGTGCTGACGGGTGCTGACAGGTGCTGAAGGGTGCTGAGGGGTGCGGCGATCCGTCACAATGAACCGTGCAGTTCAGCGTGACGGCGTGGGCGATCAGTGTCGCCGCAGTGGTGATGTCGGCGTGGGTCGCATGGCGTGAGGGTCACTGGGCGCGGCGGCCGGGACTGGATCTCGGCTTTCGCGATCACGGCGGCATGTGGGGCGACTTCCTGCTGCTGCCGATCGTCAACGCACTGGCAGTGCCGCATCTCGGTTGGGACCGCACGCTGGCAATCGCGTTCGTCCTGGCGTGCACCGCGTCGTGGATCCTGCACGCGCTGTGGCACGGCGGGCAGGACGCGGCCATGCGCGATCACATGTGGCCCGCGCGCACGGCGGGGCACTGGCGCGGTGACCTGTCGCTGGCCGGCTGGTGTCATGTCCTCTACGTCATCGGCGAACTGACCCTGCTGCTCGCCTTCGCCCTCAGCCCCGCTCCCACCAACACCGTCGTCATCGTTCTCGCGTTGCTGGCGCTGCACGTGACCATCGGCCTGTTCCAACCAGGCTGGCGCGCCACCGGACGCATCCAGCCCGTGTCGGTGCTGCTGTGGATGGCGGCGATGGCGGCTCTTTCTGCTTGCGTGGTGCTGAAAGGTGCTTGAACGGTGCTGAACGGTGCTGAGAGGTGCTGAACGGTGCTGAAAGGTGCTGAAGGGTGCTTGAAAGGTGCTGAACGGTGCTGAACGGTGCTGAACGGTGCTGAACGGTGCTGACGGGTGCTGACAGGTGCTGACGGGTGCTGGTGCGAAGCTGAGGGCAGACGCTCCCGAGATGGTGCAGTCCCGCCTTCGCGCTTCGGCGCTTCGGCGCGGCTTCGCCCGCCTCCTGCTTGCCCTGAGCGAAGTCGAAGGGTCTCCCGCCTCCCGTGTTCAGTGATAGTCGTGCGAGTCGACCGACGCGCCTTCGGCGAAGCCTTGCAGGCGCACGAAACGTTCGGCGCGGATGGCAGTGACGCCGTCCTGGTTCTGCAGGATGCCTTCCACCAGCAGGAACGGCGACTCGTTGACGACAACGCGCGTGGTGGCGTAGAGCGCGGGACGCACGATGATGTTGGCGATGCCGGTTTCGTCCTCGAGCGTGAGGAAGACGAAGCCCTTGGCCGTGCCCGGGCGCTGGCGCGTGATGACCATGCCGGCGGTGCGCACGCGGCGGCCGGCGGGGATGGCCGGCAGATCGATGGCGCGCAGGATGCCCTGACGCGACAGTTCGTCGCGGCGGAACGCCATCGGATGCGG
>JADZCY010000237.1 GCA_020851325.1 Acidobacteriota bacterium | reverse complement strand
GTCGAGAAGGCGTCGGTCGAAGACAGCCGCAAGGTGGTCGAGATCTGCACGCTGTACGCGCAGAAGGGGATGTTCAACATCTTCCTCGGCGTGTTCTTCTCGACGCTGGCGTTCGCGTTCATCGAGCCGTTCTTCTTCATCGGCTACCTGATTTCGATCGCGCTGTTCGGGTTGTTCCAGGCCATCTTCATGGCCAACGCCGGCGGCGCGTGGGACAACGCGAAGAAGATCGTCGAGACCGAGTTGAAGATGAAGGGCACCGACCTGCATGCGGCGTCGGTGGTGGGCGACACGGTGGGTGATCCGTTCAAGGACACCTCGTCGGTGGCGATGAACCCGGTGATCAAGTTCACCACGCTGTTCGGGTTGCTGGCGGTGGAACTCGGCGTCTACATCAGCGCGCAGTCGGGCAGCGGCCTGACCAGCGGACTCGCGGCGGTGTTCTTCGTGGCGAGCATGGTGTTCGTCTACCGGTCGTTCTACGGCATGCGCATCGAAAACGGCGCGGAGTAGGGCGACCGACAACCAGCAGGCGCGGGACTCATCTGCGGACCGCATGGATTCGCGGCTGAGTTCCCGCCGTCTGGTCTGTCATCTTTTGTAACATCGCGATTGACGATGGGTGTGGCGCAACCGAACCGTTGACGCGGCACCACCGGCCGACTAGAATCGGCGGGCGTTTGGAAGTGAGGCCCGGGGGCGTGTTTCTGCCGGGGCCGGAATCGAGGAAAAGCGTCGCTTCTTCGGGAGCACTTTTCCGAAACCGGTGTCTAACCCGGTAACTGGGCGAAAGAGACCTGTCACCGCTCCGTTGACACTCTTTTCTCGTGCTGGCTAAATCCGGTGGTCCTGTGGGGCTGCCGTGGGGACTCTAGGAGGATACGTGCCACGCGACATGTTCGGCGATGTCGTCGACCCTTCAATCAAGATGGGCAACAAGATGTGGTACACGGTGCCACTGACGATGTTGCTCCAGGCGACGATTCTGGCGGCGATCATCATCGTGCCGCTGATGGCCGTTGGCGCGCTGCCGACGACGCCATCGATGATGGCGTTCGTGGCGGCTCCACCGCCTCCGCCCCCGCCCCCGCCCCCGCCGCCGCCACCGGCGGCTGAGGCGCCGCCCCCGCCCCCGGTGGACGTCAACCCGAACGCGGCGCCGGTCGAGGCGCCGTCGGAAATCAAGCCCGAGACCGGGCTCGAAGCCGGGTTCGAATCGAACGTCGGTGGTATCGAAGGTGGCATTGCCGGCGGCATCGCCGGTGGCATCACCGGCGGTATTCCGGAACCGCCGCCGCCCCCGCCGCCGCCCCCCGCCGCGCCGGTGCGCGTTGGTGGCAACATCAAGGCCCCGCAGAAGGTCAAGCACGTCAACCCGGTCTATCCGCCGATTGCGCAGTCGGCTCGCGTCCAGGGTGTCGTGATCATCGAGGCGACGATTGGCCCCGATGGCGCGGTGAAGGACGCGAAGGTACTGCGCTCGATCCCCTTGCTCGATCAGGCGGCGATGGACGCCGTCCGTCAGTGGCAGTTCACGCCGACGCTCCTCAACGGCGTGCCCGTGCCCGTCATCATGACCGTCACGGTGCAGTTCACGCTGCAGTAGGAGTCGGAACAATGTTTTCAACTGGTAACGTGGTCTCTCTCGGGAGGAATGCGATGGAAGGTCGGAAGATGGGTCAGATCGGGCGGATCGCATATGCCGGATTCGGCATGCTGTTGGTGAGCACCCCCGCATTCGCGCAGGAAGGTGGCGGTCTCGACCTCGTCGAGATGTTCGAGCAGATGGGCCCGACGGCCATGGGCATCGCGGTCGTGCTGTTCATCATGTCGTTCTGGTCGGTGGGCGTCGCCATCGAGCGCATCTACACGTTCAGCCAGGCGAAGAAGCAGTCGAAGCTCTATGCGCCGCAGGTGGCCAAGCACCTCAAGGACGGCCGCCTGAAGGAAGCCATCGCGCTGTCGACGGCGAAGGAATACCGCTACAGCCACCTCGCCAAGGTCGTGCTCGCCGGTCTGCAGGAATACCAGTTCCAGCAGGAGAGCGGTTCGGGCCTCTCGCGTGAGGACATCCTCGACACGGTGCGCCGTTCGATTCAGCGCGCCACCGCGCTCACCTCGAACGACCTGAAGAAGGGCGTCTCGGGCCTCGCCACCATCGGCGCCACGGCGCCGTTCGTGGGTCTGCTCGGCACGGTCGTCGGCGTCATCAACGCGTTCGTCGGCATCGCGTCGACGGGCTCGGGTGGTATCGGCGCCGTCTCGGCCGGTATCGCGGAAGCGCTCGTCGAAACCGCGCTCGGCCTGTTCGTCGCCATCCCGGCGGTGTGGTTCTACAACTACCTGTCGGGCCGCCTCGAATACTTCAACGTGGAGATGGACAACTCCTCGTCGGAGATGGTCGACTACTTCATCAAGAAGACCGCCTAAGCAACGTTCATCGGCTCCGGTCGTGCCGCGGGACGCATACCCGCCGCACGGCCAGCCGATCCTGACAAGGAGGCTGAACCATGGCAATGGACGTCGGCGGGGCAAAAGGCGGAGTCAAATCCGACATCAACGTCACCCCGCTCGTGGACGTGATGCTCGTGCTGCTGATCATCATGATGATCGTGGCACCGCTGCTGCAGAAGGGTGCGGACGTCAAGCTCCCGCCTGCAGCCTTCAGTGCGGACAAGCCGGAAACCCAGGACCAGACGGTCATCGCCGTCGACTCCCAGGGCCGGTTCTTCGTCAACGGCGTCGCCGTGCGCGCCGAGGAACTGACGCAGCGCGTCTCGGACATTCTCGAGATGAAGACGGAACGCATCGTCCTCATCAAGGCCGATGAAGAAGCGCAGTACAGCGCCGTGATGGATGCAATGGACCAGTTGCGGAACGCCGGCATCGAGGACATGGGCCTCATCACCGACCCGAAGCAGCGTCCGGGAGGGAACTAAGTCATGGCGGCTCACAAGCACCACGGCGCCGAAAAAATCAACATGGGGAAGAAGCTCGAGCCATCGGGCGACATGAACATCACCCCCATGATCGACGTGCTCCTCGTGCTGCTGGTCATCTTCATGGCCGCCCTGCCGCTCTCGCAGAAGGGGTTGGACATCAACCTCCCCGCCGAGACGCAGCAGGCCCAGCAGCAGCAGGTGGATATCTCGCAGATCGTGCTCGAGTACACGGCGGATCGCCGCATCTCGGTCAACAAGCAGGACGTCACCATCCAGGAGCTCGAAAGCCGGCTCCGCTCGATCTTCGAGGCCCGCAAGGACAAGACGATGTTCATCGCCGGGGCCGGCGCGCTGCGCTACGGCGACATCGTCGAAGTGATCGACGCCGCCAAGGGCGCGGGCGTCGAGAAGGTCGGCATCGTCACCGAAGCCATGCGGCGTGCCGCTGGCGCCGGCGGCAACTGACCGGACCTCGGAACACACGGCAAGTGGCCACGCGGACGCAAGTCCTCGTGGCCTTTGTCTTGTACGGCAGCGGAGAGAGAAGGAAAGCCCTCGGTCCTGATTCGCGCGGCGTGGTTCAGCTCGGCGGGTTGCCGAAGATCTCGCGCAGTTCCGGAATCGACTTGTCGGCGCGTTCGAGCACGCGGCGGAGTTCGACCAGTGCCTGCTGCGCCTTCTCGCCGTTCTTCACCAGCGTCGCGGCGCGGTAGAGCCCGTAGAGCGACAGCGCCCGTCCGGGAAACGCACGCAGCGACGTTTCATACGCCGTGATCGCCTCCGCCGGGCGCCGCACGTCCATCAACAGATCGCCGACCAGCTCGAATCCGGGTTTCACGGGCACGGGCGGACCCGCCGCCGGCGGCAGTTCCTCGGCGACCACCGCTGCCTGGCGCGCCAGCACGATAGCTTCGTCGCGCCGTCCCTCGCTGAAGATCAGCACCGCCTCGAGCTGCTGCGCCATCACCGACGCCAGACGACGATCGACGCCCATCAGCGACGGCGGCGCCGTGGTCGCCGGTTCATTGGCGGCGCCGGCGCCGGGTGGTCCCGGCAGCGACGGGCGCGAGGTGGGGATCGGCGTCACGCCGGGACGATTGACGCCCGGGCGCGCCGGTGCGGTCGGCCGGGCCGTCGTCACCGAGCGCAGCGGCCGATCGCCGTCGCCGACGAGCGCCGCCATGCGCTGCAGCGCGTCGTTGCCGCCAGGGCGATTGCCGGTCCGGAACGCCGCCATGCCGGCGGCAAACAGTTCCGCCGCCGTCGCGTCGGCGGGCCACTGACCCGCGGCAATGATCGGTCGCGCGTCGGTCCATCGCCGCGTTTCGACCAGCCACGCGGCACGAGCGAACGCCGCCACCGGGCGGGACTCAGGTCCGGGTGCGTCGAGCTGATCGAGGATCGCCTTCGCGTCGGCGTAGCGTCCCTGTTGAAGGTAGCTGTAGAGCAGCCACAGCGCTGCGCGATCGGCGTCAACGCTGCCGGCGGCGCCGGACTTGCGCGCCTTTTCGGCGCTCTCGGATGCGCGCGCCCACTGACCCAGCGCCAGGAACGCGCGCGCCGGCACCAACTCCGCGCCGGCCGCCGGCGGCGCCACCGGCAGGTACGCTTCGGCGTGACGCCGCGCCAGCGGTGCATGGGCCGCATCGTCGTAGGCGTGCAGCAGGACGCGGAGCGCACCGGCGTGATTCGCATCGGCGCGGAGGACGTCTTCACCAAGCGCCGCGGCGCGCATCGCCAGTGTGGTATCGCGAGTCGGCGCGCTGACGCCAAGCCAGGCGAACGCCGTCATCACGCGGGCGTCGAGATCGTCGGGATTGCGATCGGCCAGTCCCTGCATGCGGCTGGCGTGCAGGCGGGCGCGGGCGGGTTCGTCGCCGTCGCCGAACAGCGCCTCGACGGCGCGCAGCCAGTCGCGTTCGCGATCCGTCGTGGTCAGCGCCAGCCGCGCTTCGGGCGTTGGCGCCAGGCGAGCCAGTGCGGCGCGGCCGGCCTCGGTGTCGATGCGACCTTCGAGCAGGTCGCGGTGCGTGAGCGCTTCGCCCCAGTGCGCCATCACGAACCCGGGCGTCGCCTGCGCCTCGCGAAACGCCTCGCGCGCACCTTGATAGTCCAGCGCTTCGAGCAGCCGCAAGCCGCGCAGGAACGCCTCACGCGGTGCGCCGGTCGCCGCCGTCTGGAACGTCGCCGCGGGCGCCGGTGATTGCGCGGCGCCGGGCAGCGACAGGCCAGCGGCGATCAGGCCGGTGAGGCAGAGCATGGGAACGCGCCGGGCCATCGGGCAAACCTCCAGGGCCGCAGCATAGCGTACGGGTAAGGACATGGCGGGAGGCGGGAGGCGGGAGACGGGAGGCGGGAGGCGGGAGGCGGGAGGCCCTTCGACTTCGCTCAGGGCAACGCGGGAGGCCCTTCGACTTCGCTCCGGGCACGCGGGAGGCCCTTCGACTTCGCTCCGGGCACGCGGGAGCGCGCGTACAAACGAAACCCCGCCGCCCGGTCGAGCCGGACGGCGGGGTGAGTGGAAAGACGAAGAACCGACGACCTGACGTCAGTTGAACGAGTACCGGAAGCTCAGCATGATCTGATACACGTCGCTCAACGTCGTCGAGCCTTGGAACGTGTTCCTGACGAGCTCGTTGTTGACGACGGCCATGCGGTAGCTCACACGCCCCTGCGCGTCGGGCGCGGCGTTGGTGAGGATCTGCGCGCCGTTGGCGGCCGTCGTCGGCAGCACGAGGCGTCTGGCGACGCCCCAGTCGCTGTTCAGCAGGTTGCCGAAGTTGGCGACGTCGATGCGGAACTGCGCGGCGTTCCGCTTGCCGCCGATGTTCTTGAACAGATCCTGCACGAAGCTCAGGTCCATGCGGTTGAACATCGCCATGTTCAGTCCGCCGCGCTCGGCGTACTGGCCACGGTGGTTCTTCAGATACGAGTCCTGCTGGATGTAGGCCTCGAAGGCTTCTTCCTGCTCGGCCACGCTGAACGTGCGGCCGCCCGTGGTGAAGGCGACGAAGTTCATCTCGGACCGGTCGCGCGGGATGTAGATCAGGTCGTTGCCGGCGGCGCCGTCGCCGTTCATGTCGCCGTTGAACACGTAGCTGGCGACGTTGGCGAAGTTCTGATTCGACGGCCTGGCTTCCCAGAACATCGACACCGTCGTCGACCCGAACGAGAAGTACTCCTTCGAGTAGGACGCGCTGATGAACGTGCGGTGGCCCTGCGTGTAGCCGGAGCGGCCGATCCCGGGGTTGTTCGGGTCGGCGGCGTGCTGGTTGTTGGCGAACGACGAGAACGCCGTCGAGCCGGCGTCGATCGCGTTTTCCGATTGACCGTAGCTGTAGGCGCCGCGCAGCGTCAGGCCGGCCAGCGTCTTCGACAGGCTCGTCGACAGGTTCCACGATTTGCCGAAGCCCTGGTTGGTCAGGATGATCGCGTTGGTGATGATGTTCGGGGTGGTGTTGTTGATGCGGTTCGCGGTCCACCGCGGCCGATTGTCAACGCCGGTGAACGCCGTCTGCGCCGCCGGCAGGTTGGCGTTGTAGTAGGCCGTGCCGTTCACGTCCTTGTTGTAGAGGAACTCCACCGTGCCGACGACGCCGCCAGGCAGCTTGTGATCGACGGCGACGTTGGTGCGCCACACCTGCGGGAACTTGAAGTTCGGATCGGTGACGTTGAGCTCGAAGCTCGCCGCGCCCTCGCCCGTGACGGTCGCCGGCTTATAGGTGTCGGGATTCGGGTTGAACGGGAAGGCGGTGGTGTTCTGCGCCACGGTTTCGCCGATGAGCACGCCGGAGTTCCCCAGCTGATTGGAGATCCAGACATACAGCGGCGGGCCCGTGAAGAGGCCGGTGCCCAGACGGAGCTGCGTTCGCTGCCGTCCGCCGATGTCCCAGTTCATGGCCGCCCGCGGCGACCACAGGACCTTCGTCTCCGGCAATTCGCCCGTGCTGAACTGCACGGGGTCGCCGCTCTGGCTGCGGAACGTCAACGCGTCGGCCTTGGCGTTCTGATACCCGGTCTGGTCGAACAGCGAGACGTCGGCGCGGATGCCGGCGGTGACGGTGAGGTCGGTCCGCGGACGCCACTCGTCCTGCGCGTAGGCGCCGTTGTACCAGACGGTCAGCGGCTGCAGCGGCTTGTCGAGGCCGGGCACGTTCGAATAGCGCACCTTGAAGAAGCGCAGGTTCACCGGCGACACCGTGCGGTTCGGATTGGCGAGATAGTCGTTGGCGTCGGTGTAGAAGTCGGCCAGCGAGTTGTAGGCGTAGCTGCTCTGCGGGCAGCAGCTCCAGAACACGTTGTCCGAGTGATAGCGCTGCGCCGAGATGCCGAACGTGAGCGTGTGCGCGGCGCCGAACTTCGTGAAGCTGTCCTGCAGCTGGAAGGTCTTGTAGCGCAGTTCGTTCTGCACGCTGAAGGCTTCGGAACCGAACGACGTCATCGCCGTGCCGTCCTGCAGGATGTCGACGAACGGGAAGAGCGTGCCGACGTCGCCGCGGCTCTCGTCGTTCGAGGTGAGCCCGACGATGAGGTTGTTGGCCATGTTGTTGCCGATGACCGAATTCCATTCGCCGATGCCCGACTTGATGTTCTCGAGGATGTCGTAGTTGGTGCCGCTGAACGCCAGGAAGTTGGTGGTGAACGTCGGACGTCCGATGCCCGCCGACGAGGAGCCGCTGACGTGGTTCGTCGAGCTCGAGTCGAGCTGGTTGTAGCGGAAGCTGACCTTGTTGGCGCTGTTCAGGTTGAGATCGCTCCTCACCAGGTAGCGCTTCACCGGCGTCAGATCCTGCAGGCCGATATACGTGCCCGGGTCGTAGTTGAAGTTGTTCTTCAAGTACGCGGCGAGCGTATCCATGTCCGATCCCAGCACGCGGGTGATGCTGCCGCCGACGGGCTGTCCACCGGCATTCGCCTGGAACGTGTGCAGGGGCCGCTTGTCTTCTTCGTTCTCGTAGGTGCCGAACGCGAACAGCCGATTCCTGACGATCGGGCCGCCGGCCCATCCGCCGGTGTTGCGGAAGGTAAAGGTGCCTGGGTTCACGGTGTTGCCGTCCGCCTCGGTGCCCACCCAGCCGTCGTTGCGCATGCGGTGGTAGACGGATGCCGTCAGGCGGTTGGTGCCGCTGCGCGTCACCGTGTTCACGGCGGCGCCGATGAAGCTGCCCTGCCGGACGTCGTACGGGGCGACGCTCACCTGCACCTGTTCGAGCGACTCGAGCGAGATCGGCGCGACGTTGGTGCGCGCACCGGGTTCGCCGCCGAGACCGAAGGAGTTGTTGAAGTACGAACCGTCGACCGTGATGTTGTTCAGGCGATTGTCCTGACCGGCGAACGAACTGCCGCTCGCCTGCGGCGTCAGGCGCGTGATGTCGCTGATGCGTGCCGACACGGTGGGCAGCGTGGCCACGTCCGCGCGGCTGATCACGGTGGCCGCGCCGGTGCGGTTCGAGCTGAACACCGGGTCCGTTCGGCCGATGACCGTGACGGTCTCTTCGACGGCGATGTTGCGCACCGTGACGTTCACGTCGGTGCCGACGCCAAGGTTGACGGTGATGTCTTCGACCGTCTGCGGTTCGAACGCCGTGCCGGTGCCGGTATAGGCCACGGTCACGATGTAGGGGCCGCCGACGCGCATGCCGATGATCGCGAAGCGGCCATCGGCGCGCGTCGTGGTCTCGTAGTTGGTGCCCGACGGCACGTGAATGGCGATGACACTGGCGCCGGCCACCGGCGCCGACTGCGCGTCGGTGACGACGCCGGCCATCGAACCGGTGGTGACGCCCTGCGCGAACGCGTGGGAGGCTGGCCAGGCAAGCAGACAGAAGGCCACGAGCAGCAAACGATGGAAGCGGGAGGACAAAGGCAACATGGTGGGTCAGTTCTCCTGAACGGACAGAAAATTACCACTCAATTGTTACGCACGCGTAAAGCAAACGGTTGGGCTTTCTTTGCGGGTGAGGGGAAAAGCAAAACGGGCTGCTCCAGTGAAAGGAACAGCCCGTTTGGTCGATTGCCAGAGCCAGCGACGGTTGCCACCGGCGCGTGCCGTCTAGTCGGTGCCGGCGGTCTTCTGCTTGCGGAGTTCCGTGGCCTGGTCGCGCAGGCGGTCCGCTTCGCGGAGCAACTGCTGCTGCTTGGCCGGGTCCTTCTCGAGATTGGCCTGGAGGCGGAGCAGGAGGTTCTTGTAGGCGATGGCCTCCATGTAGTCGCTCTTGATGGCAATCGCCTTGTCGACCGAGCCGAGTCCGTCCATCACGTACTGGATCTTTTCCTTGTCCGTGAGGCGGAAGTCGCGGTTGGCCTTGTCCCAGTAGTAGGTGGCCACAGTGTAGTGCGCTTCGGGGTTGTTCGGCTCGATCTTGATGCGCTCGTTCAGGTATTCGATCGTGCGCGCGAAGTCGCCCTGGCTGTTGTAGAAGTTGGCGAGCTGGAGGTAGACGGCCGGGTCGTTCGGCTTGGCGTCGCGCGCCTGCTGCAACGTCTGCTCGGCGATCTCGTATTCGCCCGAGTCCTGGTAGAGGCGGGCCAGCATGAAGTAGTTCGACGGCTCGGAGGGCGACAGCTGGATCATCTGCCTGATGATCGGTTCGGCCATCGTCGGGTCGTTGAGCTTGTCGGGGCCGTAGGCGGCGACGAGGTACTCGAGCGACCGCGTCTTCATCATCGGGTCGGTGATCTTCTCCGACGCGATCTTGTAGTTGTCGACCGCCTTGGTCAGCAGGGCGTCGTTGGCGGGTTCGCCCTTGCGCGCCGGCCGATAGAGGTTGTCGTAGGCGTTGGCGAGGAAGAAGTAGACACAGCCCGGGCTGGTGCCACAGGAGTTGAGCTCGCCGTTCGGGTCTGCCGCCACGGCCTCTTCATACTTCGCCGCGGCGCCCCGGAAATCGTTGCTGCCGTACAGCTTGTTGCCGTCCTTGAACGCCTTCATCGCGCGGATCTGGCCGATCTGTCCGCACCCGGCGACCGCCACACCCATCCCGGCGACCAGAGCCAGGTACGCCCCTGCTGACCGAATCCTCATCGTATTCCCCCTGTGGTGCTCACGTTTCACACGTCGCGCCGTTACAAGCGCTGACAACGTCCGCCGCGCGTCCGGCTGGAAGACCCGGAAGTATAGTCCCGTTCCTTGACCCCTCGCAACCCCGACCCTATGATGATCCGCATCCTTCCCGCCGCCGCTCTTTTCGTTAGACACCGCTCGCGATGATTCGCTTCGAGGATTTGCTCGACCGGGTGCGCAGCTACAACCCGGACGCCGACCTGGAACTGCTCCGGCGGGCCTATGTCTTCTCGGCCCTCGAGCACAAGGGCCAGGTACGCCATTCGGGCGAGCCGTATCTCATCCATCCGCTCGAGGTGGCCGACATCCTTGCCGGCATGAAGCTCGACGCCGTCTGCGTCGCCGCCGGCCTGCTGCACGACGTCGTCGAAGACACGCTGACCACGCCGGCGACGCTGCGCGAGAAGTTCGGCGAAGACGTCGCCCACATCGTCGAGGGCGTCACGAAGATCGGCGCCATCCCGTTCTCGTCGAGCGAAGAGCGGCAGGTCGAGAACTTCCGCAAGATGCTGCTGGCGATGGTCGATGACATCCGCGTCATCCTCGTCAAGCTCGCCGATCGCCTGCACAACATGCGGACGCTCCAGCACATGAGCGAGGAGCGGCGCATCCGCATCGCCCAGGAAACGCTCGACATCTATGCGCCGATCGCCAACCGGCTCGGCATGTCGAAGATCAAGAACGAGCTTGAGGAGCTGTCGTTCAAGTTTCTCGAGCCGGTGGCCTACGACGCGCTGAAGGAACGCGTCGAAGCCAAGCGCCGCGCCGCTGAAGGCAGCATCGAAGAGCTGAAGAGCCGTATCGTCGCCAAGCTTGGTGACGCGCAGGTGCCGGTCGTCGCAGTCGACGGCCGCATCAAGCGTCTCTACAGCATCTGGCTGAAGCTGAAGAAGCAGAAGATCGATCTCGATCAGGTGTACGACCTGATCGCGCTGCGCGTGGTGACGCCGTCGGTGAAGGATTGCTACGCCGCGCTCGGCATCATCCACCAGACGTGGTCGCCGGTGCCCGGCCGCATCAAGGACTTCATCGCCATGCCGCGGCCCAATGGCTACCAGTCGCTGCACACGTCGGTGATCAGCGAACGCGGCCTGCCGTTCGAGGTGCAGATTCGCACCGAGGAGATGCATCGCCGCGCCGAGGAAGGTATCGCGGCGCACTGGAAGTACAAGGAAGGGCGCGTCGGCGCCGGTCGCGACGAGCAGTATTTCCAGTGGCTGCGGCAACTGCTCGAGTGGCAGCAGGAAGTGCGGGACCCGCAGGAGTTTCTCACCAACCTCAAGATCGATCTGTATCCGGAGGAGGTCTACACCTTCACGCCGCGCGGCCAGGTGAAGGTGCTGCCGAAGGGCGCGACGCCGATCGATTTCGCCTACGCGATTCACACCGACGTCGGCCACCAGTGCGTCGGCGCGCGCGTCAACGGCCGCATGGTGCCGCTGCGCACGCGCCTCAAGAACGGCGACATCGTCGAGGTGATGACGGCAGCCGGTACGAAACCGAGCCGCGACTGGTTGAGCTTTGCCGTCACGTCCCGTGCGCGCAACAAGATCAAGCACCTGATCCAGGCGGAAGAAAAGGTCCGCGCCGTCGAACTCGGACGCAAGGTGTTCGAGAAGGAAGCGCGCCGCTACGATCTCAATCCGGCAAAGCTGCTGGAGAGCGACAAGGTGGCGGCGGCGCTCACCGAATTCGGCGGACAGAAGACGGAAGACCTGCTGGCGCAAGTCGGCTACGGCAAGGTGTCAGCGCGCCAGTTGCTCGACAAGCTGGTGCCGCAGGAGCAACTGAAGGAACGCGCGCCCGAGCATCCCGTGCTGCAGGCCGTGAAGCGCGTGCTGAAGCCGGGGGGCGAACCGGACCGCATCAAGGTGCGCGGCGCCGACGAACTGATGGTGTTCCGCGCCCGCTGCTGCAATCCCATCCGCGGCGAGAAGATCGTCGGCTACATCACGCGCGGCAAGGGCGTGTCCGTCCATTCCGCCAACTGTCCGAACGTCGTCAACCTGCAGTACGACCCCGAACGCCGCATCGAAGTCGAGTGGGACAAGGGCAGCGACACCGCGCCCTACACCGTGCGCCTGACGATGGAGGTCGAGGACCGGAAGGGGATGCTGGCGGCGCTGAGCGCGCGAGTGGCGGAGATCAACACGAACATCACGAACCTCGAAGCCACGACGGGCGACGCGGTGCACGCGACGATCGGGATGACGGTGGAGATCCGGGACATGAAGCACCTGGAGAAGGTGATCAAGTCCCTGCGCGGCGTCGCCGGCGTGCTCGACGTCAGTCGAGGACCGCGATGACTTCGATTTCGAGACGGACGTCGCGGGGCAGGCGCGAGACCTGCACGGTGGAGCGGGCCGGGAACGGCGCCGTGAAGTAGCGGGCGTACACCTCGTTCATCGCCGCGAACTCGTTCATGTCGACGAGAAATACCGTCGTCTTGACGACATTGCGGTAATCGGCGCCGCCGGCTTTCAGCAGCGCGCCGATGTTCTGGAGCACGCGATCGGCCTGGACCGTGATGTCGCCCGGCACCAGTTGACCGGTGGAGGGATCCAGCGGGATCGACCCGGACAGGAACAGCATGTTGCCGACGCGCAGCCCCGGTGAATAGGGGCCGATGGCGGGCACTGCGTCGGCGGGGCTGAGGACCTCGTGCGTCATCGCGTCAGCCGGGCCGTGTCAGGCGGCCTTGACGATCTTCTGCGAGCGGATGCAGCGCGTGCAGACGCGCAAGCGCTTGGTGGCGCCGTTGACCACTGCACGGACGTTCTGCAGGTTGGGCTCGAAGCGGCGGGGACGGACATTGTGGGCGTGGGACACCTTCCGGCCGACAACCGGTCCCTTGCCACAGATTTCACAACGCATAGCCATCGTTACGACTCCTCGGACAAACCGTGATGATAACACGTCACGGCAGGATGATGGCCGGCGGCGGATCGGCCCGCGGCGCCTCCGGCAGCGGCGGCAACACCCGCTTCAACAGCGTCAGGTAGTCCTCTGGCCCGGCCCCGGCGTCGCCGTCCTGATGTCCGGCGCCACGTTCCACCCCGCGCAGGACCAGTGCGGCTTCGGCGGCAAAGCGGGACCCGGCGTCGCGACCCACCTCGGCGAGCATGCCGTCCACCTGCCGGCGCAGTCCTTCGCTGACCCGGTTGGCGCCGGGAACCTGGGCGATCACGCCCCGCGTTGCGGCTTCGAGCGTGGCCGCCATGGCGCCAGCGGCATCGGCCACATCGGCGTCGGCCAGCGAGGCGATGCCGTCGGGGCGGTGCCGGACGATCACGCTGGCGATGAGAAAGAACAGTTGCAGCTGCGCCTCGGTCAGCGGCCGGCCCATCGACACGATGAGCCGGGCAATGTCGGCCTCCTGCTGCCGCCG
>JADZCY010000236.1 GCA_020851325.1 Acidobacteriota bacterium | reverse complement strand
TCCATCCAGCAGCGGTCCCACCGCGTCGAGGCCGCGCCGCGTCGCGTCGGCCTTCACCATGCTCAGCCAGTCCCGTACCGCCATTACATCTGCTCCACTTCGTCGAGGGTGGCAACGGCGCGGCGCAGGTGCGGAATCGTGATCGATCCGCCGACGACCAGCGCCACGTTGAAGGTTTCGAAGAACTCGTCGCGCGTCACGCCTTCTTCGCGGCAGCGGACGATGTGATAGGTGACGCAGTCGTCGCAGCGCAGGACGAGCGAGGCGACGAGGCCGAGCAGTTCCTTCGTCTTCACCGGCAGCGCGCCGTCTTCATACGCCCTCGAGTCGAGCGCGAAAAAGCGTTTGATGTCGAGGTTGCCGCTCTCGTGGATGCGGGCGTTCATCTTCTCGCGGAACTGGCGGAACTCGGTGAGACGGTCGCTCATGATGCGGCTTCCTTGATCCGGATGCGCAGGCCGCCGTCGGACTGGTGCGTCACCAGCCGGCCGCCCGGTGCGAGCAGTGCCAGCAGTCGATCGGACAGCGCCGCGTGTTGATCGGCGTCGCCGTCCTGGAAAACGAGGTCGAACGGCCCCGCGAGTTTGTGCAGGAAGCGCGACGCCTCGCCAATCATCACGCTGACGCGATCGGCAAGCCCGGCCTGTTCCACGAGCGTACGCGCAGTGGCGGCGCGGTCGGCCGCGCGCTCCAGGGTGATGAGGTGTCCGTTCGCGGGCAGCGCCGACGCCAGCCAGATGGCCGATGCGCCGAAACCCGTGCCGATTTCGAGCACGCGCGTCACGGCGTGGTCCCGAACCAGCGCCTGTAGCGCCATGCCGGTATCGGCCGACACGGTCGGGACGCCGCCTGCCGCGGCAGCGTCGAGCACGGCATCAAAAAGGGGGACGGACAGACCCTCGATTGTAGACTACCGGCGTGAGGCACACGAAGATCATCGCGACTCTGGGGCCCGTCTCGAGCGATCCCGGCACCATCGACGCGCTGGTGACGGCCGGCGCCGACGTCTTCCGCTTCAACTTCTCGCACGGCACCGCCGCCGAACACGCGGCGCGCTTCCGGATTGTCCGCGAAGCGGCGGCCCGGGCCGGGCGGCAGATCGCGGTGCTGCAGGACCTGTCCGGACCGAAGATCCGCACCGGCAAGCTCCGTGGTGGACAGCCGGTACCGCTGACGGTGGGTGAGCCGCTCGTCATCGAGATCGGCGACGGCATCGGCGAGCCCGGTCACGTTTACACGTCGTATGCGCCGCTGGCGACGGCGTTGTCGGCCGGCGATCGCCTGCTCCTGGACGACGGGCATGTCGAGCTTCGGGTCGAGAGTGTATCGGCGGGGAAGGTGACGACGTCGGTGGTGTACGGGAGCGCGCTCGGCGAGCACAAGGGCATCAACGCCCCCGGCGTGCCGCTGCCCGCCGTTGGCGTCACCGAGAAGGACGAACGCGACCTCGCCTTCGGCCTCGCGCTCGGCGTCGACATCGTCGCGCTGTCGTTCGTGCAGACGGCGGCGGACATCGCGACGGCGCGCGCGATCACGACGCGCGAGGGCCGGCCGGATGTGCCGATCATCGCCAAGCTGGAACGCCCCGAGGCGCTCGAGCATCTCGACGCGATCCTGTCGGCGGCCAATGGCGTGATGGTGGCACGCGGCGATCTCGGCCTGGAGATTCCACTGCAGCGCGTCCCGCGCGTGCAGCGCGACATCCTGCGGCGGGCGCGGCAGCGCGGCGTGCCGACGGTGCTGGCGACGCAGGTGCTCGAATCGATGCGCACCGAATCGCGGCCGACGCGCGCCGAGGTGAGCGACGCGGCGACGGCGGTGGTGCAGGGCGCCGACGCCATCATGCTGTCGGGCGAAACCGCGTCGGGGAATTTCCCGGTGCGCAGCGTGCAGATGCTCGACGCCATCATCCGAGAGGCGGAACTGGCCGAGCACGAGCAGCATCACGGTGTGGCCGGGCCGCCCGATCATGCGGGCGCGTTGTGCGACGCTGCCGTCACGTTGTCGCGCAAGGCCGGCGCAGACGCCATCATTGCGGTGACACGCGAAGGCCGCACACCGCGGTTGCTCTCGATGCGCCGCCCGCGCGCGCCGATTTACGCCGCCAGCGACCGCGAAGACATCGCGCGGCGCCTCGGCCAATGGTGGGGCACGCTGCCGGTGGTCACCTCCATCGAAGGCGACGTCGACACGGTCGCCTCGAGCGTCATCGATCAGCTCCGCCAGTCCGGCCGCCTCGCCCCCGGCGCGACCGTGGTGGTGGTGAACGTGACGCCCGATCTGGACTGCGGAGTGGCGAACTTTCTTCGCGTTCGCCGGGTTTAGCGGAACCACGCCGGGAGATCAGTTCTTTCGGGACGGCATACATCCCGGGACTGCTCTCCCCCGCGGGAGCGCCAACCCCTCAGTTTCGCTTTGGGCCAGAGGCTCTCGGTGCGCCGCGGTGTCGGGACGCGAAGCTGAGGGCGAGACGCTCCCGCCGCGATGGTAGTCCCGACAGAGGTGTCGTCCCGACAAGTATGCAGTGGCGGCAGGGCCAGCCGGCGTCCGCCTCCCGCCTCCCGCTTGCCCCGAGCGAAGTCGAGGGGCCTCCCGCCGCGGGATGCAGTCCCGGCGCCGACGGCGCGCTAGATCGTCGCGCCGTCGTGAACCAGAGCGCCGCGGGCGAAGCGGTCGGGCGCGAAGATGCCGACGTCGAACGTGTCGCTGCGGCCGTGCGTGATCATCTCGGCGACGATCAGGCCCGTGGCTGGCGACATCATCAGGCCGTGGCCGCTGAAGCCGCTGGCGAAGAT
>JADZCY010000235.1 GCA_020851325.1 Acidobacteriota bacterium | reverse complement strand
GCCGATCGCTGCGCGGCCACATCGACACGCTGCTGGCCCGGCTCACCGTGCTGCGCGGCAGCGATCGCCTGGCCGCGATGGCCGACGCGTCGCTCGACGCCGCCATCCGCGATCTCGATGCCCTGCGGCACGACGCCGAACATGCACGCGGGGATGCGCGGCAGGCCGTGCTCGATCGCCTCGAGGTGGTCGGCCGTGCGCTGCTGAATGACGTGCTCCGTGCCTTGCCCGCAGCCGACCGCGACGGGCTCGAGAGCGAGGCGTCGCAGGAGATCGAACCGTTTCGTGGCCGCATGGACGCGGAGGCGTTCCGTCGTGCGCATGCCGCTGCCGTTGCGCGTCTCGTTCGCGAGCGTGCGCGCATCCCAGACTTCGCATTCTGAGTGGCAGACGATGACCCGTGGCGACATCCTGCGGTTGACGATCGAACGCGCGGTTGCGGGCGGGCGCATGCTGGCCCGCCACGACGGCGCCGTCGTGCTGGTGGCCGGCGCGCTGCCGGGTGAGGAAGTGGACGCCCGCATCGAGCGCGTGCAGCGCGGCACCGCCTGGGCCGAGGTGGTGACCGTCGTCACCGCTTCTGCCGAGCGTGTCGGCGAACCGAATCCGTGCGGCGGCTGCGTGTTCGCGCACGCGCGCTACGATCACCAGCTCACGCTGAAGCAGCAGATCATCGGCGATGCCTTTCGGCGTATCGCCCGCCACCCGCTCGAGCGCGACGTCGTCGTCGAATCGTCACCGACCACCGGCTATCGCATGCGGGCGCGTCTGCACGTGATGGGTGGTCGGATCGGCTTCCTGCGCGAACATTCGCATGATGTCTGCGATCCTGCGACGACCGGGCAACTGCTGCCGTCGACCGAGGCGTTGATTGCCGCGGCGCAAGCGCTGCCGGCCACGGCACTCGCACCGCTGCGCGTGGTGGAACTCGCCGAGAACCGCGATGCCAGCGAGCGGGCCGTTCACCTCGAATTGCGCGCCGACGAAGATCCATCAGGGCTGGCGCCGTGGACCGCGCTGCCGGGCCTGACCGGCGTGTCGTACGGTCACGAGGGATCGCCGCGTGTGCGCACGTTGTCTGGCGTCTCGCAGGTGACCGACGTCTTCACGCGCGGCGCGGCGTCGTGGACGCTGACGCGCGATACGCGTGCGTTCTTCCAGGGCAATCGCCATCTGGTGGACGCGCTGGTGGCGCATGTCGTGGACGCGATGCGTCCCGGTCCGGTGGCCGATCTCTATGCCGGTGTCGGCCTGTTCAGCCTGGCCGCCGCGGCGCAGGGACGCGTACCGGTGGTGGCGGTGGAAGGGGACCCGCTGGCGGCGCACGACCTGGCGCGCAACATGGAGCCGTGGCGCGGTCTCGTGCAGACGCGGCATCTGCCGGTGGAGGAGTATCTGCGCGGCAAGCGCCGCATCGAGGTCCAGTCGATGGTGGTCGATCCACCGCGTACGGGACTGTCGAAGGCCGCCATCGAAGGCGTGCTGCGCGTCAAGCCGGGCCGGTTGATCTACGTGTCGTGCGACGTGCCGACGCTGGCCCGCGACGTCCGCGTACTGCTCGACGCCGGCTACACGGTGGCCACGCTGCACGCGTTCGATCTGTTCCCCAACACCGCACACGTCGAAACAGTCGCCGTGCTGGATCTCGGCGGCGCAGCGTAGGGGAGCGGCGGGACTTCGCGGCTTCGCCGATGAGGAGCATCCCACCGCGCGAAGCGCGGTCCCATACTCCTACCGCGCCGGAGGCGCGGTCCCGTGGCGAAGCGCGGTCCTACTTCGGCCGCGTCTGTCGCGCCGCTTCGATGAAGTGCTCGAACAGGGCGCGGAACTCGCCCGTACGCCAGAAGTTTTCGGGATGCCACTGCACGCCGATGCAGAAGCGCGACGCCGCTCGCTCGATGGTCTCGATGACCCCGTCCGGCGCCGTCGCCGTCGCCTCGAGGCCTTCGCCCAGTCGATTCACGGCCTGGTGATGCCGCGAGTTCACCGACAGGCTTTCGCCGTCGAGCGTTTCCCGCATGATCGTCCACAGCCGCGACCCGCGTGATACCCACACGTCGTGCGCCACCGCGAAGCGCGGCTCGGGAATCGAATGCTCGAGCGCGCCCGTCACCTGCGACGGGATGTCCTGGACGAGCGATCCGCCGAGCGCCACGTTCAGCACCTGCGTGCCGCGGCAGATGGCCAGCAGGGGCACGTCCGCGGCGATCGCCGCGCGCACCAGCGCGATCTCGAACGTGTCGCGACCCGGCTCCGACGCGGTGAAGGTGGCGTGCGCGGCTTCCCCGTATAGCCCGGGCTCGACGTCATCGCCGCCGGTCAGCAGCACGCCGTCGACGCGACTGACAATGGCGGCCGCGTCTTCCGCGCCGGCGCCCACTTCGAGCGGCGTGCCACCGGCGCGTCGCACCGATTCGAGGTAGTCGGTGAGGCGGCGGTTCTGTGAAACAGCAATCACGGGCATGGTGTGTCTCTCTTCCTACATCCGCGGCGGCACGGCGATGCCCATCAAATCGAGCACGCGAGTGAGCTGCTGGCGGAAATAGACAACGCCCGCGGCACGCCATTGCCGGACGTCGGCGCGCTCCTCGTTGAGGATGGGCGCCTTGTGGTAGAAGCCGTTGAACATCTGCGCCAGGCCGAAGCCGTACTTGGCCAGCACCGAGAATTCGAGTGAGCGCACGACCTGCTCGACGATGTCGTCGAGGCGTGAGCATTCGAGGATGAGCGCCCACAGCTCGTGGTCGCCGTCGCTGCCCTCCAGAAACGCCGGCGGCGTCGTCGTCAGGCCGGCCAGCAGCGCCGCTTCGGTGACGCCGGTGCGCTCCTCGACCTTCTGGAAGATCTTGGTGGCGCGGACCACGGCGTACTGCAGGTACGGACCGCTCTCGCCCTCGAAGCTGACCGCCTCGTCGATGTCGAACGCAATCACCTTGGTGCGCGAGAACTTGACGAGGAAGTAGCGCACCGCGGCAATGCCGATGGCTTCGGCAATGCGGCGTCGATCGGCCTCGGGCGTCTCCGGTTGGCGCTTCTCGACTTCGGCCATCGCCTTGTCGATGACGCGATCGATCAGGTCGTCGGCCTTGACGCCGAGGCCCTTGCGCCCCGACACCTCGACGAACGGCTTCTTCGCTTCTTCGGAATCGGCCGGCGGCGCAAAGCCCAGTTCGCGCGCCGTGTCGTGCGACAGCGCCACCATCTCGTACGAGAAGTGGTGGAGCCGATCGGCTTCGTCGGGATGGCCGACGGCGACGAGCGCCTGCTTCAGCAGCTTCTGCAGATACGACTGACGGACGTCGATGACGTTGTAAGTAGCGGCCGCGGCGCCGAAGGGCGGATGCGTCGCCACCGCGAGATCGGTGCGGCTCGTCGTCGCCCAGAGCGTGTCGCCGTCCATGCGCGTGGCGAACTCACGATAGTGGAAATCCTTCCCGAGGATGCCGGACTTCCAGAACTGATACGCCATGTCCTTGCCGACGTAGGTGACCGTACCGTTCGATCGCACAATCACCTTCTCGCGCTGATCCGCGGCGTCGGCTTCGTCCTCGTTCGGCTCGCCGTCGGTCTCCGCGTCCTCGTCGATGCGCATGACCCAGCAGCCGGCAAGGCGGCCCTCGCTCTGCAGGAACACCGCGCCGGTCTCTTTCAGCACGTCGAACGCGCGCGCCCAGAACTGCAGCCGCAGGATGTCGCCCTCCCACGTCAACAACTCGTAGTCGATGTTCAGGCGCGCCATCGTCTTCAGGTGGCAGCGGACGATGCGGTCGGCGATGAACGCCGCCAGCGTCGCCGTCGGCGCCTCGCCGTGTTCGATGGCGTGCAACGCGGCGGCGCGGATCTTCAGCCGTTCCTTGTCGCCGTCGTACCATTCGGTCACGCGCGCGTAGAGGTCCCAGCAGTAATAGTCGAAGCGCGTCGTGTCCGCGATCTGGCGAACAGCGTCGAGATCCAACTTTTGCAGTTCCTGAAACCCGACGACGACGTCGGCGACCTGGACGCCGGTGTCGTCGATGTAGTTCTGCACTTCGACGGGCGTGCCGCGAAAGCGCAGCACGCGGACCAGCGTGTCGCCGAGCGCCGAATTGCGCAGATGGCCGATGTGCGCGGCCTTGTTCGGGTTGATCGCGGTGTGCTCGACGATGGTCTTCAGTCCGCGGACCGGCAGCGCCGGCGCGGTGCCTTCGAGGCCGAGCCGCGCGAGCAGATACGCACGCCGATCGAGAAAGACGTTCAGGTAGCCATTCGGAGCGGCTCCGATCCGCGCCACGCCCGGGATGGCGCCAAGCTGCGCCGCCAGGTCCTGCGCGATGGCCCGCGGCGCCTTGCGGAGCCGGCGCGCGAGGTCGAACGCGACGGGTGTGCCGAGGTCGCCGAACGTGCGGTTGGGCGGCGTTTCGATGGCAATCTGGATCCCGGCCTCATCGCCAAGGCCATGCGCCTCAGCCAGCACGGCGCGCACACGTGAACGAAGGGCTTCGTGAAGAGGCAGTATCATGTCTGTCGGTTCGTTGACTCGACCGGGTCGGTGCAGTACGCTACGCGCGTCGTTGGATGATGCGGGCCGGGTCCGCGGGCACTTCGCATTCTACAGTGAACGGACGGACATGATTGACGCGGGGATAGGCCGCCTCCTCATCGCCAGCCTTCATCAGGGGATCGCCGACGTCGCGCCCACACGCCTCGACTTCTACGAGAACTGGTTGAGTCCCACCGGCATGCGCGAAGGCCGCATGGGGCTGGCGCCGCTCGGCGCCGTCCTCAGTTTCCTGCACCGCGAAGAGACGCCTGACGATCGGCGCATTCCCGCCGCGGCGGGGGCGTGCGCGGCGTCGTGGGCGCTGGCCGATGTCTCACCGTTCCGCCTGCGCACCATTGGCCGCCTGCCGCTGGCCTGGCGCACGCGCGCCACGCTCGGTCTGGCACGCGACATGGTGTGCGAGACGATCACCGAATCCACCGTGAAGACGCGCGTGCGTCGAGGCACCGGCGAGATCGTCATCAGCTCGCCGTTGTTCGAGTATCTGCGTGAGCCGTCGTTCGTGCCGATGCGCCGCTATTACGGCGCGATGTACGCCGAGGTGCTGCGCGCCAGCGGTCTCGATGCGGACGTCGAGGTCGACGAAGTGGGACCGACGTGCCGCCTGCAGGTGACCGTGCGTGGCGTGCGGCCGAAGGATGCGTCGTTGCTGGAGGCGTCGTGAGACGCGCGCTCCAGGCGCTCGGCGGATTCATTCTTCTTCTCATCGCGGCCGTGCCCGCTGCCGCGCAGTTGCCGGCGGGCAGCAGCGTCGTCGTGCTCCCATTCGAGAACCCGAACGGCGTGCTGCGAGTGGAGTGGCTGCGCGAGGGGTTGGCCGTGCTCGTCGGCGACGCACTCGACGCCGGCGGCATGCACGTGGTGTCGCGCGACGAGCGGTTGCTCACCTTCGACCGCCTGCAGGTGCCGGAGGATGCCACCATCAGCCGCGCCTCCGCGATCAAGGTGGGGCAGACGCTGGGCGTGGCCGCGGTAGTCGTCGGACGCATCGAAGCGGTGAACGACGAGATCGTGCTGGCGGCACGATTGATTGGTCTGGACAACGGCCGGCTGTCGTCCGAGGTCACCGAGCGCGGGCCGGTGAGCGGCTTGTTTGCGATGACCGCTCGTCTGGCCGCTGGCGTGTCCGGCTTGCCGGAACTGGCGAGCCGCTGGACTCCACCGCCGCAGCCGGCGGCGTTCGAGATGTTCGTGAAGGGGTTGCTTGCCGATCAACCGCAGACCAGCCGGTCGTTGTTCGAACAGACGCTGAAGACCACGCCCGACTACGACGCCGCACGGCTGGCGTTGTGGGACGCGCAGACCGAATTGGGCAGCCATCAGCGCGCGCTCGACGCGGTGACGCCGGTGGCCGCGGGCCGCACCGCGTACCGCGATGCCCGCTTTCGAGCGGCGCTGTCGTTGATGTCGCTGAAGCGCGATGACGAGGCGTTCGACGTGCTGAGCGGCCTGCAGTCGCAGCAGACGCAGGCAGCAGTCGCCAACGCACTGGGCGTGCTGCAATTGCGCCGTGGCGGCGGCAACGAGCAGGCCGGCCGCGCGACGTATTTCTTCAACCAGGCCACCGAACTCGAACCGGCCGAGTCCGACTACTTTTTCAATCTTGGCTACGCCTACTGGCTGGACAAGGACGCCAACGGCGCGGCGTATTGGCTGCGCGAAGCCGTGCGCCGCGATCCCGCCGATGGCGATGCGCACTTTGTCCTCGGCGCGGCGCTGCAACAGATGGGCGCGCCGCTCGAAGCCGCGCGCGAGCGCGAACTGGCGACACGCCTGTCGGCGCGCTACGCCGCGGCAACCGCCAAGGCCGGTGGCGGCACCGACACGATCCCGCGTGGGCTGGAGCGGCTGCACGTGCGGCTCGACGCCGTGCGCCCGCGCGTCGACGCGGCCGTCATGACCTCGGGCCAGCGCGACCAGGCGGCGCTGGCGACCTTCCACCTCGATGCCGCGCGTCGTGCCTACGATCGCGAATCGGACGCCGAGGCCGAACAGGAACTGCGCCGCGCCCTGTTCCTGTCGCCGTACCTCGCCGACGCGCAGGTCCTGCTGGGCCGCGTCTACGTGCGTCGTGGCCGCTCCGAGGACGCCGTGCAGGCGTTCAAGATTGCCGTGTGGAGCGAAGAACGTGTCGACACGCTGCTGGCGCTGGCCGAAGCGCTGCTGGCGGCCGGCGACGCCGCGGCGGCGCGGCCGTTCGTCGATCGCGCGCTCGTCCTCGAACCCAAATCGGCCGCCGCGCTCGCGCTGAAGACCAGGCTCGGTCCCGGGGACTGATGCTAAAATACTGAGCACCACGGGCTTATGCCGACTACAACCCACGACGACGCGTTCCACGAGATTCAGTTGAACGGCAAGCAGTTGCTGTTTCTCGCGATGGCCGCCGCGGTGGTCCTCATCGTGACGTTCCTGTCCGGCTTCCTCGTCGGCCGCGGCGTGCTGGTGGACATCGATCAGGCGGCGACGGCCGAAGCCGCCGCCGAAGTGCCGGAACCGCCGGCCCTCCCCGCTGATCAAGTCGTTTCGCCACCCGAAGCCGACTATCAGAACCTCGCCAAGGACGCGCCGCCGCGCGAGCGCCTCGAGCCGGTCGCCGAAGCGCCCGAGCCCGCGGCGCCGCCGCCGTCGCAGACGGCGCAGGCTCAGCCCGCACCAGCACCCGCCGCGCCCGCGCCCACACCAGCACCCGCACCTGCGAAGCCGGCTCCTGCACCGCCTGTCGCGGCCGCGGCAACGGCACCCGGTGAACCTGCCGGCCCCGGCATTGCCATTCAGGTGGCGGCGTTTCGCGAGCGTGGCGACGCCGACGGCCTCGCGAGCCGCCTGCTGGGCAAGGGCTACCAGGCCTACGTGATGTCACCCGCCGCCGGCGCCCCGCAGATGTTCCGCGTCCGCATCGGCAAGTTCAAGGAATCGCGACAGGCCGACGCCGTTGTCGCGCGTCTCAAGAAAGAAGAGAAGCTCCAGCCCTGGATCGTGCGCTAGCTCTCCTCTCGGGCGCGCTGCTCGCGCTCTCGTTTCCCCGCTACGGTCACGGCGCCGTCGGTTTCATCGCGCTCGTGCCTTGGCTCGTCGCGCTGACGGGCTGGCGCGGACGTCCGGGCCACCTGCCGGGCGTCTCGGTCCGCCGCGGCTTCCTGCTCAGTCTCCTCGCCGGCAGCGTCTTCTACCTTGGGACGATGTATTGGACCGCCAACACCGTGAGCACGTTCGGCGGTCTGCCGTTGCCGCTGGCCGCCGGCGCGGCGTTGCTGCTGGTCTTCTATCTCGCGGCCTATCTCGCGCTCACCGGCGCCATCGCGGCGTTCCTGATTCGCCGTCTCGGCTGGATTGGCGTGCCGCTTTTCGCCGCGGTGTGGGTGAGCTTCGAATACGCGCGCAGCTTCATGATCGGCGGCTTCCCGTGGATTCCGCTCGGCAACACGATGGTGACGGTGCTGCCGATCGCGCAGGCGGCCAGCATCGGCGGCATCTATCTGCTGTCGCTCTTCGTCGGGCTCGTCAACGCCGGGTTTGCACTGGTCGTGGTTTCGGCGCCGCGACGGCAGATGCAGGCGCTGGTGGCCACGGTGCTGTTGATTGGCGTGACGGCGCTCTGGGGCGGACTCCGGTTGGCCGACAATCGCCTCACGCAGGCAGGAACCCCGGTGAAGGTTGGTCTCATCCAGGCCAACATCCAGCAAGTGGACAAGTGGAACCGCGCCAAGGCCGGTGAGATCGTCGATCGCTACACGACGATGACGCGGCAAGCGATTGCCGCCGGCGCCGAAGTGGTGTTGTGGCCGGAGTCGGCGACGCCGTTCCTGTTCAACGAAGACCCGACCGGCGAGGTCATCGTTCGCAACCTCGTGCGGTCCACCGGCGTGCCGCTGCTGTTCGGCTCGGACGAAATCGAGCGCGGCACACCGAACCGTTTCTACAACTCGGCGTTCATGCTCGATCCCGCGGGAAGCACGGCGGCCGTCTATCGCAAGATGCACCTGGTGCCGTTCGGCGAGTACGTGCCTTACAAGGACCTGCTGTTTTTCGTGAAGCCGCTGGTCGAAGCGGTGTCGGACTTCAGTCCCGGCACGCTCGTGACGATGCTGCCGATCAATGGGCACATGATGAGCACGGCGATCTGTTACGAGGTGACCTATCCCGGGCTGATGCGCGAGGCCGTGCGTCAGGGCAGCGAACTGCTGACGACGATCACCAACGACGCGTGGTACGGCGAGTCGTCGGCGCCCTTCCAGCACTTCGAGATGGCGATGCTGCGATCGATCGAGCAGGGCCGCTATCTGATTCGCGCCGCCAACACCGGCATCACCGGCATCGTCGATCCGTACGGGCGCGTGCTGACGCGCACCGATCTTGGCGAAACCACGACCGTGGTCGGTGAGGTGCGCTTCGTGACGGAGCGCACCGTGTATGCCACAATGGGAGACCGCGCAGCCCACGCCGCCATCGTCCTGGCGATCCTGGCGCTGCTTGCCGCGTTCAGGAGCCCATGGCGATCGTCATCGATGAACTAATCCGTCGTTCTTCCGGCCTGCTTGCCCGGGCCGCTGATCTACGGAGTTATCTTTGACGCCGCTCGCCTCGACGAAGAACTGAGCCGGCTCGAAGCGCGCATTGCCGCGCCCGACTTCTGGAACAACCAGGCCGAGGCGCAGGTGACGCTGCGGCGGCGCCAGCGCGTCAGCGAAGACAACGACCTGCGCAACCTGCTGCGGCAGCGCATCGAGGACACCGGTGTGCTCGTCGAGTGGGCGCAGGGCGGCGAGGACGTGGCCGGCGATCTCGAGAAGGCGCTCGACGCCCTCGAAGCCGAAGTGGAAGCCGGCGAGATCAAGAAGATGCTGAGCGGCGAGCACGACGCCGCCAACGCCATCATCACCATCCATCCGGGCGCCGGCGGCACCGAGTCGCAGGACTGGGCCGAGATGCTGCTCCGCATGTATTTGAAGTGGGCGGAGAAGCGCGGCTTCAAGCGCGTCATCCTGGACTACCAGCCCGCTGAAGAAGCCGGCCTCAAGAGCGTCACCTTCACGCTGACCGGCGAATACGCGTTCGGGTTGATGTCGGCGGAAGCGGGCGTGCATCGCCTGGTGCGCATCTCGCCGTTCGACCAGGCGGCGCGCCGCCACACGTCGTTTGCCTCCGTGTACGTCTGGCCGGAGATGGATGACGACATCGAGATCGACATCCCGGAAAAGGACCTGCGCGTCGACACGTATCGCTCGAGCGGCGCCGGCGGCCAGCACGTCAACGTCACCGACTCCGCGGTGCGCATCACGCACTTGCCGACCGGCATTGTCGTGTCGTGTCAGAACGAGCGCTCGCAGCACAAGAACCGCGACGTCGCGATGAAGGTGCTGAAGGCGCGCCTCTACGACCTGAAGGTCAAGGAGCAGCAGGCCAAGCTCGAGAACATCGGCGGCGTGAAGAAGGACATCGCCTTCGGCTCACAGATCCGCAGCTACGTGCT
>JADZCY010000234.1 GCA_020851325.1 Acidobacteriota bacterium | reverse complement strand
TTCGCCAACAACCAGCACGCCGCCGACCCGAACAATCCCGGTCTCGGCCGCTCGGCCTACACCCAGGGCCATCGCGCGTTCGTCAGCGCGTCGTACTCGCGCGAGTACTTCTCGTTCGGCTCGACGTCGGTGTCGGTGTTCTGGGAAGCCCGGCCTTCGAACCAGAACTTCTCCAACGTCGCCAGCTACGTGTTCAACGGCGACATGAACGGTGATGGCGCGAGCGGCAACGACCTGATCTACATCCCGCGCGACACCTCCGAGATGAACTTCGTCCAGTTCGCGTCCGGCGGCCGCACGTTCACGGCGGCCGAACAGGCGGCCGCGTTCGAGGCGTACATCCAGCAGGACCCCTACCTGAAGGGGCACCGCGGCGAATACGCCAAGCGCGGCGGGCTGAACATGTCGATGTTCAACCGCGCCGACCTCAGCATCGTGCAGGACGTGTTCAAGAACATCGGCGGCAAGCGCAACGCGGCCCAGGTGCGGCTCGACATCTCGAACTTCAGCAACCTGCTGAATCACGACTGGGGTGTGTCGAAGCGCCTCGTGCTGCCGACCACGGGCGCCAACGGCGCCCAGATCCTCACCAACGCTGCGCCCGACGCGCAGGGACGCGCGAGCTACCGGCTGGCCGTGGTCAACGGCGATCTCGTCAGAAGCACCTTCCAGGGGAACACGGGCCTGGGTGACGTGTACCAGATCATGTTGAGCTTCCGTTACAGCTTCAACTAACCGGGCCGGCGCCGCCGGGCCCTCCGGCGGACGTCGCACTGGACTCTTCGCACGGCCGGGATCGCCTTCGGGCGGTCCCGGCCGTTGTCGTTTTCGGGTCGCGCGAGCGGGCCGCGGGCGATCAGCCGCGGTCGCCGGCCGCCGCCTCGCGCAGATCGGCGGCGGCGTAGTACACGAGGGGCGCCGGCGGCGCGGTCAGCCGCCCGGCCGCGGGATCGAACACGTAGGGCGTGACGCTGCACTGCGGGATGACGCCGGTGGTGTAGTGCCGCTCGGCCTCGTCCCACGACCAGCGCTCGAGCAGCATGCGCAGCATCCACATCGTGCCGCCGTGGCTCACCACCAGCACGCGCTTCCCCGCCGCCTCACGAAAGACCATGTTCAGGAACAGGTAGCCGCGCTTGGCGACGTCGGCGAGGCTCTCGCCGCCTGGCGGGCGGCCGAACACCGGCCCGTAGGTGTCCCAGTAGGCCTGCAGCCAGGGGAAGGCGCGACGCACCTCCCGCTCGGTCATGTCGTAGGTGTAGCCGGTGTCGCGTTCGCGCAGGAACAGGTGGTGCCGCACCGCCACCCTGGCGCGAGGGCCGGCCGGCGCCCCCGCCAGCAGGCGCTCGAGCGTCTCTCGTGTGCGGGCGTAGCCCGAGTGCCAGGCCAGGTCGAAGGGCCCCTGGGCCGTCCACAGGCGCGGGCCGCTCACGTCGGCCTGACGCCGGCCCCGCGCCGTGAGCGGGGTGCGATGGTCGGCCACGCCGGCCACGGCGGCGCGATCGTCGGCAGTGGCGAAGAAGCGGCGGCCCTTCCGGGCCACGTTGCGCTCGGATTCCGCGTGCCGCACCAGGGTGAGGCTCACCGGTCGCCCGGCGGCCCGGGCGGCCCGGACGAGGGCCGGCGTGACGCGGTGGTTGGGTGGCGAAGGGCGGGAGGCCGGCACGGCGCGGACGGGCATCCACCGGATCGTACCGCAGCGGCGGTATTGCCCCGGCCTGGTCGAGGCGCCGGCGTCGACGTCAGCGGGCGTTGCGGATCGCCACCGCCAGTATTTCCTTCAGCAGCTTGGCGGCCACCCGCGCCGTGAGATCGCGGGTGTCGAGCGCCGGGTTGTACTCGACGATGTCGGCGCCGGCGATCGGCGCCGTGATGCGGTGCAGCAACTGCACCACGTCGCGCGTGCTGAGCCCGCCGGGCTCCGGATGCGCCACACCGGGCGCGTAGGCCGGGTCGAGGCCATCGAGGTCGAGCGACACGTACAGCGGCCCCTGCAGCGACTCCACGGGCACGTCGGCCGGGCGGTGGGGGCCGTGGACCTCGACGCCGAAGCGCGCCGCCTGGGCCCGCAGGTGAGCCGTGGCGGTGCGGATGCCGACCTGCACCAGCCGTCCCGCGAGCCCCTCCTCCATGATGCGGGCGAAGGGACAGGCGTGCGAGTAGCGATCGCCCCCGAACTCGTCGTAGAGGTCGCCGTGCGCGTCGATGTGGAGGATGGTGGCGGGCGGCTGGCGCCTGAACGCGCGCAGGGCGGGATAGGAGATCGAATGGTCGCCGCCGAGGACCACGGGGATGCCGCCGGCCAGCACCACCGAGGTGACGGCCTGTTCGATCAGCAGCCGCGCGCCGGCCGCGTCACCGGGCATCGGCAGGTCGCCGCCGTCGTCGAACGTGTCGGGCTCGATGGCGATACCGAGTTCGGTCGAGCTGTTGGTCGAGTCGGACCACAGCGCCTCGCGAATGCGTGGCGGCGCCGCCGCGGCGCCGCGCACGAACGACGACGAGCCGTCCCAGGGCGCACCAATCAGGCAGAGTCGTGACCGCGCCATCTGCATGTCTCCCGGCTGGAACCGCCGCAAAAACACATCGGGCCGTCCCCCGAAGGAGGACGGCCCGATGGTAGAACCTCGGACGCTGGCGTGACGGCTAGTTGCCGCCGGCCTGCGCCGCCTTCCGCATGCCCTCGGTGATGATGCCGACCTTCTCGACACCCGCACCCTTGGCCGCATCGATCACGTCGACGATGTCGCCGTAGCGCAGGCCGCCATCGGCGGCGATGAACATCGTCTTGTCCTTGCGTTCCTCGTAGATCTTCCGGAGCATGTCTCCGAGGTCGCGCAGGGTGACGTCCTGCTTGTTGACCGAGATCTTCTTGTCGTTCGAGTACTCCAGCACGATCTGGGAGATGTCGAGCGTCTTCTGATCCTTGGTCTTGGTCTCCGCCGGCAGGTTCACGTCGATGCCCTTCTGCGAGAGGGGCAGCGCCGCCATGAAGATCACCAGCAGCACCAGCAGCACGTCGATCATCGGCGTGATGTTCATGTCGCCGTTGGCCTGGAGCTTCTTGGCGGTGACGATCTTGTCAGCGCCCATGTGGTTATGGTGCGACATGTCAGTTCCCCCCCGCCGCCTGAGCCCGGCGCTCGGTGATGAGTCCCATGTCCTCGATGCCAGCCTGGCGCAGCGAGTCCATCATCTCCATCACGCGGCCGTAGGGCGCGTCTTCGTCGGCCTTGATGAGGATGATCTTCTCTTTCTTGCCTTCGAGAATGTCATCCACACGGCTGCGAACGTCCGCGTCCGGCACCTGCACGCCGTTCACCCAGAACCGGCCGTCGGGGGTCACGCCCACGACGGTCTGGTCCTGCGTTTCCGGCTTGTCAGCGCTGTTGGTGGCCGTCGGCAGCTTGACGTCAACGCCCTTCTGCAGCAGCGGGGCGATGATCATCATGATGATCAACAGCACGAGCATGACGTCCACGAGCGGCGTCACGTTGATGTCTGACTTGACGCCGCCTTTGGCGCCGCCGACATCCATTGCCATGGTGCACTCTCCTCGCTAATCCGAGTCCGTGAACCGAACGACTAGTTCGAGGTCTTGCGGATGAAGTAGTCGAGCAGCTCCGACGACGAGTTGTCCATCTCGACGTTGAAGTACTCGAGGCGGCCGGTGAGGTAGTTGTAGAACCACACCGCCGGGATGGCCACGAAGAGGCCGAGTGCCGTTTCGACGAGCGCTTCTGCGATACCGGCCGAGACGGCGCCGATGCCGCCCGAACCCGTCGACGCGATGCCGACGAACGCGTTGATGACGCCGACGACCGTGCCGAGCAGACCGACGAACGGGGCCGTCGCGCCGATGGTCGCGAGGCTCGAGACGCCCTTCTTGAGGTCGTTCGAGGTCAGCGCGGTGGCGCGCTGAATCGAGCGGCGCACCGTGTCGAGAAGGTCGTCGCGGTTCAGGGCCGCGCCGCCGGCGCTGTCCTGCTGGAACTGGTACTCCTGCAGGCCGGCCAGCACCACCTTGGCGAGGTGGCTGTAGCGGTAGTCCTTGTTGGACGACAGCGCCACGGCTTCCTTCAGGCGGCCATCCTTGAGGTGCTTCGCGACGAGCGGCGCGAACATCTTCGACTGCTTCTTCGCCTGGTTGAAGGTGTAGATGCGCTCGATGGCGATACCCACCGACCAGAACGACATGATGAACAACACGATGGCGATGAACTTCGCCATGATGCCCATCTGGTTGTACATCTCGAGGAAGTCGATGCCGCCGCCCGCTTCCTGAGCGAACGCGGGCGAGCTGAGGAGCAGTGCGCCAACGGCAACCGCCGCAATCTGACCAATCTTCCGAACGTTCATCGCATTCCTCCGGATAAGAACCTGACTCGGGTTCATCACCAAAAAAGCCTCGACCTACGACTGCAGCGTGCTACTGCAGGGTGAACTGCACCGTGACCGTCATGATGACCGGCACGGGCACGCCGTTCAGCAAGGTCGGCGTGAACTGCCACTGGCGCACAGCATCCAGGGCCGCCTGGTCCAGCAGCGGGATCGACCGCAGGACCTTTGCATCCTGCACCGCACCCGTCGGGCCGATGGTGGCCTCGATGATGACGATGCCCTGAACGCGCGCCGACTGCGCGATCGGAGGATACACGGGGTTGACGTGCTTGACCTTCTGCGGGGGCTTGATGTTGCCACCCACGCGCACGGGCTGGGTCGGGGGCGGCGGGGGCGGCGGCGGCGGCTCGGGAATGCCACCGGTGATGCCACCGACGACGCCGCCGGCGAGACCGCCGTCGACACCGCCGACCTGACCTTCGAAGCCGGCTTCGATGCCGGTCTCGGGCTTGATTTCGCTGGGCGCCTCAACCGGCGCGGCCGTCGGGTTCACCTCGACGGGCGGCGGCGGCGTCGCCGCCGGGGGCGGCGGCGGAGGCGGGGGCGGCGGGGGCGGGGGCGGCGGAGCCGCCACGAACGCCATCATCGACGGAGGAGTCGGCAGGATGTCCGCCGCCATCAACGGGATGATCACGATCGCGCCGAGGATCGCCACCTCGGCGACCATCGTCAAGAAGACCGTGTAGCCCGACTTGTTGCCCATCTTGATGGATGGGTCGACCACATCTCCGAACAGGTCGCGTGGCACGTGACTGATCCTCCTACCTGACCTGGCGTGTGCTCGAAACGAGCCGTCCGCCGCAAGGCCGCCGATTATATCGGTGAGATTTTTTTCGTGTCAACGACAGACGGGGAGCGTATTACGCACCGGCCGACCGCCGTTGGATTTCACCGTACCCTGCTTTGACACCGGTTCCGGGAAAGTGGCACCAACGTTTCCGCAGGCCTCCCGGTTCCGTCCGTTCACGAGCCGCCAGCGAGCGCCGAGGCGTCGAAAACCGGTGGGCATTCTAGCTGTGCCATCCACCTCCGTCAATCGAGAACAGGGCGTTTCGCAGGTTAAATCCGCACGCCTCGCGCACACAGAAAAAGACAACGGCGCGACGCCCGCGAAACCTCCGCGAACGTCGCGCCGTGTCCAGACTTCAGTCGTGGTCGGGCCTGCCGGCGGGCCGTGCCCGCGTGGCCGCTAGCCCTCGATGCGCATGCCGTAGAACGAGCGGTAGACGAAGTACATGCTCACCACGAAGAACACCGCGGCGAGCGCGTGCGTCAGGCCCTGGCCCGACTGCGCCGTGAGGTACACGCCGAGCTCGACGGCCAGCAGGCCGAAGAGCGTCGTGAACTTGATCACCGGGTTCATCGCCACCGACGAGGTGTCCTTGAAGGGATCGCCCACCGTGTCGCCGACCACCGAGGCCGCGTGCAGCTCGGTGCCCTTGGCCTTCAGCTCGGTCTCGACGATCTTCTTGGCGTTGTCCCAGGCGCCGCCGGCGTTGGCCATGAAAATGGCCTGGTAGAGGCCGAAGAGCGCGATCGAGATCAGGTAGCCGATGAAGAAGAACGGCTCCACGAAGGCGAACGCCAGCGTCGAGAAGAAGACGCCGAGGAAGATGTTGAACATGCCCTTCTGCGCGTAGACGGTGCAGATCTCGACCACCTTCTTGCTGTC
>JADZCY010000233.1 GCA_020851325.1 Acidobacteriota bacterium | reverse complement strand
GCGACGGCGGCGGCGACTTCCGCCAGCAGCTTCTGCGCGTCGTAGACGATGCCGTCCTTGATGGTGAACTTGACGCCGCCAACCTTCTCCTGGCGGTTCGTCGCGCTGTTCAGGCGCATGTGGCCGGTGCCGTAGAGCACCTTGAGGTTCGCCAGCGGGTTCTCGGGCACGATCACGAGGTCCGCCAGCATGCCGGTGCGGACGACGCCCATCGGCGCCGCTTCGCCGCGCGGCTCATACAGCGTCTTCGCGCCCCACATCGTCGCCGAGCGAATGATTTCGAGCGGCGAGAAGCCGGCTTCGCGCAGCAGCTCGAGTTCCTCGACGTAGGCGAAGCCGTAGGTCTTCCAGATGAAGCCCGAGTCGGTGCCGACGGTGACGCGGCCGCCCATGTTCTTGTAGTCGTTCATCAGCTGCATGTAGCGCTGATAGAACATCTTCCAGTGGTACTCGTTCTCCGTCGTCCAGTCGTAGAAGTAGGAGCCGTGGTTGTCGCGCGTGCTCTGGAAGTAGTTCCAGAGCTGCGGCATCGTGTAGTTCTGATGCCAGTCGGCGTTGCGCGCGCGCATCAGGTCGCGCGAGGCGGCGTAGATGTTGAACGTCGGATCGAAGGTGACCTTGTTGGCCTTCTGCTGCTCGAGATACGCCACCCACTGCGGCGACCCCGGCTCGTAGGTCTGGTTCCAGATGCGGGCGATGTCGCCGAAGCGATCCTGTTCGTTGTTGTAGTCATAGCCGATGGGGAACTCCTGGATCGTTCGATCCTTCAGGAGCGATTCCATGTGGCCGTAGTAATGCGTGATGGTGTCGAGCCCCGCTTCGCCGGCGTCACGGCCGTTGAAGTTGGCGACGCCGCCCTGCGACAGGTGGGCGACGGTGCCCATCTTGTTCTTGTGGGCCTCGTCGATGGCGGCGGCGATGATCTCCGGCGTCTCGTCGGCGCGGTTGAAGAACTTGATGCCGTCGATGTTGTTGGCGGCGGCCCAGCGCACCCACTCGCGTGCCTTGTCGACCGAGGTGACCGGTCCGTTCGGCCAGCCCGAGCCAAGCGTCTGGTAGTTGAAGATGCGCGGTGCCGCGATCTCGTTGCTCGCCGAGCGGTTCTTCTCGGCGCTGGCGAGCGCCGCGCCGGCCAGCGACACGCCGCGCACCGTGGTGACGCCGTGCGCCAGCCACAGCTTGTACGAGTAGCTCAGATCGGGCGCCTTGCCCTGGCCGGACCCGTGCACGTGCATGTCGACGAAACCGGGCAGCACATACATGCCGCGGGCATCGATTTCGAAGTCGGCGTCGCGCGGTTCACGGTTTGGCGTTTCCGGCAGGCCGGGCCAGCCAGCCTGGCGGACCTGGGTAATCCGGTTGCCTTCGATGACGATGTCCATCGGGCTGAGCGGCGGACCACCGGTGCCGTCAATCAGCGTCGCGCCGCGGACCACCATCTTCTTGTAGGGGCCGGTGCCGTCCCCCGTCTTGCGGGCGGGCGCGGCACTGTCGGTGGCAGCGCCCCGGCCGCCCTGCCGGGCCTGTTCTTCGTGGGCCGAGGGGAACTGCGCCCAGACCAGCGCAAGGCCGGCCGCCAGGGCAGCGGCGTGAAGTGCGGAACGTGTCTTCATGATTTCCTCGTGGTGAACGTGAGCCGGATGCGCCGCTATTGTAAACTCGGCACACCAACCCCGCAGCGATGAAGACCATCGTCAAGATTGCGCTCGCCCTCGTCGTGCTCACCGCCACCGTCCAGGCGGGTCGGGCCGCGATCAAGCACTATGCGTTCGTCGACGCCGTGCAGGAGGCGATGCTGTTTGCCGGCAGCCAGACCGAGGACCAGCTGGCTGACCACGTCCTGGCGCTGGCCAGCGAACACGAGATTCCGCTGCAGCCGGGGGACGTGGCGGTCCGCCGCGAAGCGTATCTCGTGGCCGTGACGGGCACCTACCGCGAGACGGTGGAACTGATCCCCGGCGTCTACAGCCGGCCGTGGGACTTCAGCATCGACACCAGCACGCGCCTCCTCGAAGACACCCGCCCGCGAGGGCCGTCCACACCCCGCCGCCGCTGAGCGCGGAGGGACCACGCGGTTGATGGTGTGTGACCTCAGTATTCGCGTCATCCCGCGGGCGTCGAAGACGGGCGTGGCTGGATTGCGCGACGGCGCCGTGCTGGTCCGCGTCGGCGCGGCGCCGGTGGACGGCGCGGCCAACGCGCAGGTGCTCCGCACGCTGGCCGACGCGCTGGGGCTGCCGCTGCGTGCGCTGACGCTGGTGTCTGGGCACACCAGCCGCACGAAACGGATTCGCATCGACGGTTTGACCGCGGACGCCGCTCTGCGGCAGCTTGGACTCGCACCATGATCACCGCCGACTTCCTGATCGACGACGCCGACGTCGTGGCCACGTGTGCGGGTCCGTCGCCTCGGCGCGGATCGGCGCAAGGGGACGCCGGCCTGCTGACACGCGCATCCGTAGCCGCGCGTGACGGCCGCATCGTCTTCGTGGGACGCGCCAGCGACTGCGCGCACAAGGTGCAGGTGCAGCCGAACGCCGGCATCATCGACGGCCGCGGCAAGACGGTGATTCCGGGCCTTGTCGATCCGCACACGCACGTGATCTTCGCTGGTGATCGGCGCGATGAGTTGCAGCGCCGCCTGGGCGGCGCCACCTATGCCGAGATCGCCGCCACTGGCGGTGGCATCGTCAAGACGGTGTCGGCAACGCGTGCGGCGTCGGAGGACGAACTGGTGGCGCTGGCGCGGCCGCGGCTCGAAGCAATGCTCGAGCACGGCACGACGACGGCGGAAGTGAAGAGCGGATACGGGCTGGACCTCGATACCGAACTTCGCATGCTGCGGGCGATCCGCCGGCTGGCGGACGAGGGTCCGCTCACGCTCACCGCGACGTTCATGGGCGCGCACGAGTTCCCGCCTGAAGCCCGCGCCGATCGCGACGCGTTCGTGACGTTGATTGCCGACACCATGATTCCCGCCGTGGCGGCGGAGGGCCTGGCCGAGTGGTGCGACGTGTTCTGCGAGCAGGGCGTGTTCACGCCGGAGCAATCCGCGCGGATCCTGCGGGCCGGACTTCAGCACGGACTCAAGCCGCGCATCCATGCCGATGAACTGGCGCTCTCGGGCGGCGCCGGCGTCGCCGCGGACGTCGGCGCGCGTTCCGCGGACCATCTGATCTTCGTCGACGCGCCGCACGCCGCGCGTATGGCCGATGCGAACGTCATCGCGACGCTGCTGCCGGCCGCGGCGTTCTTCCTCAAGCTCGGACGCTTCGCGCCGGCGCGGATGCTGATCGAGCAGAACGTGCCCGTGGCACTGGCGACGGACTACAATCCCGGTGGTGGGTTTTCGCCATCGATGCCGTTCATCATGGCGCTGGCGTGTTTCGGCATGCACATGACGATCGAAGAAGCGCTCGTCGGCGCGACGATCAATGCCGCCGCCGCCATCGATCGCCAGCACGAGTGCGGCAGCCTCGAACCGGGCAAGGCCATGGACGCCGTGCTCATCGACGGCCCGCTCAGCAACATCGTCGCTGTCGGCATGCCGGGCATCGCCGGCGTCATCAAACGCGGCGAGTTCGTCGCTTAGCTCCGCACGACCGTTCGCGCCGTCTTGAGCACCATTGTCCGCACCTTCGTCCGCACCCCCGTGAGCACCACCGTCTGCACCTCCGTGAGCACCTTCTAACCTATGTCTTTCTCCGCTCTGTCCCTGTCCTCCTTCATCGACTCCCTTGCCAGTTCCGACCCGACGCCGGGCGGTGGCACGGCATCCGCCATCGCCGGTGCGATGGGCACGGCGCTGCTCGTGATGGTGTCGGGTTTGCCGAAGACGCGCGGCAATTCCGACGAGGAACGCGCGGTGCTCGCCGGCGTGCGTGCTGAACTCGAGCCGATTCGCGCCAGCCTCGAGCGCTGCGCCGATACGGACACCGAGGCGTTCAATCTGGTGATGGCGGCGTATCGCCAGCCGAAGGCGACGGATGAAGAGAAGGCGCACCGCAAGGCGGCGATTGCCGCGGCGATGAAGAGCGCGACGGCAGCGCCGCTCGACACGCTGCGTCATGTCGCGCGCGCGCTGGCGCTCGGCGTCACGGTGGCGAAGGCGGGGAATCCGTCGGCAGCCAGCGATGTGGCCGTGGCGACGCATCTGCTGCTGGCCGCCGGGGAAGGCGCGGCGGCCAACGTGCGCATCAATCTCGATGGCCTGGCCGATCACGAGTTCCGCGACGTCGCCGCGGAAGAAACCACGCGCCTGCTGGCGGAGAATCAGGCGGCGGCAAGGGTGATACAGGGGTCTTAGGTCTTAGGTCCTAAGTCCTAGGGACGTACGTGCGGTGACTGCACAGCTTGGGCGCGGATCTGACGCCCAAAGGTCGGACGTTCTGTGACTCCGCACCCCCGGGCCTAGGTCCTAAGTCCCAGGACCTAAGACTTACCCTGTGCCGCTTTCTCCTCCGGCAGGCTGACGGAAGGCGTGACCGCGGCCGGTGGCTCCGCCTGCTTCGGACGATGGAGCAGGACGACGCCTTCGTCCTTGCTGCGGGTTTCCTGTTCGCGGATCACGGCCAGGGTCTCCTGCAGCGACGAAACGAGCGACTCGACCGTCGTCTCGACCTCGCGGCGGCGCAGCTTCATGCCTTCGATCTCGCGCTGCACGTCTTCGATGCGCGCCTGAGACTTCTGCACGATCAGGTCGGCGCGGCTTTCCGCTTCCTTGATGATCCGGTCGGCCTCGGTGCCCGCCTGGTCCTTCACCTCGTCGGCCATCTTCTGCGCCGTCAGCAGCGTGTTGCGGAGGTTGCGCTCCTGACCGCGATGCTCGGCGAGCACCGCCTCGAGCTTGGCCACTTCCTGGCGCAGCCGATCGGTTTCGCGCAGCGCGTTCTCGTAGTCGTCGGCGACTTCGGTGAGAAACGCGGTGACTTCACCGCGGTCGTAGCCGCGCATGACGGTGTTGAAACGCTGCTGGCGGAGATCGAGCGGAGTGACCTTCATGTCGTCGTCTACCTCATGCCCCTGTCGAGGCGTAATCGCGCTGGCCGAATATCGCGCTGCCGACGCGGACGATGGTGGCGCCTTCTTCGATGGCGACGGTGAAGTCGTGGCTCATGCCCATCGACAGTTCCTGCAACAGCGCCGGCGGCGTGCCGGCGTCCAGCCAGCGGTCCCGCTGCTCGCGCAGTTGGCGGAACCACGGCCGTGCGTCCTCGGCATCATCCACCTGCGGGGGCAGCAGCATCAAGCCCACCAGCGCCGCGCCGCGCATGCCGGCGGCCGCCGCGAGGATCGCCGGCACCTCGTCCATGCCGGCGCCGAACTTGGTGGCCTCGCCCGCCAGGTCCACTTGCACGAGCACGCGGACACGACGCCCCATCGCCTCGGCCGCCTGATCGATCCGCGTCAGCAGGTCCACGCTGTCGATGGCGTGAATCCACTG
>JADZCY010000232.1 GCA_020851325.1 Acidobacteriota bacterium | reverse complement strand
TGGCGTCGCCCAGCAGGCGGCCCAGTTCCGCCAGCGCCTTGCGCGGCAGGATCGCTTTCACTTCCTCGCCCTTGCCGTCGTCTTCGCGATCGGCGTGGACCAGCGCCAGGCGATGACCGTCGGTCGCGACGAAGGTGATCTGTCCGGGCTTCAGCAGGAACAGCGCGCCATTCAAGTAGTAGCGCGTGTCTTCGCCGGTGATGGCAAACTGCGTCTTCGCGATCATCTGCGCCAGCGTCGCGCCCTTGATGGTGGCGCGTGTGACGTTCGGCGGTTCGGTGATCGTCGGAAAGTCTTCGCGCGGCAGCGTCGGCATCTTCGAACTGAACTGCCCGCCCGACACTTTCACGCTTGTGCCGCCCTTTTCGCTGGCGATGGTGACGTCGCCATCCGGCAACGCACGCACGACCTCGTACAACTTCTTCGCCGGCAGCGTGACCGCGCCAGGCTTCTCCACGGCGGCTTCCGCACGGCTGCGCAAGGTGACTTCGAGGTCGGTCGCGAGCAGCGTCATCTCGTTGCCGGTCGCTTCGATCAGCACGTTGGCGAGAATGGGAATCGTGTTCTTGCGCTCGACGATCTGCTGGAAGAACTGCAGTTCTCGGACAAGATCGGCTTTGCGAGCGACCAGTTCCATGTGGCGCTGAACCTCAGAAAGAAGGGGAAAAGGCGAAGACAAAGAATTATACAGGAACAAGGTCCTGTTCGTGAAATTCTGTCCAGCCGGAAGTCCTTTGTTTTCAGGACCTTAGATTGTGGATTTTTCTGTGGTTCGACTGTGGGTGAAATGCGCCCGCTCGCGGGGGCTTTCGCCCCATCCACAGGCGTCCACAGGTTGTCCACGCGCGGGTTGGTGAGACCTGCGGATTACTTGAACGACTCGAGGAAATTGCCCACCTGGATGTTGAATTCCGGGTTTGTTTTCCGCAATTCCTCCACTTTCTTGATCGAGTGGATGACGGTGGAGTGATGCTTGCCGCCGAAGCTGCGGCCAATCTCCGGCAGCGACGCGTGCGTCAGCATCTTGGCGAGATACATCGCCACCTGCCGCGGCATCGACACCGACTTGGCGTTGTTGCGCGACTTCAGATCGCCCAGCTTCAACTGGTAGTAGTCGGCGACGAAGCGCTGAATCTGCTCGATGGTCACGGCGCGTTCGTCGTGATCGAGCACGTTCCTGAGCACATCCTGCGCGAGTTCGATGGTCAGCGGCCGGCCGGTAAGCGAGGCATACGCCAGCAGGCGAATCAGCGAGCCTTCGAGCTCACGGATGTTCGACTTGATGCGGCTGGCAATGTAGATGGCGACGTTGTCGGGCAGCGGCACCGCTTCGGTTTCGGCCTTCTTCTTCAGAATGGCCGTCTTCGTCTCGATGTCCGGCGACTGGATGTCGGCGATGAGTCCCCATTCGAAACGTGACCGCAGCCGTTCCTCGAGCTGCGTGATTTCGTGCGGCGGGCGATCGCTGCTGATGACGATCTGCTTCTGCGCGTCGTGCAGCGCGTTGAAGGTGTGGAAGAACTCGGTCTGCGTGCCTTCCTTGCCCGAGACGAACTGGATGTCGTCGACGAGCAGCACGTCGACGCTGCGATACCGCGCGCGGAACTCCAGGATGCGATCGAAGCGCAGCGCGTTGATCATCTCGTTCATGAAGCGTTCGGACGAGATGTAAGTGAGCGTCAGGTTGGCGTTGTGCTGCAGCACGTACTGCCCGATGGCGTGCATCAAGTGCGTCTTGCCCAGACCGACACCGCCATAGATGAACAGCGGGTTGTACGAACGCGACGGCGCTTCAGCGACCGCGCGGCAGGCAGCGTGCGCGAACTGGTTCGACGGCCCGACGATGAAGGTGTCGAAGGTGTAGCGGGGGTTGAGGCCGCCCGGGATGATGGCGGCGGGCGTGTTGATGATGGGCGCGGGCGCGACGCTCTCCACGGGCGCGGCGTCTTCAGTCGGCCACGCGGACGGTGCGATGGGCACGTGTGCCTCGCGCATCGGTACCGGGGTGAGTTCTGGCGATGCGGCGCGCTCCAAATGTTGAGGTGGTGGAGGAGCCGCGGCTGCTTCCACCTCGAACACCAGCGGCACGTTCGCGCGTCCCACCTCAGCCATGGCCTCGGCCATGACGACCGAATAGTGCCGGGGTAGCCATTCCGCGTAAAGCGGTGCCGGGACGCGCACAATCAGGCGACGTCCTTCATCCGCCTTCAGGCTGGTCGGTTTGAACCAGGTCGAGAAGCTGTGCGGGCCGACCTTGGTTTCGATCAAAGCCAGGATCTGGGTCCAGATGGAGGCGGCGGACATCGGCGCTCGAGCGTGAGGAAACGGTGGAACCCTGAGGCGTTTTTCCACAACCTTTTCAACAGGTGTGGAAAACTCGGACAGTCAAAGAAGGAAACACACTCTAGCACGTCGAAGACCCTTTACAGGACCCGCCGGCGCTCATACAATCGGAGGTTCGTTCACAGGAGAATCATGGCAAGAGCAAAGAAGGGCAAGCGCACATTCCAGCCAAACAACCGCCGTCGGGCCAAGACCCACGGGTTTCTGGTGCGAATGGCGACCAAGGACGGGCGACAGGTGCTCAAGCGGCGCCGCGCCAAGGGTCGCAAGCGCCTGACCGTGTCCGACGAAGCCTGAGGCCCATGCCCCGGTTTCGCGCCGAGGACCACCTCCGGACGCGCGAACAATTCGAATCGCTCTACAACCGCGCACTCCGGTTGTCAGGGCGTCACATGACCATCTTTATTGGGGCAAATGGCCGAGCGCTGCCGCGTCTCGGCATCGCCGCCACCCGAAAGATTGGTTCGGCCGTCATCAGAAACCGCGCGAAACGGCTGGCTCGCGAGCTGTTTCGCCACCTCAAACCAGCCGGCGGCTACGACATCGTCGTAGTGCCGCGCCGGGAGATGGTCGATGCCCCCTATGTCACTCTCGAGGCCGAATTCCGCGCCCTCATCGACCGTCGTGACGAGCCCGCCCGTCCCCGCCCTGTCCGGTCCGGCCCGCGTCGGCCTCGCGCTGATTCGCGCGTATAAGGCCGTGTTTTCACCCTGGTTTGCCGGAACCTGCCGCTTTGTCCCCGGCTGCGCCGACTACACCGCCGAGGCCATCGCCCGGCACGGGCTGGTCCGTGGCTCGTGGCTGGGGCTGCGGCGGCTGAGTCGCTGCCACCCGCTTGGCGGGCATGGCTACGACCCGGTGCCGCCACCCTGCGAATCGCGGTAGCCCTCCACACTTTCCCCGAGGCCTCAGTCCGTACGCAATGGAACGCCGCGTCCTTCTCGCCATCTCCCTCTCGTTCCTGGTGTTGTTCGTCTATCAGACGTACTTCGCACCGCCGCCACCACCCGCGGGGCCGGCCGCCGTGGCGCCGGTCAGCGCTCCCGCCTCGCCTGGCCCGTCGCCCGAGCCGGTCAGTGCGGCCGCCGCGCCGCCCGTGAGCGCGCCGGCTGTCGTGGCCGGCGAAGCGGCCGAGCGCGACATCGTTGTCGAAACCGCGAACGTTCGCGCCGTCTTCACCAATCGCGGCGCGCGCCTGCGTCACTGGGTGCTGAAGCATTACAAGAACGACGCCGGCGAATTGCTGGACCTCGTTCCCGATCAGGAACTGGTGAACCACGCGTACCTGCCGTTCTCGCTGCGATTCGAGAACGACGCCCAGACGACGCGCGCCAATGGCGGTCTGTTCAGCAGCAGCGCGCGCGATACCGTTGATGCGACCAGCGCGCGCACGAGCATCGCGTTCGAATGGCAGGACGCCGACGGCCTCCGCGTCGAGAAGACGTTCACCTTCGATCCGCAGAGCTACATCCTCGAAGCACTCGTCGTCGCGCGGCAGGGCGATCAGCCGCTGCGTCCGCTGATCGAGTGGGGTCCCGGTCTGGGCGACGACAACGCGCACGCCACTTCCGGCAGCTTCCTGGCGCCAAGCTCTTCGACGCCCGCACAGGCGCTGTATCACCACGACAATGCCGTCACGCGACTCACGGCGGCGACGCCGGGCACCGAAACCGGTCCGTTCCTCTTCGCCGGCATCGACGATCACTATTTCGCGGCGCTGCTGCTGAACGATCGCGAACAGCCGGACACACTGCGCTTCTCGCACACGTCGTTCGTCGTGCCGCCCAAGGGCGAAGACCTGCCGCCGGGGCGTTACACGGCGTTTGCCGTCGGCCACGACAACGCCGCGCGTCCCTATCGCTTCTTCATCGGTCCGAAGGCGATCGACACGCTGAAGGGCATCGACACCGAACTGGTGCGCGCCATCAACTTCGGCATCTTCGCCTGGCTGGCGGTGCCGCTGCTCGGCGCGCTCAAGTGGATGCACCAGTTCGTCGGCAACTGGGGCTGGGCGATCATCGCGCTCACGCTGCTGATCAACATCGCGATGTTCCCGCTGCGGCAGAAGTCGATGAGCTCGATGCGCAAGATGCAGGAGATCCAGCCGCAGATGAAGGCGATTCAGGAGCGCTACGCGAAGTACAGCATCACCGACCCGCAGCGGCAGAAGATGAACGAAGAGGTGATGGCGCTCTACAAGACCAAGGGCGTCAATCCGGCGAGCGGCTGCGTGCCGATGCTGCTCACGTTCCCGTTCCTGTTCGCGTTCTACGCCATGCTGTCGCAGGCCATCGAACTTCGCGGCGCCGACTTCGCCGGCTGGATCAACGACCTGTCCCGGCCCGACCCGCTCTACATCACGCCGCTGCTCATGGGCGCGACGATGTTCTGGCAGCAGAAGATCACGCCGACCTCGGCCGATCCGGTGCAGCAGCGCGTGATGATGATCATGCCGATCATGTTCACGTTCATGTTCCTGTCGTACCCGAGCGGGTTGGTCATCTACTGGACCATGAGCAACCTCTGGGCGATCGGCCAGCAGTATGCGACCATGTCGATGCCGGCCGCGGCCAAGGCGAAATGACCGTGTCCGCCGCCGCGTGACGGCGACGACGACGAAACCTAACCGCGAGACTTCCCCATCATGTCGAAGACCAGCGAGATCACCGCGTTCGTGGAAACCGTCGCCCGCAAGATGGGGCTCGACCTCACCGCCTCCGCCGAGCAGATGCCCGACGGCACCCGCATCAACCTCGATGGCGAGGACGGCTCGCTGCTGACGCGCCGCCAGGGCGAAGTGCTGGCCGCGCTGCAGCATGTCGTCTCGGCGGTGTACCGCCACGAAAC
>JADZCY010000231.1 GCA_020851325.1 Acidobacteriota bacterium | reverse complement strand
GTCGAGGATGTCGGGCGTCACCTTGGTCTGCAGCGACAGGCCCAGCTCCGACGGCCCGGACAGCGCGGGCGCCTCGGTCTTCTTCACCGTGCAGCCGGCAAGCACCGCGGCGATCGCCACCAGGGCCGCCGTCGCTGACACGCGAGACATTGAGAACGTCACGGCTCGTATCCTTTCCATACCTAGAGGACCCGGCTTACTTCGGGTCGCCGAAATCGGCGAAGCTGACCGACATGGTGCCGGTGGCCGAGACGTCGTTGCCGGCCTGGTCCTTGCCGTAGAACGTGATCTCCGCGATCGTCGTGATGAACAGCGCGCCACCGAGGTTGCCGGCCATGTTGGCCAGCGGCGGTTCGCGCTTGGCGGCGATGCGGACGAGATCGAAACCCGCGCCCCCGGTGCCCGAGGCGGGCACGGTCACCGTGAAGGCGCCGTCGAAGGCGTACGGCACGTCGACGCCCTGGGTGTTGCGGCCGTCCGAGCGGCGGTAGACCACGCGGTAGCGGGTCACGGTGATGGCGTTGAGCGAGCTCGGCGTCGTCGGCGCGCCGGTGGGGCCCGGGTCCTTCAGGCCGACGCGGAACGACACGCGACCGATGTCGCCGTAGATGGTCGGCACCTTGACCTTCTGGCCGTTGATGTCCTGCTCGACCAGCGTCAGCACGTCTGACGACACGGTGGCGCCGAACTCGTCCGGCGTGGCGCCGCTGGCGCCCTCGAGGGATTCAATCTGCAGGTAGGCCGGGGATCGGCCGGTGCGCGCCACTTCCCCGCACGCACTCGTGACGAAGGCCGCGGCCGCCAGCAGCAGGGCTGCCATCCGATGATTCGAAATCGAGACTCGCATGATGTCTTTTGCCTCGTGGAAGCGTTCGGCCGATCAGCCCTTGGTGATGCGCGGGGTGATGAAGATGAGCAGCTCGCGGCTCTCATCGCTCATCTCGTCGCGCTTGAAGAGCCAGCCGAGGAGCGGCACGCGCGACAGCAGCGGCGTGCGGCCCTGGACCGACTGCTCGCGGCTCAGGTAGATGCCGCCGATGACCGTGGTCTCGCCGTCGGCGACCAGCACCGTGGTGACGGCGCGCTGGGTGTCGATGGGCGGGATGTCGTTGATGGCGCGGCTGTAGTCGGGCGCCGCGTTCTCGAGATTGACGCGCATGATGACGGTGTTCGACGCGGTGATCTGCGGCGTGACCTTCAGCGTGAGGGCGGCGTCCTTGAAGGTGACCGTGACGGTGTTGTTGGCGACGGTCTGAATCGGGATCTGCACGCCCTGCGTGATCTCGGCTTCGACGTTGTTCTGCGTCGAGACGCGCGGCGTCGACAGCAGGCGGCCCTGGCCGCTGCGCTCGAGGGCGCTCAGCGCCACGTCGAGGTTCACGGCGCCGTTGATCGAACCGAGCGCCAGGCCCAGGGCGCTGGTGGCGTTGGCGACACCGAGGTTCACGCCGGTGGGCGTCGCCTCGCCCGAGAGCGGCATGCCCTGCAGGGCGCCGGTGCGGCCGCTGATGCTGCCGGCGTTCGGGAACGCCAGCGGCGTCGTGTTGCCGAGGGCCGGCGAGACCACGCCGCTCACGCCCCACTGCACGCCGATGTTGCGGGCGAAGTCGCGCGTCGTCTGCACGATGCGCGCTTCGATCTCGACCTGGGGCTGCGGCAGGTCGAGCGCCGTCAGCAGCTGGTCGGCGGCGGTGAGGCGCGCCGGCAGGTCGCGGATGATCACGGTGTTGGTGCGCGGATCCACCTGCACCTCGCCGCGGCTCGACAGCGCGCTGCGCGTGAGGATCGGGATGAGGTCGGCGCCCTTGGCGTAGCTGAGCGGACGCGTCAGCACGCGCAGCTCACCGGCCAGCGCCTGCTCGTCCGAGAGCTTGCGGCGCTGCACTTCTTCTTCGGCCAGCACGGCCAGCGGCGCGATGCGCACGATGGTGCCGTCGACGAAGTAGCCGAGCTTGTTCGACTTCAGGATGATGTCGAGCGCCTGGTCCCACGGCACGTCGCGCAGCGAGACGTCGACGGTGCCGTTGATGCTCGGGTCGATCACGACGTTGAGGCCGCTGATCTCCGAGAACGTGCGCAGCACGGCGCGCAGGTCGGCGCTCTGGAAGTCGAGCGACACGGGATGGCCGGTGAACTTCGGCTTGCTGTCGCCGTTGCCGCTCTGATCCTGCGCGGCACGCGGCGCCGGAGCGGCCGGCGGCGGCTCGGGCGCGGCCACCGGTGCCGGCGCGACGGCGGCCGGGGCGGGTGCGGGCGCGGCGGCCACGGGGGCCACCGGCGCGGGTTCGGGCGTCGACACCACAGCGGGCGTCACCGGGGCGGTGGTGGCCGGCGCGCCGGGCGCGTCGAACACCACGCGGACTTCCTCGCCATCGGCGCCGCCGTTCTCGACGCGGTACTCGAGCTTCTTCTTCAGGTCGACCACCACTCGCGTGACCAGCGGCGAGCGGCTGTTGGTGGCCACGCGGACGCGCTGCACGTCGGCCTGGTTCACGCCGACGATGGCGGGCACGGTGCGGCCGGCGGCGACGCCCTCGAAGTCGAGCAGCACGCGGGGCGGCATGTCCTTGGCCTCTTCGACCGAGGTGGCCTTCAGGGGACCGTTGCCGACGATGGCCACGGTGACCTGGTCGCCCGAGCGCGCGGCGCGCACGGCGCGGAGTTCGGTGGCGGCGGCCCGGGTGGCCGCGGCACGCATCGGCGCCGCCGGAGCGGCCGTCGCGGTGGCCGCCGGCGCCGTGCCCGGGTCGACTTCGACCAGGATCACGTTGCGCGACGTGCGCACACGATGCGGAGCGGCCCGCTCGAGATTGACGCGGACGCGCGCCAGCGGTGTGCCGTCGGCAGCGGTGCTGCGCTCGACCTTCACGCCGCCGAGCGGCGAGAGTCCGCGCGCGACCGCGGCCTGCACGCCCTCGGCGCGCACGTTCCGCAGGTCGACGAGCACCGTCAGCGGATCGGGCTGCGAGGTGACGTAGGCCACCGGCTCGCTCGCTTCGATGACGACGGCACGCACCTTCCCGTCATCGCGCGTGGAGACGGCGCGCAGTTCGGGAACGATTGCCGTTCCCGCTGCCGCGCCGACTGCGGCCACGTGTCCCGCGAGCGCGGTGACACAGGCCACAACCGTCACAAGTGGAGCCATTCGCCGGAGCATCATTTGCCCTCTTCCTGAGTGCGGAGGAGTTTCCGCACTTCACGCTGCTTCTGAAGTGACAGCGGATCACTGACCTGCTGGACAATCACGATCGACCGCGCGTCGATGGCGCGCACGACGCCGTCGAGCAACCTGCTGCCGGCCTTGACGCTGAACGTCTGGGCCTTCCCGCCGGCGGCGCCCGAGACCATGGCGACGAACGTGCCGTTCGAGAGCAGGATGCCGCGCACCGTGAGCTCGTCGACGGCGATGCCGGCGGCGCCGGCCGGCCGCGAACTGGGATCGAGCTGGCGGACGGCCTGGCCCTTCGGCGTCGTCAGCGTCATGAACGGATCGCGACGACCGCCGGGCGCGTAGCTGAAATCGGCCGGCGGCGACGGGAGTTGATCGTCGGCCTTGACGGCGGCGGGTGCCGCGGGAGTCGTCGCGGCCGGCGCAGGGGTCTGCGCGCGGGCGACGCCCGACGCCAGCACGAGGGCGACGGCGAACAGGAGGCGCGTCATTCGGTCTTCTTCGCGGGCGCGCCTGCGGGGGCGGCCGGCGCTCCGGGTTTGGCAGCCGCCGCGGGCGCGGGCTGGTCGTTGAGCACGAAGGTCATCGCCGTGCAGGTCACCTTCACGGTGACGCCGGGCCGCGTCTGCGGCACCGACGTGAGTTCCATGGTGCCGACGTTGATGATGCGCGGCAGCTTGCTGACCTTGTCGAGGAACTGGCCGACGTTGTGATACGCGCCTTCGACCTCGAGTTCGATCGGCCACTCGGCGTGCAGCTCCTTCACCGCGATGGC
>JADZCY010000230.1 GCA_020851325.1 Acidobacteriota bacterium | reverse complement strand
TGGGCGACTTCGACGCCGGCCGCGACGTGCTCGACGGCGCGCAACGCGCGTCCGTGTGCCGCATCGTCGCCGGCATCCTCGCCGAGTACGGGCTGGATCCCGGCGCTGCGGTCAAGTTTCACCGCGAACTCGGCGCGCCGAAGACGTGTCCCGGCAGCGGCGTCGACAAGGCACAACTGATCGCCGACATTCGCGCGGCCCTTCCGGCGGCGCCGCGCAGCGCGCCGACGACGAAAGGTGGCGCCAGTGCCGCGTCCCGTCGTGCGGCTACGGCGCGAACGGCCGGCACGCCGTCCGCGCTTCCCCTTCCCATCGCCTATCTCGTCAGCCGTGACGTTGCGGCGCCGGTCGACGGCGTCGCCGCTGGTTTCGAGGACTGGACGGTTGGCGAAGACGGCGTCTCGGCGCGCGGCCTGTCGCTCGAAACCGCCGCCCGCACTGGCGACGCGGCGCTTGAACTCTCCGCGTCGCTGGCGCGGACGAGGGGCGAATGGGACGACCTGCGCCCGTTCGTTGTGAACCTCTCGGAGGGCAAGTTGTCGCGCGGCGGCAAGTTCAAGATGGACGATGAGTCCATCGGCCACATCATCGAGCGCATCCGCACCTACGCCGAAACCACGGAGACGCCGCGACTGATGCTGCACGCGCACGGAGGGTTGGTGTCGGAGACCAGCGCACTCACATACGCGCGCGCCGCGCACAAATGGTGGCTCGACCACGGCGTCTACCCGATCTACTTCATCTGGGAAACCGGCGCCTTCGAAGTCATCCGCAACAAGCTCGGCCTCGGACGCGGTATCGGCGACTGGTGGGACCGTCGCTTCGAACGCTTCGCCAGGCCGCTCTGCAAGCCGCTCTGGGACGACATGAAGGACTACGCGTTGCGGTCCTCTGCGGAAAACGCCGGCGGCGGCGAACCCGGCGGCGCGCGCACATTTGCCATCGCGCTGCGATCGCTGATCGACAATCAACCCGAAAAAAGGAAGCTGGCCCTGCACGCCGTGGGTCACAGCGCCGGCGCCATCTTCCACAGTCACTTCGTGCCGCTGCTGTGCGACGAAGGCCAGACGGTCGAGTCCCTCTCCTTCCTGGCCCCGGCCGTGCGCATCGATCTCTTCACCGACATGGTGCTGCCGCGCCTCGGCACGGGCATCACGCGCTTCGCGATGTACACGATGGACGAGGAAGCCGAGAAGGATGACGACCTGATCGAACCACTCGGCGTGCCCGTCTACGGCAAGTCGCTGCTGTACCTCGTCTCCAACGCCTTCGAACCGGAGGAGAAGAAAGCGGCCATCCTGGGTCTCGACGAGCGCTTCCGCTCCGTCAAGGCAATCACCGACCTGTTCCGACCGGGCAGTAAGCATAGCCTCGAGTTCTCGCACGCGCGCGGCAAGCCGCACAATCCCGCGACACACGCGCGCATGCACGGCTGCTTCGACAACGACAACGCGACGATGACGTCGGTGTTGGCGGCGATCACCGGCCTGACGACGACGGTGCCGTTTCCGGTGGCGGATCGCAAGTGCGACAAGGCGGCCTCGCGCGCACGCGGTCTGGCGCTGGACGACTGGCGCGTCACGGCAACGCCGCCGCTTCCATCGCCTGCGTCGCGCTCCGGTAGCGTCAACGGCACGCGCAAGGCCCTGTGCGTGGGCATCGACAACTACCCGGACAGCCCGCTTGCCGGATGCGTGGCCGACGCGCGCGCGTGGGCACGCGCGTTGACGGGCCTGGACTTCGCCGTCACCAGCGTGCTGGACCGCGAAGCGACGCGGCAGCGATTGCTCGACGCGCTCGGGCACTTGATCAGCGGCGCACGTCCCGGCGATACGCTCGTCTTCCAGTACGCCGGACACGGCTCACAGGTGGAGGACCTGAACGGCGACGAGTCGGACCGCTTCGACGAAACGCTCGTGCCCATCGACTACTCGAGCGGCGCGCTGCTGACAGACGACGACCTCGCCGCGATCTACCGGCAGGTGCCGACGGGCGTCACGCTGACGCTGTTCATGGACTGCTGCCACTCGGGCACCAACAGCCGCTTCGCCCCGGTGGATCGCTCGCGCGCCCGCGGCGAACGCCGCCGCTTCCTGGAACTGCCGTCGCACGTGGAAGACGCGCATCGCCGCTTCCGCGCCCGCGCTGGCGCGCCGCCGTCGATGCAAACCGAAACATCGTGGCCGGGCGTCATCCACTTCGCCGCCTGCCTTGACGATCAATACGCGTACGAATCGGGCGGGCAGGGTCACTTCACCGGCATCGCGACCGGGCTGCTCGCGGCAGCCGTGGCCGCCACCGACACCAACGAGGGGTTCGCGCGCGAGGTGGAGCGAAAGGTCACCGCGCTCGGCCGTCCGCAGACGCCGCGGTTGATGCCGGTGCCGTCGGGCGCGTCCGATCGTCCACTGCTATCGGGAGCGGCGGGCACCGGAGGCATCGACGCCGCAGTATCAACGCCGATGACGGTGGCTGGAGCGCTTGACGATCGCGCGCTCGCCGAATGGTGGCTCCAGTTCTTCGAAACGAGCGCGACCCAGTTGCGCCAGCGCCTGGGACGTTGACGTGGCGGCCTTCACGCTCGGCGCCGGCATCACCGACGCCTCACGACCCGAGCCGTATCGTCGTCGACTGGACGATCCGGTGCACCGCGTGCTGCGCGTGTATACGCAGGATCCGGGCGCGCTGCGCTCGGATGGCGCCGTCGCCGAACTCTCGCTGCCGTGGGAACGCCTCGGTCCCGGGCCGAGCGGCCACATCTTCGTCGTACGCGATGTGCATCGTCCCACCGGCGATATCTGGGCGGCGGTCGATCTGGATGACCCGCGCATTGCCGCCGAACGCGGCGTGCCGCCAAGCACCACCAATCCGCGCTTCGCGCAGCAGATGACCTACGCCGTCTCCATGGCGACGTACGAGCGCTTCAGGGCGGCGCTGGGGCGGCTGCCGGAGTTCTCACCCGACGTGTGCCGCACGACACCGGAGGGGCGCATCGAACTGCGGCCGCACTGGGACGCCGACGACAACGCGTGGTACGAACCCGGCGAGGGCGCGATCTGCTTCGGCTATGTCACCTCGGCGGCGGAGTCCGCCGGCGCGACGCAGGCCGGCGCGTACGTGTTCACGAGCCTGTCGCACGACGTGATCGTGCACGAGGTGTCGCACGCGCTGCTCGACGGCATGCGTCCGCACCTGATGAAACCGTCGAATCCGGATGTCGCGGCGTTTCATGAAGGCTTCGCCGACCTCGTCGCGCTGCTGATGCGCTTCGGCTACAAGGACGTCGTGCGCCGCGGCCTTGAAGATTCCGACGACCAGACGCTGAACGCGACGCTCCTCACCCAGATGGCGCGCGAGTGGGGGCGCACCGGCGGTGACGGCCTCTCCCCTCTTCGCCGCATTCTCTACAACCAGGGACCGCCGGATCAGCCGGTGCCGGCCGGCGATCGCTACGATCCGAAGAAGGAGCATCACGACCTCGGCGGCGTGCTCGTCGCCGCCGTGTTCGAAGCGCTGAACCGCATCTTCCGCCGCAAGACGACGACGCTGCGGAAGATCGGCGCGCAGTCGCCGGGGACGCGGGATCACCTGATCGATCTGCTCACCAGCGAAGCGCGCAAGCTCGCCGGCGAATTCCTCAACATCGTCATTCGCGCGGTTGATTACTGTCCGCCCATGGACCTCACGCTCGGTGAGTTCCTGCGCGCCATGGTCACCGCCGACTGGGTCACCGTGCCCGACGATCCGCACCACTATCGCGAAGCGCTGGTGCTGGCGTTCCGCCGCTATGGCATTACGGTGCCGGCCGTTCCGGATTTGTCGGAGGAAGCATTGCTCTGGAAACGACCGAAGGAATCGCTACCGCGCATCGACGCACTCGCATTCGCCAACCTGCGGCCGCGATTCGATCCCGGCTGGTTCGTGGAGGCCGACGAGCGAAAGGCGCGCGCGACGGCGCTGGGCACCTACGTCACGGCGGGACGGCACAAGGCCTTCGGCCTGCAGCCACCGGCTCGCGTCGACGGCGTCACCTACGAGCCACCGGTCGTCGAGTCGATTCGCACGCTTCGACGACTCTCGCCTGACGGCGAGGTCGACTTCCACGTCGTCGCGGAAGTGACACAGGCTGCGAAGAAGGGGCGACGCTGGTATCTCGGCGGATCGACCATCGTCATCGACGGCGACGGCGAGTTCCGCTTCGTCGTCGGCAAGGGGATCGGCAACTGGACACGGCACGCACAGACCGATGCGTTCCTCAACGACGCGCCCGTGGCCTATCGACGCGCGTTCGAACAGCGAGAGTGGTCGCCGGCCGATGTCGTCAAGCGATTCCATCGCCGATAACGAGCACCTCGACAGTTGTTCACGGCGCCGGCAGGATCCTCGTCCGCTGCGTCTCATGACGGATCGACGCGCAGAGCACGTGCCGTACCACGAGGCGCGCGGTCACAGTGGCATCAGCGTGCCAGAGATGAGTAGCATATCTGCCTGCGGTTGCGGGATTCCAGCTCGGCAGCCGCATCAATCGATGGCATATGTCGTGCTCTGACTGGAGCATTGCATCGCTATCCCAGGAGGATTCGCTCATGAAGACAGCATTCACGGTCGCGGCCCTGACACTCGGTGTCGGCGTGCTCGGCCTTCACGCGCAGGCGCCGGTCAAGGTCGAGCTGCGCACGCCACAAGGGCAGGTCGTCGGCACGGCGGAGGCAACGTCGACGCAGGGCGGCGGCGTCCGGTTCGCGCTCGACCTGAAGGGGCTGCCGGCCGGTCCGCATGCCATCCACATTCATGAGACGCCGAAGTGCGAACCGCCTGACTTCATGTCCGCTGGCGGGCATCTCAACCCCGAGAAGAAGAAGCACGGGCTCGAGAACCCCGAGGGACCGCACCGCGGCGACATGCCGAACATCACCATCGGCGCCGATGGCACGCTGAAGACGACGGTGACCAACTCGGCGGCCAGCCTGTCGGGCGCCAACTCGCTGCTCACCACGGGCGCGGCGCTGGTGATCCATGCCAGTGCGGACGACATGAAGACCGACCCGTCGGGTAACGCCGGTGCGCGTATTGCCTGCGGCGTCATCGCGCCGTCGAAGGCCTCGGGGCAGTAGCATGGCCGCGAAGCGTTCATCCGGCGAAGCCAGGCCCGGGGAACGGCCGAAGGATCGCCTTGGCGACCTCGCCGAGGAACTCGGCACGTTTCTGGGCCGGACGGAACGGCGCGCCGCCGAATGGCTCGACGAGCGCAAGCAGGTCGCGGATCAACTGACGGCGATTCGCGATCGCGCGCAGCACCTGCTCGAACAGCTCGGCTCGATGGCACCGGCGTTGCGGCGGAGGAAGAAGGCCAAGGCCAGGAAGCCCACGCCTGGCGCCGCCATCCCGCCCGAGGTGAAGCAGACGTCGAAGAAGACGCGCACGACGGGCCGGCCGGCGAAGTCGTCGGCAGGCACGGTGAAGCAGACCGAAGCGCAGCGCCGCCGCTGGGCCGACTATCGGCGCGGCGACAGCTGAACGTCAACAAAAAGGCCGGGGACCATTCGCCCCGGCCTTTTGTCTTGCCCGCCGCACGCCCGTGGAGCACCCCCGTGGAGCACCTCCGTGCAGCACCTTCGTGCAGCACCTTCGGCGTCTATTTCCTCGGAACGATCTTGTAGAGCCGACCACTGGTCGCGTCCGTGAGCACGTAGAGCGCGCCGTCCGGGCCCTGCCGCACATCGCGCAGTCGCTCGTCCAGGTCTTTCACCAATCGTTCCTCGCCCGCCACCTTGTCGCCGTCGAGAGTCAGTCGCACCAGATCGTTCGTCGCGTGACCGCCGATGAACAGGCTGCCCTTCCACGCCGGAAAGAGATTGCCGGTGTAGAACACCATGCCGCTCGGGCCGATCACCGGATCCCAGTAATAGAGCGGCTGCTCCATTCCTTCCTTCTGCGTGATGCCGCCGGTGATGGGACCACCGCGGTATTCGATGCCGTAGGCGGTCGTCGGCCAGCCGTAGTCCTTGCCCTTGCGCGCGATGTTGATCTCATCACCGCCGCGCGTGCCGTGCTCCACTTCCCACAACTCGCCGGTGGTCGGGTGCAGTGCCGCGGACTGGATGTTGCGGTGACCCAGCGACCAGATCTCCGGCCGCACGCCGTCCTTGCCGACGAACGGGTTGTCCTTCGGCACGCTGCCATCGGTGTTGATGCGCACGATCTTGCCGAGCAGGCCGTCCATCTTCTGCGCCTGCATGCGGCCTTCGGTGATCGACCGCTCGCCCTGCGTGATGAAGAGCGTGCCGTCGCGACCGAAGATCAGGCGGGAGCCGAAGTGCAGCGGCGACGCCAGCGATGGCGCCTGGTGATAGATCACCTGCACGTTGTCGACGCGCGGCGCCGTGCCGTCCACGAACACGCCTTTGGCGACCGCCGTGTTGTTGACGCCGCCCCCGCGCGGCTCCGAGTAGCTCCAGTAGATCGTCTGGTTGCGGCCGAAGTTGGGATCGAGCGCGACATCGAGCAGCCCGCCCTGCCCACGCGCGTCCACCTCCGGCAGGCCCGTCACCGGCGCCGACAGCTTGCCGTCGCTGCCCAGCACGCGCAGACGGCCCGGCCGCTCGGTCACCAGCATCTTCCCGCCCGGCAGGAACGCCACGCTCCAGGGATTCTGCAGGCCCTCGACGACCGTGACGACGTCGAAGGCCACGTTCAGCTTGCGCTCAGGCGCATCGGTCTGCCCCGGCAACGCCGGCGTCTGGCCGGCGCCGTTGGGCGGCCGCGGATCCACGCCCTGCGCCGAGGCAGGCGGCAACGACAAGGCGGCACAGACAACAACGGCAAGCGACGATCCAAGGGCGGGCATGTGCACGGGCGAAGTCTCCTCCGCACGATTATCCCCTACCGTCGGACGCGCTCCGCACTTGACGAGCTTGGCGTTTGCACGGACGATCCACGGCAATGACCCGTGGCGTGTCCGGAGGGGCGTTTGCGGTAGCGCTGCTGGCGGTGGCCGCTGGCGCCGCCTTGCTGGCTGCCGGCGCGTGGCTGGCGCCGCTCTCTGCCGCCGACAACGCCGTGCGCGACGGACGACTGTCGGACGGGTTGGCGCTCTATCGCACCGCGGAAGCGCGCCTCGCGCGCCTGCCGGCACTCGGGCAGATTGCGCCGAAGTTGCTGGCCGACGTGCAATCCAGCCAGGTCCGCATTCTGTACGACCTCGAACGCTACGACGAGGCGATCGAGAAGGCCAACGCCTCGGTCAACGCGCACGGCACGCACTTCTGGTCGGGGTGCGCGCTGTTTGCGCGAGCGTCCGCTGAAGAACGGCAGGATGCACGACTCGAATGGTTCGAGCGGGCGCAGGCCGAGTTCCGCGCCGCCCTCGAGGCACAACCGGGCGACTTCGACACGAAATTCAACTACGAACTGACGCACTCGCTGCTCAATCGCCTGCGCGAAGCGCCCGAAACGCCGCGCCGCCTGCTGTTCGAGTTGCTGCGGCCTCAGGCGCCGCGGTCCGGCGGCACCGCGCAGCCACGTCGTACCGGTTAGGCCATGCGCTTTCTGCAACCCGAGTGGGCCTCGTGGCTGGTGGCCATTCCGATCGCGGTGGCGTGGTGGATGTTCCGGCGCTACGCCCGGGCGCGATTCATTCGCGACGCGCATCTCGGCGCGCGCACCCGGCAAGCGTCGCGCCTCTCCTCCGGCTGGACAGACGTTGCGGCGTTCACACTGGCAGCGCTGACACTGCTGGCGCTCGTCTTCGCCGCCATGCGGCCGCAGGTGCAACACGAGTGGCAGACGCCGGAGTTCGAACGCCGGGACCTGGTGATCGTGCTCGATCGCTCGGTGTCGATGCGCGCCACCGACGTCG
>JADZCY010000229.1 GCA_020851325.1 Acidobacteriota bacterium | reverse complement strand
CCGGTGCCGGCCGGCTTCACCGAGAAGGACGAACTGATCTGGACGCTCACCACGCGCGGCCAGACGGAAAAGGCCTACGCGAGTCTGGCCACCGACTACAAGATCGACGGCGTCGTGCGCGCGTCGGAAACCGGCGCGCTTGGCGCCGGCAGCAGCAGTCCCGAGGTGCGGGCGAACAAGGCGCCGACCCTCGAGGTGCAGGGGGCGAAGCGCATGACCGCCAAGGTCGGCGAAGCGGTGACGCTCAGCGCGACGATTGTGGACGACGGCATTCCGAGAACCCGCGCGCTCGGCGCCGGCGCAGCGGTGAGCAATACCGGTTCATCCTCCACGCTTTCGACGTCGAGCCGTCAACAACTGGAAGCACTGCGCGCGCGACGCGTGATGCAGCCGCCCTCGCGCATCACCGTCGGCAAGATCGTCGGCCTGCACGCCAGCTGGTTTGTTTACCGCGGCACGGGACGGGTGACGTTCGACCCGCCGCAGATTGCCTCGTGGGAAGACACGCGCACCGGCGGCAACTCGCCGTGGGCGCCGCTGTGGTCGCCACCAGAACTGCCAGCCAACGGCCACGTCGGCGTTCGCGCCATCTTTCACGAACCCGGCGAATACGTCATCCGCGTCCGCGCCGACGACGGCGCGCTCACCGCGGATGGCATGGTGACAGTGACAGTGACCAAGTAATACGAAGCTGATGATCTCGTGACGTGGTGATCTGGTGATCAACCTTTCGATCTGGTCATCGGTCGATCTATCTGTTGATCTTCCGAGGGCGTTCAGTTGTCTGTTTTGAGCGTGAGGCCTGGTGACGTTCTGGCCGCCTGAAAGGCCGGCCACGCGCTGGCCGCGGCGCTGATGAGCAGCAGCAGGCCGATGACCGCCAGCACCGCGTCGGCCGCCGGTTCGGGAATCCACGTCAGGCGCTGCCGCAGCACACCCACACCCGCGAGCGCCAGCGGCAAGCCAATCAGCGTGCCGGTGACGCAGACGATCACCGCATCGCGCACGACCATCGTCAGCAGCGCACCTGGTGAAGCGCCGACAGCGGGGCGCACGGCCAGTTCGCGGCGCCGTGTCGAGACGGCATACGCGATCATACCGAAGAGCGCGGCGAAGATCAGGACCACAGCCACGCTCGCCATCACCGCCGACAGACTGGCGCTGAGGCGCTCGCTCACGGCGGCGCGGTCGAGCACGTCGGCGAGCGGCGCGATTTCGTGGACGTATTCGCGCTGGCGCCGGCCGAGCGCCGCTTTGATTCCCTGCCCGACGCCCGCGATATCGCCATCCACCGCCATCAGGAGACTCGGGTAATTCGCAAACGCACCGGCCTGCAGCACGTCGCCGCCGATGTATCCACAGAGATCGTCAAGGAGCGGCGTGCCCCAACACGGCGTCCTCGACAGGAAGATCCCCAGATAGATCTCGAGATCATGCGATCGTCAGATTGATCGCGACCTCAACACATCACCAGATCACCAGATCACGTTCCGTGCACATGTTCGCCATTCAGCCCGAACCGTGACGCCGTGTCTCCCTTGAAGTCGAACTCGACGAGGATGGCCGGTTCGTCGCCGACCACCCAGGCGTCGTGGCCGGGTTCAATCGTCACCGCCTGCGGCGCGATGAACTCCTCGGTGCAGCCGTCCGGGTATTCGACGTGAACCTGGCCCTGGAGCAGGAAACCGACGTGCGCGAACTGGCAGCGGTCGGTGCCGCTGACCGGCTTCATGTCCTTCGACCAGCGGAAACCCGCGGGGTAGATGACGCGCTTGATACGGCCGGCACCGGCCGGGGCCACGTCGATGCGGACGCCGGCGACCATGTGGTGTTCGCCGCCGCGGACGGGGGCATACAAGGGGTTCTGGCTGTTCATCGGCGGATTGTAGCGCCGTTGGCCAGCGTGCCGGATACACTGTGCGCGAATCCCATGTCTGCTGGAGTCCCCATGCGCGCATCCCTGTTCCGCGTCGTCCTGATCGGTCTCGTGTCCCTGGTCACCCTGCCGTCCACGGCCTTCGCCACCTGGTCGGTGATCGCCGTCGACAAGAGCACCGGCCGCGTCGTCATCGCGTCGGCGACCTGCGTCGATCGTGATGATCAATTCCTGATGGGCGTCCAGGCGGTCGTCGTGCCCGGCAAGGGCGTGGCGGCGTGCCAGGCTGCCGTCGACGGCACGCACGCCAACCAGATGCTGGTGTTCGGCGAGTTGCAGAAGGGGACGGATCCGGCCCGCATCATCGAGATGCTGAGCGCGGATCCGGCGTTCCAGAGCCGGCAGTTCGGCATCCTCGATCTGCAGGGTCGCGGCGCCGGCCATTCGGGCCTCGGTAACGGTTACGTGTCGCAGGACATCCAGGGACAGGTGCCGGGCACCGAGATCTACTACTCCATTCAAGGCAACATCCTGCGCGCCGGGCTGGTCGTGCCCAACGCGGTGCAGGCGTTCCTGAAAACCAACGGCGCGCTGACCGACCGCGTGATGGCGGCGATGGACGCCGCCGACGGATCGGGCGGCGACAGCCGCTGCGTCTGCCCGCCGTGGCCCACCGACGCCGCGGCGCCGGCGATTCCCTGCGACGGGCGCACCGCGCACATCGCCTACATCCTGATGGCCGACCCGAAGGACACCAGCGGCGCCTCGCACAACGACGGCAAGTACGCGATGTACCTGACGGTGTCGCAGCCGGGCGCCGACAAGGGCGCCGGTCAGGTGAAGGCGGGGGAGAACCTCAACCCGGTGAAGACCCTGCGTCTTCGCTACGACGCCTGGCGCAAGACGCAGCCGGCGTCGTTCAAGTAGGAGGACGCCGATGCGCACCTTCTTCACCCGCGCCGTTCTCGCGCTTCTGCTCACCGCGCCGGTCCTGGCGCAGGCGCCGACGCCGCCGCGTCCCGCCGCGCCGCCGCCGAACCGCCCGCGACCGATCCAGGTGATGACGCTCACCGGGCCGTGGACCGACGGCGGCGCCATTCCGGCCCGCTACAGCCAGATCGGCAACGACGTCTCACCGGCGCTGTCGTGGAGCGGCGCCCCCGACGGCACCGCCGCGTTCGTCCTCGTCATGCACGATCTCGATGCGCCGACCGGCTCGGGCTTCGATGACGTGCTGCACTGGATGGTGTGGAACATCCCCGGCACGGCGACCAGTCTGCCCGAGGGCGTGCCGCACGGGCCGACCGGACCCGACGGCCGCGCGCAGATCAGCGTCAGCGGTCCCTATTACCGCGGACCGGCCGCACCGGCGTCGGGACCGGCGCATCACTACGTCTTCGAACTCTACGCGCTCGACGCGCCGCTGCCGGCGATTGCCGCCGGCCAGTCGCCGGCCGACACGCGCCTGGCGGTGATGCGCGCGATGACCGGGCACGTGCGCGGCAAGGGCGTCTACACCGGGCTTTATCGGCAGGGGCAATAGCGCCTCCCGCCTCCCGACAGGAAGCGCTCCGCTGCTCCGCCAAGCAGCCTGCCGCTGCGCGTACAATCGCCGAATGGCTCGTTCGATCATCACCCGTGAGGCGCGGCAGATCTCGTTCGACGAGGTGTGCGACACGCTCGACGCCGCGCTCTCGGGTCCGTTCCGCCGCCAGGTCGTCGACGCACTCGCTTCGTCGCCAACGATTGGCGACGCGCTGGAGCGTCTCCGCGAAGCGATGCGCGCCGACGTGTGGAACTTCGGTGACGCCTCGCTCACGCTGGCGCGCGCGGTCCGCGCCTACGATCGCGCGACGCGCGACGAGGGCTTCCACGCGCTGCACGACTGGGACGGCATTGCCGCGCACGTCAATCCCGACACCATTCCCGTCGACGTTCTTTCCTACGTGATCGATCAGCGCGGCGCCGACGATTTCGACCCGCGCGTCCCGGCGATCCTCATCGACTACTACTTCATGCACGTGCTGTCGCTGCTGTCGCTGCGCGTGTGGGATCAGGGCGACGCCGACGTCAACACCGATCGCGTCGACGCGCTGCTGGCGCTCCTGCAGGGGCCGGCCGGCAGCGGCCAGCGTTTCTGCGACGATGCGGCGACGTTGCTGCTGATTGCGACGGCGCACTACGAGAAGGAGGAGTGGGGCTACGACCTGCTGCTCGGTCGCGTCCGCGACCTGGCGCGCCGGCATCGCGCCGTCATCGCGCTGGGGCACGGCGCGGCCATGGGCTGCCACCTGCGGTTCGGGTTCCAGGCCACCTACGGCCGCGACACCTCGCTCATGCGCAACGACAACGTCGCCGACTATCCATGGCTGTGCTTCGCGCTGGCGACGCTGATGGACGAGTACCACGCCATCGAGACGGGGGACACCTCCGTGCTCGATCGGACCGCCATCGTCGAGTCGATGCTGAACGGGTTGTCGGCCGATGTCCGGGCGTTTCTGGGCGCCGGCCCCGGGTCGCTCAAGGCGCATGAGGTGGAGCGGGCGCGGTTCCGCGACCAGTATTTCGCGCATCGAGACGGCCTCGAGGCCGCCTTCGACCCCTTTCAACCCGTCCTCGACCGATACTCCGCGCTCTCGTTTTTCTTCAATTTTTCCCACAACGTCATCAAGGGACAGGTGGTGGACTCGCTGCTGTGGGGGCACCCGTGGGCGGTGGGGCTGAACGACCTCTTCACCGGCCTGCCGCGTCCTGACGAGCCGGCCGACCGCTCGCGCGAGGCGCTGGCGCGGACGCTGATGGCATATGCCCGCACCAATCCGCACAAGATCCGGGGCCGGCTGATGCCGGTGATCGTCTACGACGCCGAGGCCGGCTATCGCGCCTACCGGCTGACCCGTCGTCGATTGGCAGAGTCGGTGCCCTAAGGTCTTTCTCGAAAGACATTTGAAGACGTTCGGAGGCTTCTGCATTCGATATGAGATGCGTATAATCCACGGACGCAAGGTGCGGATGTAGTTCAGTCGGACGGAGCAACTATGCGGAGTGGCACGAAGGCGGTTCTCGGCACAGCAACGATGTGCCTCGCTCTGGCGGTCAGCACCGTGCTGGCCGATCGGTCATCCCCGGCGGAGCAGTCGCCCGCGCCGGCGCGCCCGGCGGCATCGACGCCCGCGCCGCCCGCTGCGGTCACGGCGGCACGCGCCTCCGCTCCGACACCGGTGCGGTCGTCGCCCAATCGCGCGTCGCTTCAGGAATTGAACGCGGTGGTGGCGAAGAACTGCGCCACCTGCCACAACGAACGCCGGCCGGCCGCCGGCCTGTCGTTGGCGACGTTCGATGTCAGCAAGGTCGTCGAACATCCGGAAATCGCGGAGAAGATGATCGTCAAGCTGCAGGCGGGCATGATGCCGCCGGCCGGGTCGCCGAAGCTGGCGCCGGCGATGCACACCGCGCTGGTCGACACGCTCGAGCACACGCTCGACACGGCGGCCGCGGCGGCGCCCAATCCGGGCCGGCGCACCTTCCAGCGCCTCAACCGCCCCGAGTACGAACGCGCCATCCAGAATCTGCTCGGCCTCGAAGTGAACGCCGGCGACTGGCTGCCGCTCGATACCAAGAGCGCCAACTTCGACAACATCGCTGACGCGCAGGCGCTGTCGCCGACGCTGCTCGAGTCGTACCTCAACGCCGCGACGGCGATCAGCCGCATGGCGGTGGGCGACAAGACGGCGCCGACGATCGACACGACCTACACCAACCCGAGCTACCTGTCGCAGCACCCGTGGGACTACGTCGAAGGCGCGCCCTACGGCACGCGCGGCGGCATGGTCATCAAGCACGTCTTCCCGGCCGACGCCGAATACGAGTTCCAGATGACGTTCAATTCGGGCGAGAACGCGCGCCTCGAAGACATCGACATCTCGATCGACGGCGAACGCGTGGCGCTGGTGAACTACGAACTCGGTTCGGTGGCCGGCGCCGACGGCCGCGGTCAGGCGCCGATGCGCACCGAGCCGATCTTCATTCGCGCCGGACAGCACACCGTGTCGGCCGCGTTCGTGCGCCGCACGGAAGGCCCGTACGAAGATCTCATCAAGCCGCACGGCTGGTCGTACGCCGGCGGCGGCTCGGGCGGCAATGGCATCACCACGCTGCCGCACCTCCGCGACCTCATCGTCGTCGGACCGTTCCGTGCGACGGGTGTGTCGGACACGCCGGCCCGTCAGCGCATCTTCTCGTGCCGTCCGACCTCGCCGGCCGACGAGCGCACCTGCGCGCGGCAGATCATCTCGCGCATGGCCGGTCAGGCGTATCGCCGCCCGATCACCTCGGCGGAACTCGAACGCCTGATGCCGTTCTACGAGAAGACGGCGACGAAGAGCGGCTTCGAAGCGGGTGTCGGCTCGGCGCTCGAAGCGGTGCTGGCCAGCCCGTATTTCATCTTCCGCCTCGAACGCGAGCGTGAAGGCCGTCCGGGTACCTCGGTGCGCGTCGCTGATGTGGATCTGGCGTCGCGCCTCTCGTTCTTCCTGTGGGGCACGCCGCCCGACAAGGAACTGCTGGACCTGGCGACGGCCGGCAAGTTGAACGACGTGCGCGTGCTGGAACAGCAGGCGAAGCGCATGCTGGCCGACGAACGCAGCGAGGCTCTCGGCACGCGCTTCGCGGCGCAGTGGCTCCGCCTGCAGGACGTGGACAAGGTCCACCCCGATCCGAACTTCTATCCGAACTTCGACGAGAACCTTGCCGACGCGATGCGGCGCGAAACGGTGCTGTTCTTCAACAGCCTGGTGCAGGACGACCGCAGCGTGCTCGACCTGTATCGCGCCGACTTCACGTTCGTCAACGAGCGGCTGGCGCAGCACTACGGCATCCCGGGTGTCGCCGGCAACGAGTTCCGCCGCGTCACCTATCCGGACGCCACCCGCCGCGGCCTGCTCGGCCAGGGCGCCATCCTCGTCCAGACCTCGCTGGCCAATCGCACCTCGCCGGTGCTGCGCGGCAAGTGGATCATGGAAGTGCTGATCGGCGCGCCGCCACCGGCGCCGCCGCCGAACGTGCCGACGCTCGACGACACCGGCGCGTCGAAGAACGGCAAGATGCTGACGACGCGCGAGCGCATGGAGATCCATCGCGCCAACGCCGTGTGCAACGCCTGCCACCGCATGATGGACCCGATCGGGCTGGCGCTCGACAACTACGACGTCACCGCGCAGTGGCGCGTGCGTGAGAACGGCATGCCGCTCGACACGCGCGGCGACTACTTCGACGGCTCGCCGGTCAACACGCCGACCGAACTCGCCGATGCGCTGCTGCGCCGGCCGGTGCCGCTGGTCCGCACCTTCACCGAGAACCTGCTCGCCTACGGCCTCGGCCGTCGCGCCGAGCACTTCGATCAGCCGGCCATTCGCGCCATCAGCAAGGCGGCGGAAGCGGACGGCTACAAGCTGTCGTCGTTCATCCTGGGTGTCGTGAAGAGCGACGCCTTCCGACTGAAGCGGGCCGAGCCCGTCCCCACGGAGACGGCGGCCGCCGTCGCCCAGCGCTAACCCCACGTTCGAGGAGATCGAGACGATGTCGTACCTCACCGGAAAGCACCTCGCCCGCCGTACCTTCATTCGCGGACTGGGCGCCACCGTGGCACTCCCGTTCCTCGACGCGATGGTTCCCGCGGGTCGCGTCTTCGCCAAGGCGCCGGCCGCCGAGCGGACACGGCTGATCTGCATCGAGGAAGTGCACGGCCTGGCCGGCTGCAACAACCTCGCGGCCGGCAAGTGGCTGTTCGCGCCGGAGCAGGTCGGCACCGACTTCAAGCTCGTCGGCGACAACCCGCTGTCGACGCTCGAAGGCTTCCGCGACCACATGACCATCGTCAGCAACACCGACGTGCGCATGGCCGAAGCGTTCACGGCGCCGGAAATCGGCGGCGACCACTTCCGCTCGAGCGCGGTGTTCCTGACGCAGGCGCACCCCAAGCAGACGCAGGGGTCGGACATCTGGGCCGGCACGTCGCTGGACCAGATGTACGCGCAGCGCTTCGGTCAGGACACGCCGCTGCCGTCGATGCAATTCTGCATCGAGAACCTCGACCAGGCCGGTGGCTGCACCTACAACTACTCGTGCGCCTACACCGACTCGATCAGCTGGGCGTCGCCGAACGAACCGCTGCCGATGATTCGCGACCCGCGCGTCGCCTTCGACATGCTGTTCGGCTCGGGCTCGTCGGCCAAGGACCGCCAGGGCCGCCGCGAGAGCCGCCGCAGCATCCTCGACTGGATCCAGGGTGAAGTGCAGCAGGTGCGGCAGGACCTCGGCGCCAGCGACCGCGTCCGTCTGGATCGCTACCTCGATAACGTCCGCGAGATCGAGCGCCGTATCCAGGCCATCGAAGCGCAGAACAGCAGCGGCGAAGAGCGCGCCATTCCGGATGCGCCGAAGGGCGTGCCCGACTCGTTCTCCGAGCACATGCGCCTGATGTTCGACCTCCAGGTGCTGGCGCTGCAGACCAACATGACGCGCGTCGTCTCGTTCAAGACCGGCCGCGACTCGCAGAACCGCGTCTTCCCCGAGAGCGGATCGGATCAGCCGTTCCACCCGGCTTCGCACCACGGCAACCGCGAAGACCGGATCATGGAGTTCAACAAGATCTGCAAGTACCGCGTCGGCCAGATGGCGTATCTGCTCGACAAGATGAAGACGACGATGGACGGCGAGCAGAGCCTCCTCGACAAGACGATGATCGTGTGGGGATCGCCGATGGCGGACGCCAACGTCCACAACCATCGCCGCTGCCCGCTCGTGCTGTTCGGTCACGGCAACGGCGCGTTGAAGGGCAATCTGCACCTCAAGGCCGCCGACGGCACGCCGATGGCCAACGTCATGCTCAGCATGCTGCACAGCCTCGGTCTCGACGACATGAAGTCGTTCGGCGACAGCACCGGCGACTTCTCGCTCACGCAGGCCTCGGCGGCTACCGCGGCCGGCGCCTAGTCCGGACGCAACTTCGCAGAAGGGACCAAAAGCGTATGAAGCGACGTCTGGGCCTGAACCTGATGGCGGCGGTCTTCATGGCCGCCCTGCTCGGGGCTGCACCGGCCGTGCTTGTCGGCGCGCAAGGCGCCGAGCGCGGCCGCAACAGCGCCGTTGCCGACGCGGCCCGCCACGGCGACCTGGCGGCCGTGCGGACGCTGGTCAAGGAGGGCGCGGATGTGAATGCCGCCCTCGGCGACGGCATGTCGGCGCTGCACTGGGCGGCCGAGAAGAACCACGCCGAGATGGCCGAAGTGCTGGTCTACGCCGGCGCCAACGTCTCGGCGGTGACGCGCATCGGCCAGTACACGCCGCTCCACGTGGCGGCGCGTGCCGGCAGCACGAAGGTGATCGACGTGCTGCTCAAGGCCGGCGCACCTGTTGATACCAGGGCGCTGCCGAGCGGCGCCACGGCGCTGCACCTGGCCGCCTGGTCCGGCAGCGCGCCCATCATCACCCGGCTGCTCGACGCCGGCGCCGACAAGAACGCGCGTGAAGCCGAATGGGGCCAGACGCCGCTCATCTTCGCCGCGGCACAGAACCGCGTCGAGGCCATCAAGGTGCTGACGGCGCGCGGCGCCGACGCCAACATCACCTCGACGTTCATCGACGTCCCGCAGCGCAACGCGCTCGACCGCGCCGCGTCGCAGCGGCAAGCCAAGGTGATCGAGTCCTACAACGTCGGTCCGGAACGCCAGCCGACGGCCAGCCAGATGCAGGCTGCCGTGCAGGCCTCGCGCGAACTGTTCCTCTCCGGCAAGGTGCCGCCGCCCGACAAGAACGAGGCCGAGAACCCGCGCTTCGGTGGGTTCAACCCGGAGGAGATCAACCCGCCGGTGGCCACCAAGGGTGGGCTCACCGCGTTGCTGCACGCCGCCCGTCAGGGCTACATCGACTCGGCCCGGGCGCTGCTCGACGGCGGCGCCAATGTCGACGCCGTCGGCGCCGGTGACGGCACCAGCGCGCTGTTGATGGCGGTGATCAACGGCCAGTTCGACATGGCCATGTTCCTCATCGAGCGCGGCGCCGATCCGAACATCGCCGCCAAGGGCAACGGCGCCTTCCCGCTGTGGGCCGCGGTCAACACGCAGTGGCAGCCGCGCACGCGCTTCCCGCAGCCGCAGGAAATGGAACGCCAGAAGGCGACGTATCTGGACGTGATGAAGGCGCTGCTCGAGAAGGGCGCCGACCCCAACGCCCGCCTGCGTTCGCATCCCTGGTATCTGGTCTACACCGGCTGCGGCAACCGCAACTGCGGCCTGGCCGACACGTCGGGCTCCACCGCCTTCTGGCGCTCCGCTTACTCAGTGGACCTCGAGGCCATGAAGCTGCTCGCCAGCTTTGGCGCCGACGTCAACATCGCGACGATGGCGCCGGCGGCGCCGATTCGCCGTGGTGGCGCGAACGCGCCGCCGCCGGGCGCGGGTGGTCCCGTGGCGCCGGAAGCCAGGGACGGTCAGGAACGCTACAACGCGCCGCCGATTCCACCGGGCGGTCCCGGCGCCTTCCCGATTCACGCCGCTGCCGGCGTCGAATACGGCGAAGGATTCGCCGGCAACGCTCATCGTCATGCGCCGGACGGCTGGCTGCCGGTGATGCAGTATCTCGTCGAGGAGCTGGGCGCCGACGTCAACGCGCGTGACAACGACGGCTACACGCCGCTCCACCACGCCGCCGCGCGCGGCGACAACGCGATGATCCTTTACCTGGTCTCGAAGGGCGCCGACGTCAAGGCCGTCGCCCGCAGCGGCCAGACCACCGCCGACATGGCCAACGGTCCGGTGCAGCGCGTCTCGCCGTATCCGGAAACCGTGGCGCTGCTCGAGAAGCTCGGTTCGCGCAACAACCACAACTGCGCGAGCTGTTAAGAGGTCCTGGGTCTTAGGTCCTAAGTCTTAAGCAAGAGCTCTTGCCTAGGACCTAGGACTTAGGACTTGGGACCCTGCGACAGTTGCTCCCATGCCTTCAGTCGTTGGCAGAAGGCTCTTGCCTAAGACCTAAGACTTAGGACCTAGGACCTTCCTTCTTCCATACCTTCTCCAACCGCAGTTGCACCGCCGCGGCGTCTTCGTCCTTCCCCTGCGTCGTCAACGCGTTCAGCAGGCCTGACAGCGACCATCCGCTTTCACGATTGCGGCGCAGGTCGTCCCAATACACCGTTTCCGCTTCCTCGGCCCGACCGGCTGCCAGCAGGGCCGCCGCCAGGTTCTCGCGAACCGGGGCGTGCCAGTCCGGTGGCTCCTGGTAGAGCAGCGCGTCTTCGTAGCGGACGGCGCGTTCCAGGTGCAGGATGGCGCGATCCCAGTCGCGGCGCGCCGCCGCGATTTCACCGGCCAGCACCTCCGGCGCAATCCGCAGAATCGATCGCCCGCTGTTGGCCGAGAACGTCGTCTGGCCGTCGAGCGAGGGGTCGGCGACGAGTGCGGCCAGCGCGCGGTGTTCCTTCTCGGCGTCGGCAAGCCGGCGTTTCGCCGTCAGCGCCATGCCACGCGCGAAGTGCCAGACGCCGCGCGTGAACGCCGTCTTGTGTGAGGGGCCCGGGTCGGCGAGGATCGCGTCCCACTCGGAGAAGCGCACCATCGCCCAGTAGGGCACGACGAGGAAGCCCTGGAGGATGGGCACGTCGGGAAGCGCGGCCGCCGGCACCGATGCCGCCACCTTGCGCGCCGAACTCATCGCCAGGTCGCGCTGCCCGGTGGCGGTGGCGCCCATCCAGATGAAGTGGAGGTTGTGCGGGTAGTAGCCAAGCGGATACAGGCCCTGCGCGCGGCACTGCGCGACGTAGTCCTCGTCCGCTTTCGCCGCCATCTGGTTGGCCGTGATGACGTCGGCGTGACGGCCGACTCGCATGTAGATGTGCGCCGGCATGTGGACCATGTGTCCCGCGCCGGGCATCAGCGGCAGCAGGCGATCAGCGGCCGCTTCCGCCTTCTCCGGCGTTGATGTTGCTTCCCACAGATGGATCCACAGATGCAGCGCGCCCGGATGATTGGCGTGTTCCTCGAGCACGTGCGCGAGCGAGGCGCGCGCCATCACGGTTTCCGGATACGGCCGGCCGTCGCGCGTCCAGTAGTTCCACGGCCGCAGGTCCATCTGCGCTTCCGCCGCCAGCGTGAAGGCGTCGAGATCGTCGGAGAACTCCGCGATCACCTGCTGCATCGCCGCGGCGTAGGCGCGATCGGCAGCGGCGCGATCGTCGGCGCGGCCGGTGTAGCGGAGCGCCAGCGCGTCGATGTACGCCTGCTCACGCGGTGACGCCGTCACCTGCAGCGCGATGGCGCGCTCGATCAGCGCGCGCGCCTGTGGCTCGGCCTCCGGCGGCATCGGCGCGTTGACATTCGGGCCGAGCACGAGCGCCTGGCCCCAGTAGGCCATCGCCAGCGTCGGGTCCAGACGCGCCGCCTCGGCAAAGGCGCGTCCGGCTTCGGCGTGATTGAAGCCGTAGGTCAGGTTCAATCCCTGGTTCATGAACGCCTGCGCGACGTCGTTGTCGGTGCTCACCGGAAAAGTGTGCGCGCCGAGGTTCTGCAGGCGCGGCGCCAGGGGATGGCCCTGCGGCGGCGCGGCCGAGAACTCCGGCGTCGTGTCGTAGTGCCGGTGTTGTGCGGCCGGCGTCTGCGCCGAAGCCGGCGCGGCGAGCGACACGCTGGTGATGAGCAGTAGTGTCAGCGGGCAGCGAGACAAGCGAATCATGTGTAACGACCTCCACGAAGACGATACGGGCGTGCCGCGGTGGATCGCATGAGCGCGGGGTAGGGGATGAGTAAGCGTTTGGTAAAGGACCGCCCGCGCTACAATCGCGATCCCCCCGGCACGGCAAGCTCGACCATGTCACCTACGGTTCGCACCTTCGGCGCATTCCAACTCGATGCGGGGCGAGGACACCTGTACCGCGACGGTCAGGTGGTGCCGCTCACGCCGAAAGCGTTGTCGCTGCTCGATCATCTGGTGACGCACGCCGGGCGCCTCGTCACCAAGAGCGAACTGATGACAGCGCTCTGGGGCGACGCCTTCGTCGGCGACGCCGTGCTGAAGAGCTGCATCCGAGAAGTTCGCCGCGCGCTCGACGACACGCCCGACACGCCCCGCTTCATCGAAACCGCGCACCGCCGCGGCTATCGCTTCATCGCGCCGGTGGCGGCGCTCGAAGGTCCGCCGGCGCTCGGCGCCTCGTCGCCGCGCGTCAGCTATGCGCGCAGCGGCCACGTCAACATCGCCTATCAGGTGGTCGGCGACGGGCCGGTCGATCTCGTGTTCGTGATGGGCTGGGTGTCGCACCTCGAGTGCTTCTGGAGCGAACCGGGCTTCGCGCGCTTCCTCACGCGGCTCTCGGGCATGGCGCGCTTGATCCTCTTCGACAAGCGCGGCACCGGCCTGTCGGATCGCGTGTCCGAAAGCGAACTGCCGACCCTCGAACAACGCATGGACGATGTGCGCGCGGTGATGGAAGCGGCGGGCTCGCAGCGCGCGGTGCTGATGGGCGTCTCCGAAGGCGGGCCGATGTGCGCGCTCTTTGCCGCCACACACCCGGGACGGACGGCGGGACTGATCATGATCGGCAGCTACGCGCGCCGCATGCGCGACAGCGGCTATCCGTGGGGCGTGCTGCCGGCGGAGCGCGATCGCTTCTGCCAGACGATCCTCGACGAGTGGGGCGGGCCGGTCGGCATCGAAGATCGCGCACCGTCGCGCCTCAACGACTCGGCGTTCCGCGACTGGTGGGCGTCGTACCTGCGGATGGGAGCCAGTCCCGGCGCCGCCGTTGCGCTGACGCGGATGAACGCCGCCATCGACGTGCGCGACGTCCTGCCGTCGATTCGCGTCCCGGCGCTCGTGCTCCACCGAACAGGCGATCACTGTCTGCGCATCGAGGAAGGCCGCTACCTGGCCGGACGGATTCCGGGCGCGCGCTTCATCGAACTGGCGGGTGACGATCACCTGCCGTTCGTCGGCGATCAGGAGCCGATGCTCGAGGCGATCCGCATCTTCATCGAGGATCTGCGCGCGCTCGACGAGGCCGATGTCGTGCTGGCGTCAGCGCTGGCGGTGCGCGGGACCGCGGAGGCGCTTTCCAACGCGGCGCTCGGTCGTGCGTTCGAGCAGGCCGTGGCGCGCGGACGTGGACGCCGCGTCGACGTCGACGGCGACGCGTGGGTGGCGGTCTTCGACGGTCCCGGCCGCGCCGTGCAGTGCGGCACCGAAGTCATCGCCGCGGCGCGCCGCTCTGGTGTCGCGCTCACCGCCGGCGTCCACATCGGCGAGTGCACGCCCGGCGCCACGCGCGGGCCGCTCTTCGACACGACGCTGCGCCT
>JADZCY010000228.1 GCA_020851325.1 Acidobacteriota bacterium | reverse complement strand
GCGTCACGTCCGATGTGATGGCCGACAAGCAGCGCGCGCTGTGTCTGAGTTTCATCCGGCGTGGTCAGCAGGCGGACGGCGGCTGGATGCCGTCGGCGGATGCACCCGCGGACGCGGCGACAACGGCGCTGGCACTGCAGGCACTGCAGCAGTACGCCAGTGATCCTCGCCTGGCGCGCTCCACCTATCGCGCCGAAGAACTCGCCGATGCGATCACGCGCGGACGCAGTTTCCTCGCTGCTCAGCAGAAGCCGGACGGCAGTTGGTCGGACGTGGCGACGACGAGCTGGGCGCTCGTCGCGTTGCTGATGCGCTGACGTCGCTTGACGCTCGGCTCGCGCGAGTCGAGCGAACTGTGCGGTCGTCTACCAGCGGCCACTGGCGCCGCCGCCACCCGAGCGGCCGCCGCCGAAGCTCGATCCGGAGGAACGGGATCCGCCGGACCAGCCGGACGACCGCGAACCCTGCGTCGTCGAGGCGCCGCCACCGCCCCACTGCCACCCGGTCGTGCCCGGCGTGCGCATCGATCCCGCCACCGATGGCCGGCGGCCCAGCCGCCACCCGGCGACCGTGGCGGCGATGGCCAGCAGCACCAATGCCGCTGCCCACAGCGGCGGCGTGACGAAGATGGCGATGAGCAGCGGAATGCCGCTGAAGATCAGACCGAACACCACCGGCGCGAAGGCACGGGCACCGAGCCCGATGCCGCTCAGGTAGCAGCCGGTGGCGACAAACGCACCGAGGAACAGCACCCAGAAGAGGGCGGGGACTTCGTCGCGGCGATCGAGTGCGGCGCGTTCCTCCGGTGTCAGCACATGGTTGGCGCGCACCAGTCCGGCGAGACGCGTCGCCGCCGCCTCGATGCCGCCGCCGTAATCGTTCTCGCGGAAGCGCGGAATCATCTGTTCGCTGATGATCTGGCCGGCGAGGCCGTCCGGAATCACGCCCTCGAGGCCATAGCCGACTTCGATGCGCACCTCGCGCGCCAGGGGCGCGACGAGGATCAGCACGCCGTTGTCCTGCCCGCGCTGCCCGACGCCCCACGCGGCAAACAGCCGCGTCGCATACTCCTCGACGCTCGTGCCGTTCAGGCTCGTCACCGTCGCCACCGCGAGTTCGGCGCCGGTCTCCGCTTCCACCTCGCGCGCCAGCGTCTCGATGGCGGTGCGCTGCGCCGGCGTGAACACCCCCACCTGATCGGTGACGGCGCCGGTCGCCGCCGGCAGCTCCATCGTCTGCGCTGCGGAGGGCGCTGCACCAGACAGCCCCAGCGCCAGCGCGAACACAACGGCCCACCCACGGCGTCGCAACATCACGCGCATCGTACTCTGCTCCACCGCTCCTGCGGTCGGCGTGACGCGGCACCGTCGTGTCGCACCATCGTGCAGCACCTCCGTGTCGCACCCTCGTGTCGCACCCCCGTGCCGCACCCCCGTGCCGCACCGTCGTGCCGCACCGTCGTGCCGCACCATTGTGCAGCACCATCGTGCAGCACCTCCGTGCAGCACCCTCGTAGTACCATCCCCCATGGTCACACTGCTCCTGCTGACGTGGCTGCAGGCGGCCCCCGCCCAGCCTGCCCCTCAGCCCGCGCGACCGCGGGCCACCACCGCGGCTGCCAGCACTACGCTGTCCGTCACGGTCACCGACTCGGTCGGCGCCGTCCTCGAAGGGGTCACGGTGTCGCTCATCGGCCCCACGGAACGCCAGGGTCAGACCTCGGCCGAAGGCCGTCTCCGCCTGCTGACCATCCCGGCCGGCACGCATCGCATCCGCTTCGCCAAGGACGGCTTCTACATCTTCGAGAAGGAACTCGTCTGGCGCGCCGGCCAGCCAGCGCCGTCGATGACGGTGACGCTCAACGCGGCGCCGCCGCCCCCACCGCCGCCGGCGCCACCACCACCTCCCGAACCCGCCAAGCCCGAGATGGTGCTGCCGCCGCCGTCGGACCCGAAGACGCTGGGCCTGCTCGACTTCATCGAGAAGAACTTCATCTCCACCCGCGACCCGCAGAAGGAGGACATCGTCGGCTGCAGCGGCGTTGGCCAGGGCATGGTGTGGCAGATCCGCGAGCCGTGGCCAAACCGCTCGCATGCGTCAGCCGACGCCATGCTGTACGTGATTGGCGGCGACGGCACGCTGCGCCTCGGTGAACGTGATGTCGCCCTCGGGGCCGGCAGTTTCGCGGTGGTCCCACGCGGGACGTCGTACGGCTTCACGCGCCGCGGCCGCAATCCGATCATCGTGCTGGCGTTTCTGGCCGGCGCGCCGTGCGCGGGTAACTGAGCGAAGCCACATGGCGTGTCGGCGCGGGTTTGAGGTACGCTGATCAGCTCGAACCCATGTCCGATGCGCATGTGAAGGCGGAGGCCCCGCCACAGGATTTCATCCGCGAAATCGTGGCCGCGGATGTGGCCGCCGGCCGCAACGGCGGCCGCGTCGTCACCCGGTTTCCCCCCGAGCCGAACGGCTACCTCCACATCGGCCACGCCAAGGCGATCTGCGTCGACTTCGGCGTCGCCGCCGACTTCGGCGGCATCTGCAACCTCCGCTTCGACGACACCAACCCGGTCAAGGAAGACATCGAGTACGTCGACTCCATCAAGGACGACGTGCGGTGGCTGGGGTTCGACTGGGAGGAGCGCGAGTTCTACGCGTCGGACTACTACGAGCAACTCTACGCCTTTGCCGAGCACCTGATTCGCAAAGGCGCTGCGTACGTCGACTCGCTGACCGCCGACGAGATCCGCGCCCATCGCGGCACGCTCACCGAACCCGGCACGGATTCTCCGCACCGCTCACGCGGCGTCGACGAGAACCTCGACCTGTTCCGCCGCATGCGCGCCGGCGAGTTCGCCGACGGCACCCACGTGCTGCGCGCGAAGATCGACATG
>JADZCY010000227.1 GCA_020851325.1 Acidobacteriota bacterium | reverse complement strand
TGTGAGCTCACGACGCAAAGCCGGCGTCAACCGGCGTGTGAGTGCGAACTACGCGGCCTGGGTCTTGATGGCGGCGACGACGCGCTCGACCAGCGCGGCCGGAACCTCCTGGAGGCCATGGTCGTGCTTGGCGTGGTGCGCCACTGCCGCGAGAATCTCTTCGTTGGTGGCGCCGGTGAACCGCGCCGAACAGCCGGCGACGACGTCGCCGCAGCAGAATTCCTTCATGTGGTTCCCCCTGGTCTGCGTAGAGCAGTCCAGCAGAACTATCGGCACGAACGCGCGCCGCTTGAGAACGACGACCGCCTTCGCGCTTCGCGCTACGGCGGCTGGAAGGGCTGGAGGGCTGGAGGACTGGAAGGACTTGGATGGCTGGAAGGGCTTGGAGGGCTTGAACGGCTTGGGGGCAACGTTGCTTCCCCCGCCCCCGTCCAAGGGGCCATGCAGGGGCTCTTCACGGATCTGCGCGACACCTGGCGCGGGCTGCGCCACGACCGTCTCTGGGCCGCGGCCACCATCGGCACCCTCGCACTGACACTCGGCGCGCTCATCGCCATCTTCGCCATCGTCAGCAGCGTGCTGCTGCGACCGCTGGGCTATCCCGATCCGACGGCCCTGATCTCGATCCGCGAGATCGTCCCCTCGATCGACGATCGCTATCCGACGCTGCCGGTGACGCTGCGCCATTTCGACGAGTGGCGCAACCGCACGACGACCTTTGCGTCGCTGGCGGCGATGGACTGGCGCACGTCGACGCTCACCGGCGCCGGCGATGCGCAGCAGGTGACGGTGCTGCGAACCTCGGGCACGCTCTTCGACGTGATGCAGGTGCCCGTGGCGGTTGGACGCGGACTCACGCGAGACGACGAGAACGTCGAGCGACCGGCGGTGACGGTGATCAGCGAACCGGTGTGGCGCGAACGTTTCGGTAGTGATCCGGCGATCATCGGCCGCTCACTCACACTCGGTGGCGCGCCGTTCACCATCGTCGGCGTCATGCCGCGCGGTTACGCGTTGCCTCGACTCCAGGCCCTCGACGAATCCGGCTCCGTCACGCGCGAGTTCGCGGCCATCGTGCCGTTCCGCGTCAACGTCACGACGTTCGCCTGGATGGGGCAGTTCAACTACGGCGTCGTCGGCCGGATGAAGCCCGGCATGACGCTGGCGCAGGCGCGCGCCGAAATGGATGTGCTGCAGGCCGCCGTGGCGGAGATCGCGTCGCGCGAAACCCATCAACCCGTGGAGCTTCGTGCATCGCTGACGCCGCTCGACGAAACCATCGTCGGGCCAGTACGTCGAGGACTATTGCTGCTGCTCGGTGCCAGTGCCGGCTTGCTGCTGATCGCATGCGCGAACCTGGCGAACCTGACGTTGACGCGGACCATCAGGCGGCTGCGCGAGTCGGCGCTGCGACTGTCGCTGGGCGCCAGCCGCTGGCGTCTCGTCCGCGGCGTCATCGTTGATCAAGTGGTGCTGGCGATGATCGGCGTCGCTCTCGGGCTGGCGCTGGCGCAGGCGGCGATCCGCGCGTTCGTGATCGCGGCGCCGGTCAGTCTGCCCCGTGCACAGGACGTGTCCATCGACGCGGCCGTGATCGCGTTCGCCATTGCCGCGGCGTTCGTGTCAGCAGTGGGCGTGGCGGTGGTGCCGGCGTGGCGTGTCGCGCGCGGCAATCTCGAACCGGTGCTGCGCAGCGGCGGCCGCAGCAGCGAGCGCGGCTCGGTGCGCGTGCGCCATCTGCTGCTGGCCTCGCAGGTGGCCCTCTCGGTGATGCTGCTGATGGTCAGCGGCTTGTTCGTCTCGAGCCTCACGCGTCTGTTGCGCGCGGACACGGGCTTCAGCGGCGATGGTGCGGTGACGATCGAGGTGGCGCCGGTCGCGGCGTCGTACCCGAATTCTTCTGCACGTGCCGCACTCTATGACCGCATCGCCGAACGCGTGCGCGCGCTGCCCGGCGTGACGGCGGCCGCCTGGACGTCGGCGCTGCCGCTGACCGGCGAGACGTGGGTCGACGGCATCCGGCGGCCGGACGATGATGCATCGCGCGCGGAGCGACCGAGCGCGAACTACCGATTCATCGGTCCCGAGTACTTCCAGGCCATCGGCATGCCGATCATGCAGGGACGCGGCATCGAGCCGCAGGACCGGACGTCGACGGTCACGCCGGCCGTGATCAACGCGCGCGCGGCGCGGACGATGTGGCCCGGTGAGGTGGCGGTGGGGCGCGAGTTCACGCGCGCCAACCCGGAGCAGCGGTTCAGGGTCGTCGGCGTCGTGTCGGATGGTCGCGTCACCGCACTGGAGTCGGAACCGCCGCTCATGGTGTACGTGCCCTATTGGTTCAACAACGAAGGCAAGTCTGTGCTCGTCGTGCGGGCGGCGGGAGATCCAATGACGCTCGTGCCGGAGATTCGCCGCAGCGTGCGCGATGTCGATCCGGATGTGGCGGTGTCCGCTGTGGCGCCGCTGGCGCAGCTTGTCGATGCCGCGGCGGAAGGCCGGCGCTATCAGGCGACGCT
>JADZCY010000226.1 GCA_020851325.1 Acidobacteriota bacterium | reverse complement strand
GCCGCAGCCTTGACGCCCGTCGCCTTGCGCACGGCCGGAATGATGTCGGTGCCGAGCAGCTCCATCGCCCGCAGCACCTTGTCGTTCTCGAGACCGCCGATGCGGGTCCAGCACAGCAGCTCGTCGAAGCCGAAGTCTTTGCCGAGCTTGATCAGCTTCTCGACGCAGTATTCCGGTTCACCGCACACCATCGACGTACCGTCGACGAGATCTTCGAAGTTCACCGACGCGGCGAGATCGCGCGAGCGGCCATACCCTTCGTAGCCTTTGACGTCGACCTGGCCCTGCGGCGGCGCCACGTACTTCGCGATCGTCCTGTAATACCACGTGACGCGCGGCCCGAAGGTCGCGCGCGCTTCTTCGCGCGTGCGGCCGGGATAGACCATCACGAGGCACGACACCTTGCCGGTTGCCGGGTCGAGCCCGGCTTCGCGGCGGCCCTTGCGATAGTTCGCAAGACCTTCGCGCGCCAGATCGGCGGTGAGGCCGAAGACCGTGGACATCATCACGTTGTAGCCGTAGCGCCCGGCAATCTCGAAGGTTTCGGGCGACAGGCACGCCATGTAGATCGGCGGCGTCGGCTTCTGCAGCGGTTTCGGCCGCACGCAGATGTCGTCGAACTGGTAATACTTGCCGTGATAGCTGAAGCGCTCCTCGGTCCAGCACTTGTGGATGACTTCCATCCCCTCACGGAAGATTTCACGCGACTTGGTCTGGTCGACACCGAAGCCGCGATATTCCATCGGCTGGTAGCCACGGCCGACGCCGAGTTCGACCCGACCGTCGCTCATCAGGTCGATGAACGCAAAATCCTCCGCCACCCGCACCGGGTTGTGGAACGGCAGGATGACGACGCCGGTGCCGAGGCGGATCTTCGAGGTGCGCGCCGCGACGGCGGCAAGGGAGACCTGTGGTGAAGCGCAATACCCGTATTCGGAGAAGTGATGCTCTGCGGGCATCACGGTGTCGTAACCCAGACGCTCCGCTTCGACCATCAGTTCCATCTGGTTCTTGACGACCTGGTGTTCCGTGAAGCCGACCGGATTCTCGAACAGATGCAGCATACCGAGTTGCATAGAACCTCCTGATTTGATTGGTCCGGGACGTCTTCACCATGTGTCACGTCCGAAGCGCGTGCCGGGACGTCCTCGCGTCCGATTCTCCGTCCGTACACCATGCTCGATGCTTGACCTGGATCAACCCGGTTATCGCGCCAGCCCCTCCATCTGAGGGCAGTTCGAGAAGTCGCCAGACACGCACGGCATGAGCACTCCACTTTCTTCGACGCGATTTCATCGAACGTTCTTCGCTGCTTGCCGCGCCCCCCTTTTGTATGGCGTTCAACTTTCGTCGCGCATTCGCACCTGCGTCCCGCGTCATTCGCTTGTGCCCCGCCAATGCAGGCGTTTATCCTCGTTGACAACGCACCCATCGACCGTTCTCGACAAGACGCGCAACGCGCTGCGGGAGGCAAACATGAGCAAGTTGAACAGGCCGTGTGGTCAGACGTCGTGTGCGTTGCTCGCTCGGCGGCAGAGGCTTCATATCGCAATGCTGGCATGGCTGATGGGCATCGGCCTGCCGGTCGACGCCGCGACCCTGCTGGCCTCGTGGTCGTTCGGCAGCTCACTCGGCGACCAGACGAACCTGCCGGACGTCGTGGCCGCGCACCTGCAGGCTTCCCCGGTAGACGGCATCGTCGCCAGCACGGGCGCCATCGTGCCGCACAGCTACGTGTCGGTGGCGCCAGGGAACATGGCCATGAGACTGCGTCGCGGTGACGACGGCGGCAACGCCTTCCGCTTCACACTGTCGGCCGATCCCGGCTACACGTTTCAGATCACGGACGCATCGTTCGTGGTCAAGCTGAGCGACAGCGCCGGTGCCAACCGTAATGTCTCGGTGTGGCCAAACGCCGATCCCAAGGTCACCTTGTTGGACTCCGCGGGTGGTGACCTGGCCACGACGTTCAAGCCCGGCAGCTTCGGCTGGAAGACGTCGAACTGGAATGCTTTTGTGCTGCGCGAAGACCTGCAGACGCTGACGCTGCGGGTACTGCTCAGCGGCAACAGCCTGAACACCAAAGCCGACATCGATCACATCACGCTCGCCGGCAACGTCCTCCCGACGCCCTTGCCCGCGAGCGGCCTGCTCGCCCTTGCCGGCCTCACGGGCGTACTGTTCGTCGCGAAGCGTCGAGTGGCGGACGACGACGGGTCGGTGCGTTAAGAAAACTCCGCAAGAGCAGAGTTTCCGTAGGGGACGGCCTGCCCGCGAATCCACTGCGCAAGCAGTCGATTTGCGCAGGTGCTGCGAGCGGAGCCGATTGCCATCATATTGCCTGGGAACGCGCGTATCCCGACGGCAGTAGCGCCGACGCCAGGAAGTGCCTGGCCGTCTCCGTCGCAGGGCGCGGTGCGGTAGACGCTCGAGGCTTTGCCGCGATCCTGTCGCGGATCACGACTGCACTACTGATCTGGCGCCGCGGGGGAGCCTCTCGTCACCCGCACCAGCACGTCGTCCCTGCTTCCCCGCTTCACCCGCACGATCTCGCTGACGACGACTTCCTGCCCGAGCTCGCCGAGCCGATCCGAGTGCACGACCAGCGCCATCGCGCCGTGCGTGGCGACCAGTGCCGCGACCTCGGCGCCCGTCGCGAGTTCGGGCACGCGCGTGTTCGTCGCGTAAACATAAAGCGTCGGACTCACGCCGAGCGTCGCGAGCGGGCGGCCACCGCGCACTTCGGCCGCAGCCAGCGCGCACAGCGCCTGTCCATCGACGCGCTCGCGGCTCCACACCACGCCCGTCCACGCCGCCCCTGGCCAAATCGCGGCGATGAAGGCGGCGGTCGCGGCGAGCGCGGCATAGGCGCGGCGGCCCGGCGGATCGGTGTCGTCCGTTGCGGTGCGCGTGAGCATGCGCCACACGACATACGCGAGCACGCTGCCGCCGAGCGTCG
>JADZCY010000225.1 GCA_020851325.1 Acidobacteriota bacterium | reverse complement strand
AGACCTTCGAGAACACGGGGCTTCGCGTCGCGGCGCAGCAGTTCGTGACGCTCGACATCACGCTCGAAGTCGGCCAGCTGCAGGAGACCATTACGGTCACCGGCGCGGCGCCGCTCATCGACACGTCGAACGCCACGGGCGGCGGCGTCATCAGCACCGAGCAGCTCTCCACGCTCCCGAGCGGTGGACGGTCGGCGTTCCTCTTCGCCGTGACGCTGCCCACCGTGGTGGCCTCGGGCGACCCGCAGTTCAACCGGCAGCAGGACCAGACCAACGCGTCGCTCCTGTCGCTGGGCGGCGGCACCCGCCGCGGCAACAACTACCTGATTGACGGCGTGCCGGTCGGCGACATCCGCAACCGCGCCTCGGCCAACCCCACCATCGAGGCCCTGGACGACGTCGCCGTGCAGGTGCACCAGTACGACGCGGAGACGGGCCGCACCGGTGGCGGCACGTTCAACGTCGCGACCCGCTCGGGCACGAACAGCTTCGCGGGCAGCGGCTTCTACCAGACTCGCCCGCGCTGGGGCGCCGCCAACAACTACTTCTCGGAGAAGGCCGGCGTCGAGTTGGCGGACACCTACTACCACCTGGGTGGCGGCGGCTTCGGGGGTCCCATCGTGCGGAACCGCACGTTCTTCTGGTTCGCGACGGAAGGTTACGGATCGCTGACGACCCGCAACTTCCAGGGCCGCCTGCCGACCGCACGCGAGAAGAACGGCGACTTCTCACAGTCCACCGACGCGAACGGGAACCTGGTGACGATCTACGACCCGCTGACGGGCGACCCCACGACCGGCGCCGGCCGCACGCCGTTCCCGGGCAACATCATCCCGGCCAACCGCATCAACCCGGTGGCCCGCGCCATGCTCAGCTACCTGCCCGATCCCCAGATCGACCGCAGCAACGGCCTGACGAATTTCGAGAGCCAGCCCATCATCGAAGACAAGGCGATGATGTACACGGGCAAGGTGGATCACCGGTTCAACGACAAGGTGTCGCTGTCGGGCTTCTATCTGTACAACAAGACCGACGAGCCCTGCGCGAACGAAGTGGTGCCGCAGAAGGACGCGAACGCGTTCATCGACAGCAGCGACTACGTCCTGCGCCGCCGCGTGCACGTCCTGTCGCTCAACAACACGTGGCTCCCCAGCAGCAACACGGTGCTGACGCTCCGCTACGGCTGGACGCAGTTCCGCGACGACGACACGCTCTCGGTGGACTTCGACCCGGCGACGCTCGGCTTCGATTCGGCCTTCAGCAACGCCATCCAGACGAAGAAGTTCCCGCGCGTGAACACGACCGACTACTGGCAGATGGGTGCGATCGACCCGTCCGACCGCAACTTGTACTCGTGGAGCGCCAACGCGACGCTGTCGCGGCTCATCGGGCGCCACACCGTCAAGCTCGGCGGCGACTTCCGGACCATCGGCATCGACACGCAGTCGTTCTCGGGCGGCGCGGGCAACTTCAACTTCGACCGCCGCTACACGTCGGCCAATCCGAACGTGAACGGCGTGAACGGGGCGAACCCCTCCGGTAACGCCATGGCGGCCCTGCTGCTCGGCTATCCCTCAGGGGACCCGGACAACCTCAGCCGCATCCTGGTGTCGGCGCCGGCGGACTACTACCTGCGCTACTACGGCGGCTACCTCCAGGACGACTTCCGCGTGAACTCCAAGCTGACGCTGAACGGCGGCATCCGCTTCGAGTACGAGAGCGGCCTCCGGGAGGCGGAGGACCGCTTCACCGTGGGCTTCGACCGCGAGGTGAATCCCGGCGGCGCCGTCGGCAACATCGTCAACCCGCTGACCGGGCAGCCGATGCGCGGCGGGCTGATGTACGCCGGCGTGAACGGCGCGCCCACGGAGCAGGGGAACGTGCCGCCGATCAAGATCTCGCCGCGCTTCGGCGTGGTCTACTCGGCGAACCAGAAGACCGTCATGCGCGGCGGCTACGGCCTCTACTGGGCGCCGTGGCCCTACCAGTTCGTCGGCGCGGCCAACTACGGCCAGGTCGGCTACAGCCAGGACACGTTCATCCAGCAGGGCCAGTTCTTCCCGACCACGTCGCTGACGAACCCCTTCCCGTCCGGTGTCGTGCAGCCGCGCGGTAACGCGCTGGGCTACCTGGAGGGCGTCGGCCGCCAGATCGAGTTCATCGATCAGGAGCGCAAGGCTCCCTACGTCCACCAGTACTCGTTCGACATCAACCGCGAGCTGCCGGGCAACATGGCGGTCGGCTTCGAGTACTCGGGCTCGACCATCCGCAACTCGAGCCTGGGCGGCGCCAACGACGCCACGGTCAACATCAACCAGCTGGACCCGAGCTTCCTGTCGCTCGGCTCGGCCCTCCAGCAGCAGGTGCCGAACCCGTTCTTCGGCCTGCCGCAGGGCCAGGGCGTCAGCGTGAACAGCCCGACGATCTCGCGGGCCCAGCTGCTGCGGCCGTTCCCGCAGTACCTCAACATCCTGATGCGCCAGCACACCGCTGGCCGCAGCCAGTACCATGCGGCCATCTTCAAGTTCGAGAAGCGCATGAGCAGCGGCTGGGGCGGCCGCATCAACTACACCTGGTCGCGCCTGAAGGACAACTTCTACGCCGAGACCAACACCTACTCGGCCGTCAACGGCAACGCGCAGAACGCCTATGACCTGGGCGCCGAGTACGGCTACAGCATCCTCGACGTGCCGCACAAGCTCGTGCTGTCGCCCATCGTCCAACTGCCCTTCGGTGAGGGCAAGCGCTGGGCCACCAGCGGCGCCGCCGCGGCCATCCTCGGCGACATCACCATCTCGTCGATCATCGCGTTCGAGAGCGGTTTCCCGATCTCTCCGGCGAGGAACTCGAACAACCTCGGCGCCGCGTTCTTCCTGATGCAGCGGCCGAACCTGACCGGGGCCGACCCGGCCACGAGCGGCGGCCGCGAGGATCGTATCTTCACGGCGCAGAACTCCGGCACCTGGCTGACCCCTGATGGGTTCAGCGACCCCGGGCTGTTCACGCTCGGCACGGCGCCCCGCACGCTCAACGATGTGCGCACGCCGCACCGCAACAACTGGGACTTCGTGGCCACCAAGGACATCCGCCTCGGCGGCCGCGCCCGCGCGCAGATCCGCTACGAAGTGCTGAACATCACGAACACCGTGAAGACGGCGGGGCCGAACATCAACGTCGGCGCCTCCACCTTCGGCCGCATCACGACGCAGCGCGGCTTCATGCGTCTGACGCAGCTGATGTTCAGGATGAGCTTCTAAGGGGCGTGGGGCTTGGGTCCTGGGTCTTGGGCCCGAGGACGACGAGCCCCACAGCCTGAAGCTCGGAAAAGACACGCGCCCGGGGTGGAGTAGACCTCCGCTCCGGGCGTTTCCTT
>JADZCY010000224.1 GCA_020851325.1 Acidobacteriota bacterium | reverse complement strand
AGCGTGTACTTCGTCACCCACGCGTGGATGCGCTCGAGGCGATCGAGCTGGTGGTAATACTCGGCGATGCCGTGACCCTCGCGCGGGTAGAAGACGAGTTCCGTCGGCTTGCCGCGATCCTTCAGCGCCCGATACAGCTCCTGCGCCTGCCCTGCCGGCACGCGCTCGTCGTTCGCCCCGTGCAGGATCAACGTCGGCGTCGTCACCTTGTCGACATGCGACATCGCTGATCGCGACAGATAGAGCGGCAGCGTCTGCTCGTTCGGGATGCCGCCGAAATACGCGATGAGCGTGCTCGGGATGTCGTTGGTGCCGTACATGCTCCACATGTTGGTGAGACCCGCGCCGACCATCGCCGCCTTGAAGCGCGAGGTCTGCGTGATCACCCACGCCGTCATGTAGCCGCCGTAGCTCCAGCCGATGTGCGCCAGCTTGTCGGGATCGGCAATGCCGCGCGCGACCAGCGCGTCGACGCCGGTCATGATGTCGTGGAAGTCGCCGCCGCCCCAGTCGTTGACGTTGTTGCGCAGGAACTTCTCGCCGTAGTTCGTGCTGCCGCGCGGGTTGGGATAGAACACCGCCCAGCCGCGGCCGGCCCACACCTGGCCGCCTTCGAGGCCGCCGAGACGATTGCCATCGACGAACGCACCGGCCGGACCACCGTGCGCGACGACGAGCGTCGGATACTTCGTGCCGGCGGTGTAGCCCACCGGCTTCAGCAGCACGCCCTCGACCTCGGCGCCGTCCTTGCCCTTCCACGTCACCACTTCGGTCTGCCCCAGCGACAACTCCGCGATCTGCGGATTCGTCGTCGTCAATTTGCGAAACGACGCGAAGCGGGGATCGGTGGCGTAGATCTCGGTCGCGCCGGCGGGGTCGTCCATGGCGACGACAATCGTCCGGCTGTCGGCGCTGATCGACGGCGATTGCAGCACGCGTTTCGTCGAGAGCTGCGTGTAGCTGCCAGCGGCGAGGTCGTAGGCAAAGGCTTCCGAGTACGCCCGCTTGCCGGCCGTGAACACGACGCGGCTGCCTTCGGCCGTCCACTGCGGCGACCCGGCATCGACATCGAACGACGAAGACGAGGCGTCGCGGATGGCGCGCGTCCCGGTGTCGTAGAGCATCAGGCGCGACTGCGTCACCGCGCTCGGCACGGTGCCATCGGCAATCGGCGCGCCGGTGTACGGCTCGGCCGTCCACGCGATCGTGCGGCCATCAGGCGACCACCGCGCGTTGCTGTCGCCGCCGAGGTTCGTGCTGATCTTCTCGGCCCGCGGCGGCTCGACGTGCACCATGTAGATGTCGCGCCGGTTGTCGCGCAGCAGCGTCGTGGCCGCGCCGGTCACAACGAAGCGAGTGCCATCCGGCGACCAGGACGGCTGGCCGGACAACGTGTAGTCCGTACCGTCGGTGAGTCGCTTCGCTTCAGCACCGGGCGTGACGCCAATGACCCACGCGTGCGTGTAGCGGAAGTCGCCCTCGAACACGCGCTCGTCATCACGCTTGCGAGTCGCCGCGCGTTCATCCGACGTGCGCGGATTGACGGTGAGATATGCAATGCGTCCGCTGTCCGGCGACCACGCATACGCGGAGACGTTCTCGGCCGCGCGCGTCAGCTTCTGCGCCTCGCCACCGTCGGCGCGCATGACGTAGACCTGCGCCTTCGGTTCCTCGCCGCCCTCTTCAGCGCCGCGCGACGAGACGAAGCTGATGAAGCGGCCATCCGGTGACCACTGCGGCTGTGTATCGCCGCGCTCGCCAAACGTGATCTGCCGTGCCGGCGTCGATCCATCTGCCGGGACCATCCAGATGCGCGTGCGCGCTTCGAGGCGATCGCTGTTGTCCGCGGACCGCGGCTCCCACTGCCGCACGGTGTAGATGACGCGCGTGCCATCGGGCGACAGCATCGGCGACGCCACCGCTTTCACGGCCAGCACGTCCTCGAAGGTCGCGGGACGGGTGGCCTGCGCCGCCACCGGCGCGACCGCGGACAGGGACAGGCTGATGATGACGAGGGCGGCCAGGACGGGGCGCATGGTCTGAATCCTCCGAACGCGGAAGATAACAGAGATTCACGAATCGTGACCTGACCCCCATCTCATTTTCGCTGACGCCCCATCTCAATTTCTGCGTCCGCTCACGAATCGTGACCTGACCCCATCAGAATGACCCCATCCGCCTCCCGCCTCCCGTCTCCCGCTGCGCTAGAACCCCAGGGACATGCCCACTTCCGCGCGGCGGGGGGCGCCGGCTGAGGTGGCCTGACCGTAGAACGGCGACAGCAGGTTGCCGACGAAGGTGTTGTAGTTCACCTTGTTGAAGATGTTCGAGAACTGCGCGTAGAAATCCAGGCGGTAGCGCGCGTTGTTGGCTTCCATCACCATGATCTGCGGGCCGCCATCACCGCCACCGGGACCGCCGCCAGGCCCCCCGGGGCCGCGCTGCGCCAGCGCGCCGGACGAAGCCGCCGGCGACGAGACACTCGCGCTGCTGCCGCCAGGAGGCGGCATCATCGGCATCCCCTCGGGACCGCCGGAGCGGCTGCCAAAGCCGAACGCCTTGTTGAGGCGCAGGCTCGCGTTCACTGTCGATGCGCCGCGCTCGCTGTTGCGGTCGACGCCGGCGGGACGATCGTTGAACACGGTGTCGCCGTTGTCGTCACGTCCGGTGGTGACGGTGTAGGGCGGCGCCGACGCCACCTGCATGTTGAAGCCGGCGCGGACGCCGTACCAGATCGGCGCGTTGATGTTCACGAACAACCGGTGGCGGACATCCTGCGCCGACGGTCCCCAGTCGAGGTTCGGATTCGTGCTGTCGGCCGGCAGGCTCGTCGCTGAATCGGAATAGTTACGCACGCTCTGCAGCTGATACATCACGTTGGTGAACAGCCGCGAGCGATCGTGCCGTGCGTTGATGCCGATGCTGAGGCGATCGCTGGCCCGCCGCCCGTTCGACTGAATCTCGGTGATGTTGCCGGCCAGCGGATTCGGCCGCACGCCGTCGATCGGCGCGTTGACGTTGATCGATCGCAGCGTGTTCGACCCGCGCGTCCACATGTAGTCCGCACGCACGCTCGCCCACGCCGTGAGCGGACGATCGAGGCCAATCGACGCCTGCTGGATGACCGGCTGCGACAACTCGGCGGCGCGAATGATGCTCGACGGCAGCGTCCGTCCCCCCTCCGTCGTCGCCGGGAACGTCGGGTTCTCGACGATGATGTCGAGCTGACGTTGACCGTCGACACGAAGCGTCTGCTCGTGGAGGTTGGCCTCGTACCAGTCGTAGAAGATGCCGTAGCCGCCACGCACCGTGGTGCGGCGCGGCGCGTTCCACGTGAACGCCAGCCGCGGCGCGATGTTGAACCAGTCGTTCACCTGCGTCTGGATCTCCTGCCGCACACCGAGGCTCACCGACAGCGTCTTCGCCAACCGCACATCGTCCTGGAGGTACCAGCCGGCTTTGACCTGCGAGTACTCGACGAGCGGATCACCGACGCGAATGGTGTAGGTGGCCGGCGTGCCGGCGTTGTAGGCGTCGAGGCTGGTGAAGACGTAGGTGCCGTTGGTGTTCTGCTGCTGCGTGCTGTTCCACCAGCCGGCTTCGAAGAGTACGCCAGCGCGCATGGCGTGCCTCCGGCGGATGGTGAAGTCGAAGTTCTGCGAGATCTCGATCTCGCGGCTCGACCGCACACCCGACTGGCCGGCGCCGCCGCTGGTGAACGCATCGTTGACACGGATCGTGGGCGCCGTCGAGTACGGATTGGTGACCTGTTCGCTCGACGTGTATTCGAAGCGCAGTTCGCGGAACACCTTGCGCCCGATGACGCCGGTGTTGCGGATGCGGAACTGATCGTTGATCTGCTCGGTGTCGTAGCCGCGCGAGGCCAGATCGAAGTCGCCCACACCGAGGTTGCCGCGATCGGTGCTGCGGCGTTCATACTCCGCCCGGATCTGACCGGTCGCGCCCAGCGCATGGTCGACACGCACGTTCACGTTGAGGCCGTCGGTGGTGTTGCGGGCCAGCCCGGTGAGCGTTTCGCCGGTGGACTGCGCGCGGATGGTGCGCGAATCGAACGCGTTGTTGCCGTCGAACGACAGCGACAGGCCCGTCTTGCCCTTCACGAGCGGCCCCTGGAAGCTGACGTTGAAGCGCTGCTGCTGCGTCGGTTCCTTCGTCGACGCAAAGGCGTTGCGCGCGTTGAGCGACTCGTCGCGGAAGCCGAAGTTGGCACGGCCGCGCCAGTTGCCAAAGCCCGGACGCGTGATCACTTCCACGCGCACCATGCCAGCTTCGTGATACTCGGCCGAGAACGAGTTGCGGCTGAAGCGGATCTGCTGAATCTGATCCTTCGGCGGCAGCCGGCCGCCGCGGAAGCCGTCGACGAACACCTGCGCGCCGGGACCGGCAATCTGCGCAAGCTGTTCCGCCATCTCGTCCGGATCGTCGGACAGGGCGTCGATCTCGTCCTGCGTCAACGTCTCGGTGAAACCGTTGTCGCGGCGCTCCTCCGCGGACTGATCCGCCACGGTGATCTGCTCGCTGATCGCCACCGGCAGCGTGGCGGTGGCGCTGTTGCTGCCGCGCCTTACGGTGACACTCCACGTCTGTGCGCGGAAGCCGTCAGCCGATGCCGTCACCTGATACGTGCCCGGTGCCAGAGCCGCAAACGTCGCGACACCGTCGGGCCCCACCGCGGCCTGCTGCGCCACGCCGGCGGCGTCGGTCACCGTGACCGTGGCGTGCGGCAGCGCGGCGTCGGTGGTGTCGTTCACCGTGACGCGCAGCGTGCCTGCGCCGGCGGCTGGCGTCTGGCGCGCGAACGCGGTTGACGTGACAGCCAGCGAGAGGACGATGGCCAGGAGGGTTCTGATCGACATGATGGTTTCGGGGATCGCGATGCGCAGTAACTTGTTCGACTAACCCTTGGGCTTCTCGAACTCCGACGGCTTGATCGACGGGTTGACCTTGTACTTCTCGATGGTCCACTCCTCGTTCGGCTCACCTTCGATGGAAGTGGCGATCCTGTGTGGCAGCATCACGCCGTCCACCTTCTTGTAGTCGGAGAGGTGCATGGCAAAGGTCGACGGCGGCGGCGGGCCCTGCTTGCGCATCTCCTCGATCCGGGCGCGCATTTCTTCTTCGGACGGACGCTGCGGCGCCGCCTGACCAGCCGGCGCGTCACCGCCACGACCACCGCGACCGCGTCCACCGGGACCGCCAGGTCCGCCCGGTCCGCCCGGGCCACCGATCGACATCACGCGCGGCCGAATCTCCTGGTACTGCACCATCAGCGGCAGGTGCGTCGCCTGATCGATGAAGAGCTTCACGGGACGGCCGGCTTCGTCTTTCGTCTCGAGCACGTCGGCCTTGCCGTCGGGCGATTCAGCAACGCCGCCATCGGTGAAGGCCTGCGCGCTGTCGGCGAAGAGCGCCACGGTCCAGCGCTGCAGCTCCATGCGGGCGCGGCGCGAGCGCTGCTCGGCGATCTGCTCAGGCGTCAGCGGGCTTCCACCGGGCCCGGCCGGACCGCCGGGACCGCCGGGACCCTGCATGCGAATCTGCATGCCCGGACCCATGTCGCGGTTCTGCATGTCGTCCCAGGCTTCGGTACCGTTGAAGCCGGTGATGCGTTCGATGGTCGGGCCGTT
>JADZCY010000223.1 GCA_020851325.1 Acidobacteriota bacterium | reverse complement strand
TCACCAGATTCGCTATCTCTTGATCTCCACGCCCTTCAGGTAGACCGCGGCGATTCTCCGTGTATTCGTGATGTCGTCGAGCGGATTCCCGTCGAGGACGAGCAGGTCCGCTGACTTGCCGGCTTCGATCGTGCCCGTGTCGGTCATCTTCAGGAACGACGCGCCGTTCTTCGTCGCCGCCGTGATCACCTGCGCCGGCGTCATGCCCGCCGCCACCATGTCCGACATCTCGACGTGCGGCGCCCACGGCGTGTTGCCGTCGGTGCCCACCGTGATCGTCATGCCGGCGTCGGCGAGTTTCTTCAGGTTGCGCGCCTGAATGCCCCATGTCGCCTGTGCCTGCGGGCGATCGGTAGACGCGGCCTGCACCTTGGCCTGTTCCGCTTCGGGGATGCGTCCGCTCAACCAGCCGTAGTCCTGGACGACGCCGCGATCCGGCATGTTCGGGATCAGCACGACCTCCGGCCGCGCCTTCACCAGCGCGATCAGTTCATCATCGAGGTCCATGTCGCGGATGCCGTGCGCGAAGGCGTCGAGACCGGCGTTCAGCAGGCCCTTGGCGTCGGACAGGTTGTAGATGTGCGCGGCGACGCGCAGGCCCTGCTTGTGCGCTTCGTCGATGACCGGCGTGTAGATTTCGGGCGGCATCTTCTTGTACTTGCCGTCGCGATCGTCGACCCAGATCTTGATGATGTCCACCTTCAGCGCCGCCTGCTCCTGCACGGCCTTGCGCGCCTCGGCCTCGGTGGTCACCCAGTACGGCACGTCGCTGCGTCCAGGCTCCGGCATCGTGATGCCGCGGCCGGCCAGGAAGTAGCGTGCGCCGCTGGCCGGCGGATTCGCGCGCACCTGGAACGGCGCCTCGCCCCGATCGAGTCCCATCGACAACGCGGCGCCAATGCCGAACCCGGCGCGCGCGGTGAGGTCGCGTGTCAGGTCGTCCGTCGTGGTGCCGAGGTGCACGTGCGTGTCGACGATCGTCGGCATCACGGTCTTGCCGGCGAGGCTCACGCGCGTCGCGCCGGACGGCACGGTGACCGCGCTGCCGACGCCCACCTGCTGGATGCGGCCGTTGCTCACGAGAATGGTGGCGTTCTCCACCGGCGGCCGATCGTCGCCGACGATGACGCGGGCGCCTTCGAAGGCGGTGACGGCGACGGCTGGTTGTGCCGGCTCGGTAGGGGCGCTCGACGAGCAGCCCATCGCCAGCGCGAGGATGGACAGGCCACAGACGTCACGGATGGCACGGAAGGGAACGGCGATCGAGCGGACCTGATGACGCATGCGCACTCCTTGTTCGAAACCGCGTGCAGCGTAGCGCGACGGCGCGAAATGATTCAAGCGCGAACCCGGTGCGTCGATTACCAAAACGGTCCTGCCATGACGATAGTGTCTGCTGCTCGCGCGCTGTTGCTGACCTGCGGCCTGCTGGCCCTCGCGGCCAACGCCCGCGCGCAGGAACACACGCTGTGCGGCGTGCGCGGCACCTATCTGCTGTCGGGCACGCGGCTGAGTGCGCCCGGACCGGCGCAGGTGGGCGGCACCTTGGTCTTCACGCCACCGGAGCCATGCGCACCCGGCATCGCGGGCGCCGTGGCCATTGACCTTGTTCTCGTATCGCCGGACGGACGCCGCGAGGTGTACCGCGCCACCGAACCCGTCGTCGCGCAGGGATCGCTGATCGCGATCGGGCATCGCTTGGTGGCCGCATCATCCGGCGTTGCCGGTGGCGTCGTGACGAGCCTGGCCGTGAACGGCGCCGGCGCGGTGGTCTTCGCCGGCATCCTGACGCGGCAGTCCATCGACGCGATTGCGGGACCGGCAGGACCCATGGGACCCGCGGGACCGGTTGGGCCATCAGGTCCGGGAGGTCCGCCCGGACCGACGGGGATGACTGGCGCCGCTGGACCCGCGGGCCCGCCAGGACAGGCAGGACCGGCGGGACCGGCAGGGCCGGTGGGATCAACAGGATCCACGGGACCAGTGGGACCGATGGGACCGGCAGGGCCGGTGGGATCAACAGGATCCATGGGACCAGTGGGACCGATCGGACCGGTGGGTCCCACCGGATCCGTCGGCCCCGCGGGACCGGCTGGCCCGCAAGGCGCGCAAGGGATTCCCGGGCTCGCGGGACCGACAGGGCCGCCCGGCCCGGTCGGCCCGGCGGGTCCGTCTGGTCCGTCGATCGGGTTGTCCGCCTACGGTGGCGCGCGTCTCGATGCCGAGCAGAAGAATGTCACGCTCGCGAGCGGCGCCGACCTCATCTTCGCGCGCAGCGAGCCCGCGTCGGGCGTCGCGCACAAGACCGACAGCGCGGGGGTCGTCGTCGAGCGGAGAGGCATTTACCGCGTGACCTGGACGGTGATCTACTCGCGCGACGATGCGGCGATCCTGGCGCTGGCGATTGACGACGAGGTGGAACCATCGACGCGCGTGCCGTTGTTGCCCGACGCCGGTCAGGCGCACGGCATGGCGCTGCTGGAACTGACGGACGGCCAGAGGATCACGCTGCGCAATGACGGTCCCTCTGCGATTACGCTGCTCGGCAGCCCGTTCGTCGGCGCCCGCCTCTTCGTCGAACGCATCGACTAGGGTCTTCGCCTCCCGCTCCGAACGTTTCGCGGACGCGGAGCCGGTAGCGGCTGCCCAGCTCGATGCCGCACCTCGTGCCGCACCCTCGTGGAGCACCTCCGTGCCGCACCCTCGTGGAGCACCCCCGTGGAGCACCCTCGTGTCGCACCTCCGTCCTTCCCGCTTTCTGTATGATCCCCCCGTGACTCGCTACACTCATCCGTTTCTGGCCGCGCTGGCGCTGGCCGTGGGCCTTGGCATCGTCTCGACGCGCGCGCAGGGGCCGACACCCTACAAGCTCGGGATGTTCCAGCAGGGCGACCGTGTGTTCGTCGGCATGGTGCTTCGCGACGAGGTCGTCATCGATCTGATTCGCACCATTGGCGGCACGCCGTCGACGCTCAAGGCGCTGATTGCGCAGTGGAGCGAGCCGACGGCGGCGCGGCTGGCGTCGGTGGCCGCCGACGCCACCGAGAACCCGCCGGCCTCGGCCATGAAGCTGGCGAGCCTCAAGGTGCTGCCGCCGATCACCGATCCGAAAGTCCTGCTCAGCACGGCGGTGAACTATCAGGAACATGCGATGGAGATGCGCAGCACGTCGACGACGTCGGCGAGCGCCGCCGCGGTGGATCCGAAAGTGGCGCAGGGCATTCCCGGCTACTGGGTGCGCCGTCCCGGCGACCCGCGGCAGAACCCGTACTTCTTCGTCAAGGCCAACTCGGCGATCACCGGCCACGGTGACCCCATCATCATCCCGCGCGGACGCGATCGCATCGACTGGGAATGCGAGATGAACATCGTCATTGGCAAGACCGCCAAACGCGTGTCGCGTGACAACGCCGCCGAGTACATCTTCGGTTACACGTTGATGAACGACGTGTCGGACCGCGGCGGCCGCGCCGACGGGCGGCATGGGTCGGACTGGCAACTGGGCAAGAGTCACGACACCTTCGCGCCGCTCGGGCCCTACATCGTGCCGCGGCAGTTCGTCGCCGACCCGCAGAAGCTGGCAGTGAAGTTCACGCTGAACGACACGGTGATGCAGGACTCGAACACCGACCGCATGACGCACACCGTGTTCGAACTGGTCGAATACGCGTCGCACATGATGACGCTGCACCCGGGCGACCTGATTTCCACCGGCAGTCCCGCCGGCGTCGGCACGGCGCGCGCCACGCCGGTGTACTTCAAGCCCGGCGATCGCTCGACGTGCACGATCGAGTCGATTGGGACGTTGCAGAACGTGGTGCAGGAAGAGCGATAGTGCTCCACGGTGGTGCTCCACGGAGGTGGTTCACGATGGTGCTCCACGGAGGTGCGCCACGAAGGTGCGCCACGGTGGTGCTCCACGGAGGTGCGGCACGGAGGTGCTTCACGAAGGTGCTCCACGAAGGTGCGGCACGATGGTGCGGCATCGAGCTGGGCGGGCGCGGGGCCGGTGACGGCTGCTGGTGGCCCTTCGAGGTCGGCCGATGCAGGAGACTGACAAACGACCCGCTGGTCGGCACTCGCCCGTGTTTGAGCGAAAGAGTGCAGGCGAGTTGGGCCAAGTGCTTGCGTGCCCCAGCGGGGCGTTTGACCGGCCGACCGATGGGCCACCGGCAGCCGCTACCGGCTCCGCGTCCGCGAAACGCGAACGCGGATCGGAGCCGGGGCCGCGAGCCGCGACCACTCGCGCCGCGGCAATATCCGCCTATAGCTTGCGAGCCCGCCGCGCTGCGATGAACGACTGCACGCCGAGGTAGACGTAGAAGAGCAGCACTACCGCCGTCGCGACCTGCGCCATCACGGCCGGACGGCCGATCTGTCCATCCGCCACCGCCGGAATCGCCCGGCCGAGCGTCGCCAGCGCGCCGATGAGGCCGATGGCCACCGCGGCGTGCATCACATGCCGCCGCGTCGATTCGTTCCGCGCCGCATACGCCAGCAGCACGAACACCGCGCCAAAGAACGCGGGGATGAGCGCCGTGACGCTCGTGCGCCCGGTGAGGACGTAACTGCCGATCCCGATGAGCATGAGCAGGAGGCCGACGTAGCGAGTGGTCGAAGGCATTGGTGAATTGTATCGGGAGACGGGAGGCGGGAGGCGGGAGACGGGAGACGGGAGACGGGAGACGGGAGGCGGGAGACCCTTCGACCCTTCGGCGCGCTCAGGGTCGTCCCGAGCAGCGTCGAGGGGCTTCGCTCAGGGCAAGCGGGCGGCACGATCTCATCTACACTGTGCGCTCATGCGGATCGCCCTCGTTCAGCAGCATGCCACTCGTGACAAGGCCGACAACCTCGCCCGCGGGGTGGCGGCGGTGGACGCGTCGGCGCGCGCCGGGGCAACGGTGGTGGCCTTCGCCGAACTGGCGTTCGAGTGGTTCCACCCGCAACGCCCGGCCGGTGTCGCGCCTCGCGATCTCGCCGAACCGATCGACGGCCCCATCGTCTCCGCGCTGCGGCAGAAGGCGCGCGAGCATGGCATCGTCATCCTGCCGAACCTGTATGAGCGCGACGGCGACCACGCATTCGACAGTTCGCCGGTGATCGACGCCACCGGCGAGGTCCTCGGCGTGACGCGCATGGTGCACATCACCGAGTACGCCTGCTTTCACGAACAGGGGTATTACACGCCTGGCGAGACTGGTGCGCCTGTGTACGACACGCGCGCCGGACGCATCGGCATTGCCATCTGCTACGACCGCCACTTCCCGGAATACATGCGCGCGCTGGCGGTGAACGGCGCCGACCTCGTCGTCGTGCCGCAGGCCGGCGCGGTGGGCGAGTGGCCGGAAGGCCTCTACGAAGGCGAGATGCGCGTGGCGGCGTTCCAGAACGGCTACTTCGTCGCCTTGTGCAATCGCGTCGGCAAGGAAGAGTGCCTCGACTTCGCCGGCGAGTCGTTCGTCGTCGATCCGGACGGCAACGTCATCGCCCGCGCGCCGCTCGGCGAGGATCACATCCTGTATGCCGACATCGACGTCGCGCAGTGCGCTTCGTCTCACGCGCGGCAGTTGTTCCTGCGTCATCGTCGTCCAGAGTTGTACGCCGACTGGGTGAATCGTTGATGGACGCCACGCCCTGGTGGGCCGTCGCCGCGGCGATGGCCGCCGGCGCCAGCCTTGCCGCGTCGCTGCTGGCGATTCGCCAGGTGCGCGTGCTGATGCGCAACATCGCGCGCGCGCGACAGCGCGAGGCGTCGTGGAAGCTGCGCTTCGACGACATCTTCGAACGCAGTCCCGATGTCGTCGTGGCGCACGAGCCCAGCGGCCGCATCGCCACGCTCAATCGCGCCGGCGAGCGTGTCACCGGTTACGGTCGCGACGAGCTGCGCATCATCGATCCGGAGTGGGTGTTCAGTGTCGAGTATCTCGAAGGCATCCGCCGCGTCATCGAAGACGGCGCCGATGGCGCGCCGCGCACGTTTCGCGCCGCCATCCTGCCGCGCCGCGGCGGTCGCGTCGCCATCGAGGTCGAAGCCCGCGTCGTCTCGGACGAGGGCGAAGTGATCGGCGTCACGGCGATCGGGCGCGACCTGAGCGATCACCAGCGGCTCGAAAGCGAACTGCGCCAGGCGCAGAAGATGGAAGCCGTCGGCCGTCTGGCGACGGGCATCGCCCACGATTTCAACAACCTGATCACCGTGCTGCTCGGTCACAGCGATCGACTGCTGTCGCGTGTGCCGGTGGACGCCGCGTATCGCGAGCCCGCCGAGCAGATTCGTTTCGCCGCCGAGCGGGCCTCGGGGTTGACGCAGCAACTGCTCGCGTTCAGCCGCCGCCAGAGCACCTCGCCGCAGACCATCGACATCAACCTGACCATCACGAACATGGAGGCACTGCTGCGACGGTTGCTCGGCGCCGACGTCCATCTGGTGCTCGCGCTCGAACCCGGCCTGTGGCACGTGCTGGCGGACCCGGGACAGATCGGCCAGGTGATCATGAACCTGGTCATCAACGCGCGCGACGCGATGCCCCGAGGCGGTACGGTGTACATCGAAACCGGCAACGTGACGCTCGATGCCGATCGGCCGGACGTGGTTGCCGGACCGCATGTGATGCTGCTGGTGCGCGACACCGGTAGCGGGATGTCCGATGACGCGCGCGCGCAGCTCACCGACGCCACGCGCGTGGCCACTGAGGTCGGTCAAGGCACGGGCCTCGGGCTCTCGCTCGTGCAAGCGATCGTCCGGCAGCATGCGGGCCACGTGAGCATCACGAGTGAGTCGGGGAAGGGCACGACGCTGCGCGTTCACTTCCCGCGCGCCGCCGCGCTGCCGGTGCCAGCCATGCCGATGGCGCTGTCGACGCCCACCGTCCATGGCAGCGGCGTCGTCCTGCTGGCGGGCGATCACGCCGGTGTGCGCGCGCTGATGGCCACGGAACTGTCGCGACGCGGCTTCAACGTGCTCGAAGCCGCCGATGGCCATGCCGCGCTGGAACTCGCCGGCCGCCACGACGGCGTCATCAACGTGCTCGTCACCGACAGCGCCATGCCGGACATGACGGGCGTGGAACTGGCATCGGCGCTCGAGCAGTTGCGACCCGATCTGCGCACCGTGTATGTCGCGGGCGCCGGCGATCGCGACGCGACGCACGCGTCGATCACGCCCATGCCCGACGTGCTGTTGAAACCGTTCACTGCGGATGAACTCGCCGCCCGCATCACGGCGACGATGGAGGAGGCGCGTGGCTGAGTTGCGGCGGGCGCTGGGGCGATGGGATTTGACGGCCATCGGCGTCAATCAGGTGATCGGCAGCGCCATCTTCCTGCTGCCGGCCGATGTCGCACGCCTGGTCGGTCCGTGGGGGCCGCTGGCGTTTCTCGCCATCGGTCTGCTGTCGATGTGCATCGCGTTGTGCTTTGCCGAGGTCGGCAGCCGCTTCGATCGCACCGGCGGCCCCTACCTGCCGGCGCGCGCCGCCTTCGGTCGCTTCATCGGCTTCGAAGTCGGCTGGATGATGTGGTTCACGCGCGTGTCGAGTCAGGCGACGGTGGCCAACGGGCTGGCGCTGGCGCTGGCGTTCTACTGGCCGCCGCTGGCCGGCGGCCTGCCGCGTGCCGCGCTCATCGCCGTGCTGACGGTCGTCGTCACGTTCATCAACATTCGCGGCGTGAAGCAGAGTTCGTGGGTGGTGAACGCGCTGACGATTGGCAAGCTCGTGCCGCTTGCGGTGTTCGTCATGGCCGGCGCGTGGTTCGTCAACCCGGCCAACTTCTCGCCGCTGCCGCCGGTCACCGCGTCGCAGGCTGGCGCTGCCGCGCTGCTGCTGATCTTCGCGTATGGCGGCTACGAGGTGACGGGCATCCTCGCTGGCGAAGCGGCGGACCCGCGCAAGGACGTGCCCTTCGCGTTCATCATGACGCTGCTGATCGTGGCGACGGTGATGACGTTGACCTCCGCGGTGGCGACGGGCGTGCTGCCGGGCATCGCGGATTCGCGGACGCCGCTGGCGGACGGCGCGGCGCTGTTCCTCGGCGCCGCCGGTGCGCTGATGGTGTCGGTGGGATCGTCGGTGTCGATGGCCGGCAACAACATGGGGCAGATCCTCAACGGCTCGCGCTCGCTGTTTGCGCTGGCCGAGAACCACGACCTGCCGCGCTGGTTCGCGCGCGTGCATCCGGAATACCGCACGCCGGAGAACGCCATCCTCTTCACCGCGGTCGTCGCGCTCGCGCTGGCGCTGTCGGGCTCGTTCGTGTTCCTCGCCGCCGTCAGCGCCGTCGCGCGCCTCGTGATGTATCTCGCCGTGTGCCTCGCGACGCTCGTCCTGCGCCGCCGCACGCCGGACGCGGAGATGGGCCCGGCGCTCTTCACCACGCCGCTCGGTCCGGTCATCCCGATCGTCGCCTCGATCGTCGCCACCGGCATCCTGTTCGGCGCGACGTCGCAGCAACTCGCCGCCGGCGCCGCGGCTCTCGTGGCGGGTGCGGCGCTGTATGCGGTCGCAAGGCGGTAGATGGATGCGCCGTGAATCTGATGATCTTGTGAGCTGGTGATCTGGTGATCAATCTGGTGAACTGGCGATCTTTCGATCTATCTGTTGATCTTGCGGCGCCTCCCGCCTCCCGCCTCCCGTCTCCCGTCTCTCCCGCTATCGGCGCCTCCCACCCACTTTCCGCACCGTTCGCTCATCCTCGACAAGTCGCGGCCTGGCGGCGACATCGTTCCGCGCCAGCAGCGGTTCGTTGAGGAAGTTGATGAGCGGCACCAACGCCTTCATCGTGCCGGTGAGCTGCGCGTAGAAGTCGGGACGCGTCGCGAAAGCGGCGTCCTCTTCGCGGAAGCCCAGAAACTGCTTGCGGGCCAGATGCGCCGCGGCCGGGTGATCCTTCGTCCAGCCGCGCGGCACGCGCGTGAGCGCGTCGCCCTTCAGGCCGCCGAGCGCGGCCATACCGGGAGCGGCGAGGATCCGTTCGAACCGCGCCTGGTGTTCGACGATGTGCTCACGGATGGCGTGGAGCTGTGAGGTATCGGGCGCGTAGATGCCGCCGCCGATCCACACCCACGTCGTCGCCACTTCGAAGTAGAGGCCGGCCCCGTTCATGCGGCCCAGCGTGCGGTTGGGAAACGTCGCCGCGATGTTGGTCTTGAGGGGCCGCTTGTCCTCGCTGAACCGCGTATCGCGCCACGGCCGGAACAGCGACACCTTCGGGTCGGCCATCAACTCCGGCGCGAAGCTGCGGAAGTCGTGCGCGAGCCGCTCGATGATGGCCCGCATCGGCGTCATCAGATGCGCGTCGTAGTCGGCCCGCCGCTCGCGAAACCAGTCGCGGTCGTTGTTCCGCGCCAGCGCGCGCAGGAACGTGATCGCCTTGGGTGGGAATGCATCCGCCATTTCACCGATCATAAAGCTCGAACGACTGAGGGCCGCCACTCCCGGCAGCGATTCGCTTGCCGCCTCGCGCCTCGCGCCTCCCGCCTCCCGCCTCCCCTGAGCGAAGCCGAAGGGCCTCCCGCGTGTAGAGTTACCATTCCCCCGTGACTCCCGTTCTTCTCGAGCAGTTGCGATCCATCCTCGGCGATCGCGTGTCGACCACTGATGCCGTCCGCGATCATCACAGCCATGCCGAGTCGTGGCACGCGCCGGCGCGGCCGGATGCGGTGGTGTTCCCGCTGTCGACGGACGAAGTGGCCGCCGTTGTGCGTGCCTGTGCCGACGCCCGCGTGCCGGTGATTCCGTTCGGCATGGGCAGCTCGATGGAAGGCCACGTCAACGCCGTCCGCGGCGGCGTGTCCATCGACCTCACGCGCATGACGCGCGTGCTGCGCGTCAGCACCGACGACCTCGACGTCACCGTCGAAGCCGGCGTCACGCGCAAAACGCTTGATGGACACCTGAAGAACACCGGCCTGATGTTCCCGATCGATCCCGGCGCCGACGCCACGCTGGGCGGCATGGCGGCCACCCGCGCCTCGGGAACCACTGCCGTGCGCTACGGGACGATGCGCGAGAACGTGCTGGGATTGACGGTGGTGCTGGCGGATGGGCGTGTGATTCACACGGGGACGCGCGCGCGGAAGTCGTCCGCCGGCTACGACCTCACGCGGTTGTTCGTCGGATCCGAAGGCACGCTCGGCGTCATCACCGAAGTGACGCTGCGGCTGTTCGGCCGTCCCGAGGCCATCGCCTCGGCGGTGTGTCCGTTCGCCTCGATGGAAGGCGCGGCCAACACCGTCATCCAGACGATTCAGCTCGGCATCCCCGTCGCCCGCATGGAGATCATCGACGCCACGCAGCTCGCCATCGTCAATCGGTTCTCGAAGACGGCGTATCCCGAGGTGCCGACGTTGTTCTTCGAGTTTCACGGCACGAGCCAGGCGGTGGTGGACGAGCAGGCGCAGTCGGTGGACGAGATCGCGCGCGAACACGGCGCACTCGGCTTCGAGTGGACGACGACGCCGGAAGAACGGGCGCGGTTGTGGCAGGCGCGGCACGATGTGTATTACGCCACCGTTGCTTCGCGCCCCGGCGCACGGGCGATGACCACGGATGTGTGCGTGCCGATCTCGCAACTGGCCGCGTGCATCCTCGAGACGCAGGCCGACGCTGCGACCACCGGCATCGCCGCGCCGCTCGTGGGGCATGCCGGCGACGGCAACTTCCATCTGATCCTGATGCTCGATCCCGACGACCCGGCGGAGGTGGCGCGCGTCGAGGCCTACACGCAACGTCTCGTCGAACGCGCGCTGCGCATGGGCGGCACGTGTTCAGGGGAGCACGGCGTCGGCCTGGGCAAGATGAAGTATCTGAAAGCGGAACACGGCGAGGCGCTGGACGTCATGCGCGCGATCAAACGCACGCTCGACCCGCACGACCTGATGAATCCTGGGAAAATGCTGCCGGCGTTCTGAGTGACGGGTGCAACCATGCGCGACGTGTTGGTCTGTGTGGCGATCGTTGGTGCCTGCGTCGTCGCGTCGGCACAGACGCTGGTGACGCTGCGCATCGAAGTGGCGCTGCCCGGCGTTGCGCAGAGCGAGACCCCGGTGCCGCAGCACGCGCTGCTCATCAGCGACAACCCCTCGACCATCACGCCGCGGCGCGTCGTGACGCGCGCGGATGGCAGTACCGACGTGCGCCTGCGGCCGGGGTCGTACACCATCGAGTCGGACCAGCCCGTCGTGATCGCCGGCCGCGCCTATCAGTGGACCGAGATCATTGACCTGCGCGCGGACACGACGCTGCGGCTGACTGTCGCCAACGCGGAAGCGACGCTTCTCGAGAACTCCGCCTCCCGCCTCCCGTCTCCCGGCCTCCCGTCGGGAAACGCCGCGTCGCTGCTGACGCAGTGGCAGCAGGGGATTGCGGCGGTGTGGACACCGGCGTCGCGCGCGTCGGCCTTTCTCGTGGACGCGCAGGGGCTGATGGTGACCAGCCGCGCCGCACTCGGCACCGCTACCGATGTCGAACTGCAGATCGACAACGCATTTACGGTTCCGGCGCGCGTCGTATTCACGTCGCCGTCGAACGCCGCCGCCGTGTTGTGGGTGAATCCGCAAGCGGTCACCGCGCGTCCCGTGCTGCCGCTTCGCTGTCCGGTTCCGGCCGCGTCCGCATTGGACGATGGCCAGGAAGTGGCGACGCTGGGCTGGGCGCTGCGTCGAGGGACGGACGTGACGTGGGGCGAGGTGACCGGTCTGTCGCCGCGGGCGATCGAAGCCGATCTGCGCGTGCCGTTCGGCTTCGCCGGTGGACCCGTGTTCGACTCCGCCGGCATCGTCGTTGGCGCGACGACGCTGTCGCCCGATGCGGATCCGCGGCGTCCTCGCGACGCGGATATCGTGCGTGCGGGCGTCATGTGCGAGGCGATCGCCGCCGCTCGCACAGCGGTCGCCGGCGCCTCACCGCCTGCCCCCACGCCGCGCACGTTGACGCCAGTCGTCGACTTCCCGGTGGACGCGCTGGCAAAGGTGGCCGAGACCGGCGCGCCCATCCTCACGCCGCCGGCGCTGACCTCGCCGGACTTCGAGATCGCGTTCCTCACGCCGCCGGTGATCCATCAGGCGCAGCAACGCGCCGGCCGCACCGGTGGACCCAGGACGCGCGATCCGGAGGCGGAGATGCGCCTCGGCCGCATCACCGACTTCGGCGCGTGGTCGGACTACTTCGCGGATCTGCCGGCAGTGCTCGCCATTCGCGTCACGCCAAAGCTGGTGGAAGGTTTCTGGCAGCGCCTGGGGCGCGGCGCCGCGATGACGCAGGGCGCCATCCTGCCGGCGTTCAAGGACTTCAAGACGGATTTCGGACGCATGCAGGTGTCGTGCGACGGCGTCGAGGTAACGCCGATTCATCCGCTGGTGATCGAGCACCGCTTGTCGGATTCCGACACGGTGCGAGAAGGGCTGTATGTCTTCGCACCGGACGCCGTGGGCGCGCGCTGCCAGCGCGCGACGCTGACGCTCTACGCGCACCGCTCGACGCGCGGCCTCATCGTCACCGTGCCGCCGGAAGTACTCCAGCGGATCTCGCAGGACTTCGCGCCGCTCCGCGTGCCGCGCCCGTAGCCGCATCGCCATCACGCGGATCGCCCGGAGTGGTGGCCGTGCGTTATCCTTTTCTCTTCGATGGCCAAACGTCCGCCCGAGCCTTCCCTCTTCGACGACAACTCCGACGACAGCAGCAGCGCGGTTCCACCGCCGCCACCGGCGCCGCCGCGTGGGGGAGATGAGCCGCCGCCGCCGGGCGGTGACCCGACGGCGGTGCCGCTGCACGAAGCGGCGCAGACGCGCTATCTGAACTACGCGCTGTCGGTGATCACCTCGCGCGCGTTGCCGGACGTGCGCGACGGGCTGAAGCCGGTGCAGCGCCGCATCCTCTACACGATGTGGCAGCAGAACCTCACCGCCGACGCCAAGCACCGCAAGTGCGCCAAGGTGGTCGGCGACGTGATGGGCAACTACCACCCGCACGGCGACTCGGCGATCTACGAAACGCTCGTCCGCATGGCGCAGCCCTTTTCGCTGCGCTATCCGCTCGTCGACGGCTCCGGCAACTTCGGCTCGCTCGACGGCGATGCCGCGGCGGCGATGCGCTACACGGAATGTCGCCTCGTGCGCCTCTCGGACGAAGTGATCCAGGAGATCGAACAGCAGACGGTGCACTTCCGTCCGAACTACGACGGCACGCGGCAGGAACCCGTGGTGCTGCCGTCGCGCCTCCCGAACCTGCTGGCGAATGGCGCCACCGGCATTGCCGTCGGCATGGCCACCAACATCCCGCCGCACAACCTGCACGAGGTGTGCACGGCGCTGGTCAAGCTGCTCGACGATCCGGATCTCACCTCGGTGCAACTCTGCCGCTGGGTGAAGGGCCCTGACTTTCCGACCGGCGGCCACATCCTCAACTCACCCGCGGAGCTGAAGGAGATCTACCGCACGGGATCAGGATCGGTGCGCATCCGCGCGACGTGGGAGCCCGGTCCCACCTCGCGCAGCGCCAAGCTGCTCTACATCACCAGCGTGCCCTACGGCGTCAACAAGGCGGCGCTCGTCGAACAGATCGGTGACGTCGTGCTGAGCCGAAAGATGCCGCACCTGCTCGACGTTCGCGATCTGTCCACCGACGATGTGCGCATCGAACTGGAACTGAAGGGCGGCGCCGACGAGAACCTGGTGATGGCGTACCTGTTCAAGCACACCTCGCTCCAGACGACGTTTGCCGTGAACATGACGTGCCTGGTGCCGACCGAGAACGCCGAGGTCGGCCGGCCCGAGCGTCTCGACCTGAAGCAGATGCTCTGGCACTTCCTGCACTTCCGGCTGGATGTCGTCACGGCGCGGCTCGAGCACGAGCTCGCCCAGCTGCGGAAGCGTATCCACATCCTCGAAGGCTTCGAGAAGATCTTCGACGCCCTCGACGAGATCATCCGCATCATCCGCAAGTCCGACGGCAAGGCCGACGCGGCGGAGAAGATCATCGCCCGCTTCGCGCTCGACGCCGAGCAGACCGACGCCATCCTCGAACTGAAGCTGTATCGCCTGGCGCGGCTCGAGATTCTCGTCATCCAGAAGGAACTCGCCGACAAGCGCGGGCGGGCGCGGCAGATCGATCGGCTGCTGGCCGACGAGAACAGCCGCTGGACGCTGGTGAAGGACGAACTGATTGAGATCCAGAAGACCTACGGCGATCCGAAGATCGACAAGCGCCGCACGCGCATCGAGGAAACCGAAGAAGTCGAATACTCCGCCGACGCCTTCATCGTCGACGAAGACAACATCGTCATCGTGTCGCGCGACGGGTGGGTGAAGCGGCAGAAGGAAGTGAAGGACCTGTCGACGACGCGGCTGCGCGAGGGTGACGCGGTGCTGGCGGCGGTGGCGGGCAGCACGCGGGCGACGGTGGTGTTCTTCACGAATTTCGGGTCGGCGTACACCAGCCGGTTCATCGACGTGCCGGCAACCACCGGTTACGGCGAGCCGGTGCAGAAGCTATTCAAGTTCAAGGACGGCGAGCGCGTGATTGCGGCGTTCAGCCTCGACGCGCGTGTTCGCGGCGACATCGGCAGCATCACCGCCGACGCGCCGGCCGAGCCCGAGGCGCCGCCCGTGCACGCGCTGGCGGTGACGAGCGACGGCTACAGCCTGCGCTTCTCGTTTGCCGGTTTCGTCGAGCCGAGCACGCGTGCCGGCCGCCGCTACGCGCGGGTGCCCGACGGTGCCGAAGTGGTGAGCGTGTCGCGCGTCACCGGCGACGAGACGATCATCGCCGCCACGCGCGAAGCGCGCGCGATGCTGTGCGCGGTGGAAGAGGTGAACTTCCTGTCGGGGCCGGGGCGCGGGGTGATCCTGTTGAAGCTGGGCGCGGACGACCGCGTGATCGGTGCGATCGCCTCGAGCGGCGATCGCGACTTGATGGTGGTGGAAACCTCACGCGGCGCCGAACAGACGATCAGCACGGCGAAGTATGAGGTGACCGGCCGCGGCGGCAAGGGCCGCGAACTGATGCAGCGCGGCCAGTTCGTGCGTGTGCTGCCGAGCGAAGTCGCATTGCCGGCGCTGCCGGCTAACGACTGACAGGAGGCGGGCAGAAGCATTGGCAATTGCCAGATCGGATGATCGGCAATTGTTGTCGATTGGAAATCGCGCGATCGCCGAATATCAATCGCCGAATCGCCGATCTCCAATTGGCAACAATCGCCAATCCCCCGATCCGTCAATCGCCCATGTCTTACCGCTTGGCTATCTTCAGCTCCCCGAGCTTCTTCACCATATCGGGACCAGACGTCGCTGGCGCCACGGTCTTCTCGATGTGGAGGATCTTGCCGTCGGGCGCGATGTAGAACGTCCAGCGCCGCGGCAGGCCCGTCGGTCCCAGCACGCCGTAGCTGTTGGCGACCGCCTTGGTGACATCGCTCAGAATCGGATAGTCGGCCTCGTGCATCTTCGAGAACGCGGTGTTGTCCTCGATGGTGTCGACGCTGACCATGTAGTAGTCGACGTTGTATTCGCGAATCAGTGCGCCGCTCTCACGGAGCGACTTGCATTCGGCCGTTCAACCACCGGTGAACGCCTTGGGGAACCACGCCAGCACGATGGCGCGCTTGCCGACCGAATCGGACAGGCTGTGCGTCTTGCCATCCGAGCCGGGCAGCGCGAACGCCGGTGCGGCGTCGCCCACCTTCAGTTCCACCGGCGCCTGCCCGCGGCCGGTCACCGTCGAGACGATGCCGACCACCGCGGCCAGCCCGATACTGAGTAACGCGCGAAGCTTCATTGGTACCTCCTCGAGGTCCTAGGTCCTAGGTCTTAGGTCTTAGGTCTTAGGTCTTAGGCAAGAGCTTTCCGTCACGGGACAACGCCCTCAGCCGGCCCTTCAAGTCCCAAGCCCTCCAAGCCTTTCAAGCCCTCCAAGCCTTCGTCCTACTTACTCGCAATTCCCAGTTCGCCAAGCTTCGCCGCCATGTCCTCGGCCGACGTCGCCGGCTTCACGGTCTTGTCGATGGCGAGGATGCGGCCGTCCTTGCCGATGTAGAACGTCCAGCGGTTGGCAACGCCGCGCGTGCCGAGCACACCGTACTTCGTCGCCACGTCCTTCGTCGGATCGCTCAGCAGCGGGAAGTCGGCCTTGTGCTCCGCGCCGAACTTGGTGTTCTCCTCGAGTGGATCGACGCTGGCCATGAAGTACGTCGCTTCGTACTTCTTGATCAGGTGGCCGTTCTCCGCCAGCGATTTGCACTCGATGGTGCAGCCCTGCGTGAAGGCCTTCGGGAACCACGCGATCACCACCGCGCGCTTGTTCTTGAAGTCGGCCAGTGAATACGTCTTGCCATCCGTGGCCTTCAGCGTGAAGTCGGGCGCCATGTCGCCCACCTTCAACTCCGTCTGAGCCAACGCCGATGTCGCCGACAACGCCAGGGCGGCCAACGCCACCACGAGTGCACGCTTGAACATGAACAGGGACCTCCGGAAGCCCGGATCCTATCAGAGGTGGACGACTACAATCAGAATGTGGGGGGTGCGCGACGACGATGGCTGCTGATTGCTGGCGCCAGCGGCCTGGGAATCGTCCTGGCTCTGCTGCTCGCCGTGCACACACCGCCGATCCGGTCGCGCGCCTTCGGTTGGGTCACCCGCTACCTCGACAGTCGCCTCAACCTCATTCTCGCCGCCGACGATCTCTCCTACAACCTGCTCACCGGTTCGGTCCGCCTGACCAACGTGCGGCTGGCCACACGTGGGCACGAGGCGGAGCCGTTCTTCACCGCCGACCGCGTCGGCGCCAACGTACCGCTCCGCACTTACACCGGCCGGCTGATCCTCGACGACGTCGCCGTCACCAACGGGCGGGTCGTGATGCACACCAATGCCGACGGCGTGAGCAACCTGCCGCCGGGCTCCGGTGGTCCGCCGCTGGTGACGCCGCGTCAACTGACGCTGCGCGGCCTGCACATCAACGCACTGGATTACCGCTACGACAACGAAGTGAACGACCTGCACGTGGCGGTGGCCGGCATCGACACCGCGCTCACGCACGTGGCGACCAGCGACTTCGACGGCGCCGAAGGGCCACTCTCCATCCGCGGCGGTATCGACGTGCAATGGGGCGAGCGCACGCTGCGGATCGATCCGGTGGAGTCGCGCATGGCGTTCGAAGGCCATGTCGTGTCGCTCACCGACATGCCGCTCGCCACCTCCATGGGCCCGCTCTTCATCTCCGGCCGCATCGTCCGCGTGCTGGACAGCATGAGCCTGGAACTGGCGTATCGCGGCGACATCGACGTGGCGCGTGCGGCCACATGGTTTCCGCCGCCGATGACGGTGGCCGGCACCGCGCGTGTGAACGGCGCCATCTACGGTCCGCTCGGCGGTATCGCCGTCAGCTCGCGCTTCGATGCCCAGGCGCTGACGGTGGGCGACGAGCGTGACCTCACCGTAAGCGGTTCGCTGCTGCTCGAGGCCGATCGCCGCCTGCGCCTCGATCGCGTGCTGGTGTCGCCGGCAAGCGGTGGTCAGGTGGAAGCCGTGCTCGACCTTCCGCCGACCGACGACGAGCCCCTCGTGACCTCGGCGACGTTTCAGGGCGTGGACGCGCGCGTGTTCCTGCGCACGGTGGAAGTGGCCGTGCCGGCCGTGGCGACGCGGCTCGATGGCGAGGCGCGCTACGAAGGCGGCACCGCGCCGCGGCTGAACGCCCGTGCCGACGCGACGCCGATCCGGGAGACGAACGCCACGCCGCTCGGCGGTCGCGTCCGCGTGGACGTTGCGGGTGGACGCTGGACGCTCGATCACGACCTCCAGTCTGACGGCGTCACCGCCGCCGGCACGGCGCAGGGCGCGTGGAACTGGAACGCCGTGAGCCAATCGACGCTCGAGGGCGCCACGCGTGTCGGCATCGCGAACCTGGCCGCCGCCGACCGCGCGCTGGCGCCGCACGATCTCCGTGTCCCCGCGTCGGTGCGCGAACAGGCTGGATCGTTCGACGCCGACGTGCAGCTCCGCGGCACGCTCGGCGATCCCGCCGCGGACATCGTCGCGCGCTCCACCACCTTCGACATTCCCGGCATCGGTCCGGCGACGGTGGACGCCGCCATTGCCGCGGACCGTCGTGCGATCGTCGTGTCGCCCGCGACCGTCGTGCGCGGGCAGACGGAAGCGAAAGGCGCGGTCACGATCGATCTGGTCGCGCGCACGATGGACGGACGCTTCACCGCCACTGTCGGCGACGCCACCGAACTGCAGTCGTCGGTGCCGGAAGCGTGGCGCGTGAATGGCGCGCTCAGCGCCGAAGCGATCATCGGCGGCAGTACGGCGGCGCCAACGGTTGACGTCACGGTCACGGCGCCGGCACTCACGCTGGCCGGTGAGCCACTACGAGCGCTGGACGCGCGCCTGTTCGTCACCGAAGACGGCGTCGACATGCGTGAGTTGCGCGTCGAGCAGGGCGAGGGGAACCTTACCGCGCGCGGTCGTTACGGCTTCGATGGGACGCACGAGTTGACGGTCAATGCCGACCGTCTGTCGTGGCATGGGGTACTCGTCGGCGCCACCGAAACGCGCGCAACGGTGTCCGGATCCATTTCGAGCAGCGGCGAAGTCGCGGCGCCGTCGGGTGCAGGCCGACTGACCTTTGCGCTCACCGGCGGCGTCGCCGGTGATCTGGTGGGCGAAGGCAGCATCGACCTGGCGCTCAACCAGGATCACGCGCGCGTGAATGCGCTCATCCCCGCGCTCGGCGCCTTTGCCAACGGCACCATCCGTCTTTCCGCGCCGTATGACTACCGCGCTGTCGCGGTGCTGAACCGCGTCGATCTCGCGGCAGTGGCGCCGTTGATGGCCGCCCTGCCGGATCAGATCACCGGTCAGTTGAGCCTCACCGCCGCGGTCGTTGGCCAGGCGCAGGGCGATGAACCGCTCAGCGTCGAAGCCAACCTCCAGCAGGTGGACGCGATGGTGGCTGGCCTGCCGCTCACAGTGTCGCAGCCGACCGCCATCACCTGGCGGCAGGGCGAACTCGATGTCCGCGACCTGGCCGCGCAGCTGGGCTCCAGCCGGATCACCGCGTTCGGCACCTGGGCCGGCCGTGACGACACGGTGATCAACGCCGCCTATCGCGGCGAGATCGCCGACGCGCTCACCGCGGCGCGTGCGTTCGACATCGACGCCGGTGTTGTCGCCCGCGGTCGCGTCACCGCCGAGGTGTTTGCCACCGCGCGTCCCGGCGACCTCATCGCCAGCGTTGACGTGTCCGACGCGTACATCGAGGCCGCCGAGGGCGTCGTGCTCACCGGCGTGGCGGCCAGCGCGGGATTGACCGGCGACGTCTTCACGCTGCAATCGCTCACCGGCAGCCTCGACGCGGCGCGCGCCAAGGGCGGATTCGCGGCTCGTGGACGCGCGCGACTTCCGGATCTCGATCCGCGCCGCGCCACCGGCGAGTTCACCATCGATCAGACGGCGATCGACGCCGCCGGCGTCGAGGTGACGCAGACACGCCCGTCGGCGCTCTCGATCACCAACGGCATCATCTCGATGGACGACGTCATCTGGGAAGCCGCCGGCAGCCGCATCGTCGTCGGCGGCAACGTCGATGTGTCCAGGGGTGAACCGGCCCTCAACCTGCGACTCGACGGCACGGCCGTGCTGCGCGTGCTGTCGGCCTTCGCGCCGACCGTCGGCTTCGACGGCAACGCCGACGTCGAGATCTACATCGGCGGCACGCCGTCGGCGCCCAGCCTGTCGGGCGGCATCACGCTGGCCGATGCGGAGATCGGGCTCACCTCGCCACGCGTCGTGGTGTCGGGGATCTCGGGCCCGATTCGCCTGGACCACGACCGCATCGAACTGCGCGGCCTCACCGGCACGGCCAATGGCGGGACGCTGGTGGTGGACGGAGGCGTCGTCCTGAACGGCGTCACCATCGGCGAAGGCAAGATCTACCTACAGACGCAAGGGCTGGCGCTCGAGTATCCGCGCGGCCTCCGCAGCGAAGTGGACGCGCTGCTGACGCTGGAAGTGGGTGGCGTGACGCCGGTGATCCGCGGCGACGTCCGCGTGCAGCGCAGCGCCTACACCGATCCGATCAGCCTTGCCGCACTCGCGCGCGCGAACGCCGCGTCCGGCGTGCGGCCGAACACCGACTCGTTCATCGACGACATCCGCCTCGACGTCGCGGTGACGACGGTGGAAGACATCCGCGTCGATAACAACTACGGCCGCTTCGACACCAGCGCGCAGCTTCGCGTTGTCGGCACGGTGGGGCAGCCGGGAATGTCGGGCCGCGCGACGCTGCGCGAAGGCGGCACCGTGTATGCCGCCGGCCGCACGTTCACGCTGACGCGCGGCACCATCTCGTTCACCAACCTGTCGCGCATCGAGCCGGATCTCGACATCCAGGCCGAGACACGCGTCGGTGGTCAGGGCACGGTGACGATGACGCTGCAGGGCACGCCGGATCGCTTCTCGTTCGATCTGTCGTCGGAGAGCGGCGGCAGCCAGGAAGAGATCGCGACGGCGCTGTTCGGCGGCGCCGTGTCGGGGACCAACGCGGTGACGCTGCTGTCGAGCGATCTGCTCGGCGTCACCGGACGCCAGCTTGGCCTCGACGCGCTTCGCCTCGATCGCGGCGATGTCGTCCGCGACGAGTTCCGCGAAGACCCGAGCCAGTTGCTCCAGGACAGCACCGATCTGGTCACGCGACTGACGCTGTCGAAGCGCCTCTACGACAACGTCGAGTTCCTCGTCTCGCAGAACCTGCGGCAGAACGGCAAGACAACGTTCGTCATCAGCTACTACCCGCTGCCGGCGCTGGAACTCCGCGCCATCTCGCGCGACGACGCGACGCTGGGGCTGGGGCTGCGGCACGAGATCATCCTCGGTGGGCGGCGGACCGTCACCGGCACGGCGGCACGTCCCGAGATTCGCGTCTCGGCGGTGCTGTTTGCCGGCGATGCGGCGCCGGTCACGGAGGAGGAACTGCGCGATCGCGCCCGACTGAAGGCCGGATCGCGCTTCGATTTCTACACGTGGCAGCAGGATCTGGACAACCTCACCGCGCTGCTCGTCGAGCGCGGCTATGTGGAAGCGCGCGTGCGCGGCGAGCGGCACGAGGTGGACGCGAGCACCGTGGAGATCACCTATCGCGTGACGCGCGGCCCGGCGACCCAGATCGTGGTGCAGGGCATCGATCTGCCGCGTAAGGAAGTGGACGGCCTTCGTCAGATGTGGAGCCGCGCGGTCTTCGATCGCTTCGTCGTCGAGGACGCCGAAGAGCGCGTGCAGCGCTATCTGCTGACCGCGGGGCTGCTCTCGAGCACGGTGTCCGGCTCACTGCAAACCAGCGGCGACATCAAGACGCTGCAACTCGTCGTGACGCCGGGCCCCGCCAATGGCAGCCGCCGGTTCGCGTTCCAGGGGAACGCGGCGCGCTCCAACAGCCAACTCGAGACGGTCATCAACGAAGCCGGACTCGAAGTGGAAGGCTGGATCGATCGCGATCGGCTGGCCGAAACGCTGCTCACGCACTATCGCAACCTTGGCTACCTCGACGCGACGGTGCGCGTCGAGGACGCCGTGGTCTCGGACAACGTCGCGTCACTGCCGATCGTGATCACTGAGGGCGGACGCGCGGTGATCGGCGGCGTCTACTGGAACGGCATCAGCGAAACGCGGCAGCCGATGCTCGAGCGCGTCGCCGACATCACGGTCGGCGAACCGTACGCGCTCGATGACGTGAACGTCGCGCGGGATCGCATCGAGCGCCGGTATCGGTCGCTCGGCTTCAACAGCGCCGAAGTGGCGGTGACCGCGGCGCCGGGCGACTCGCCGGGCACGGTGAACGTGGCGTTCACGGTCACCGAAGGCGCGCGGCAGATCCTGCGCGAAGTGATCACGTCCGGCACCACGCGCACGCGCGACGGCGTCATCCGTCGCGCCCTGCGCCTGACGATCGGCGAGCCGGTGAACCTGGACGAGTGGGCGCGCGCCCGCAAGCGCCTCTACGACACCAACGTGTTCCGCACGGTGGACATCCAGGCGGTTCCGGTTGGCGACGTCGTCGACGGCGATCAGCAGGTGCAGGCGCAGGTGACGGTGGAGGAGTATCCGCCGTGGCGACTGCGTTACGGCGTGCAGGTGGATCGTGAACGTCGTGACGCCGGCGAGGATGGCGTGCTCGACGTCAGCACGGGTGTGCTCGGCGAGATTCGCAACCAGAACCTGTTCGGCCGCGCGCTCACGGTCGGCGCCGCGGCGCGCCTCGAGCGCGACTACCAGCGCGTCAACACCTTCCTGCAGAACTCGACGTTCTTCGGCCTGCCGATTCGATCGGGTATCTTCGCGACGATGTCGCGTGAAGACATCCGATTCGACGGCAACGTGATTTCATCGATCGACATTCGCAGCCTGAGTTTCGAGCAGCGCTGGCGGCGGCGGCGCGGGTTCGAGCTGACCTACGGTTATCGCTTCGAGCGCAATCACACGACCTTTACCGCCAGCGATATCGCCGACAACGAGCCTCTCGATGCCAACATCGGCCGTCTGAGCGCGGCGGCGTTCTACGATCGCCGCGACGATCCGGTGAATGGTACGAAGGGCACGTTCACGTCGCTGGCGATCGAACACGGCCTTCGCACGCTCGGCTCCGACACGCGCTACGGCAAGGTCTTCGCGCAGCAACAGGCGTTTGTCACCCTGGGCCCCGCGGTGCTGGCCTCACGCGTGCTCATCGGCCGCGGCTATGGGCGTGACGAACTGGTGACGAGCGATCGCTTCTTCGCCGGCGGTGGCAACACGGTGCGCGGCTACGCGGAAAACGGCCTCGGCCCGCGCAACATCCTCGGCGACCCGAACGGCGGCAATCAGTTGTTCATCGTCAATCAGGAACTGCGCCTGCCGGTGTACGGCTGGGTGCGCGCGGTGGGCTTTGTCGACATCGGCAACGCCTTCGACGATGACGCGCCGTTTGCGTGGAAGGAGTTGAAGGTGGGCTACGGCCTCGGCATCCGCCTCGCCTCGCCCGTCGGCCTGCTGCGCCTCGACTTCGGCATTCCCGGATCGACGATCCCGTTCTCGACACGCCGCACCAACGATTTCAAGTCGGGCCGTTGGTACTTCGGACTGGGACACATCTTCTAGGTCCTAGGTCTTAAGTCTTAGGTCCTAGGCAAGAACTCTTGTCCACGAAGCCAGGCCCGTGACAAGTGTGTTTTCCTAAGACCTAGGACTTAGGACCTAGGACCTAGGACCTAGGACCTAGGAGACCTAGGACCTTCCCCTGAGCGTCCTCATAATCGCCTGCACCGCCGCCTTGTCCGGCGACTCGGGGGCGAGCTTGAGGAACATCTGGTAGTGCTCCGACGCCTGACCGAGGTTGCGCTGGCGCTGGAAGGCGCGGCCGGCGTAGTAGTGGGCGTAGGCGAAGTCCGGCTTCAGTTCGACAGATCGCGACAGCGCCTGCGTGGCGGTGTTGAAGTCGTTGACGGCCGTAGCGGCCAGGCCGAGTTGATAGTGCGCGAAGGGATTGTCGCCGGCCAATTCGGTGGCGCGGCGCGCCGCGTTCACGGCCTCGTCGTTGCGGTTCTCGAGCAGGGCCTGTCCCGACTCGCCGATCGCCTTCCACGCCTCGTTGTCCTGCTCGCGGAGGCGGCCCATCTCGGCGACGGCACCGCCGAGGTTGTCGCTGCGCTGCAGCGCGAAGGCGGCCAGGTAGATCTCCTCGGGGTTGCCGGAGCGGCCTTCGGCGGCGCGCTCGGCGACGGCGCCGAACGAGCCCGACTCGAACAACTGCTGCACCGAGGGCGGGTCCTGGGCGAGGAGCGGCGCGGCGGCCAGACCGATGACGAGCAGCGCGGCGGCCAATGATGTGCGAGGCATGGACATATCAATCTCCCGGCGGGCCGAAGTGCAACGATCGTACCGCGAGGCCGCGGTCGGGGTATACTGGTAGGGCCACGTGAAGTAGTCCGGGCGTCAGAACCTTTCTACACACCTTTGTGTCTTCGTCTTCCGCGGCTCGGTCCACGCCTTTGGCGCCGGTGACCGGGTCAACTGGTGCCTCGGCGATCCGCCCCTGGCTGCTCCTGCTGCTGGTCGCTATCGGTGTCGCCGTCACGCCGCTCGTGCTGCGACCGCTCAACCGCGCCGTCGTCGGCGACCTGCCGTCGCTTGGCTACCTGCCGGCGCTCGAGATCCGGCGGCCGCATGGCCCGTTCCGCGCCGTGACGGTCGATGAACTGCGCATCAGCGATCCGGAGTGGGTGTTCATCGGCGACTCGATGCTCGGCACCCGTATCGATCCCGGACTGCTGCGCCGCATTTCGGGTCACGGCGATCGCAACGTCTCGTTCCTGTATCACCCGGCGACCGGCCCGGCGTGGTGGTACCTGACGTTCAAGAACCATCTGATTGCCAGCGGCGTGAGGCCGCGCATGACGTTCTTCTTCTTCCGCGACACCAACCTCACCGACACGATGTTCCGCCTCGAGGGGCACTACGGCAACGCGCTCGACGAGGTGGCGACGGCCAGCGAACCGGAGCTCGATCGCCTGGTGGCGGCGCATCGCAAGGGCGCGTGGCACCGCGTGCACCGCTTCATCGACGCGACCTACGAGGCCAACGTCGCCACGTCGTGGGTGGAGCCGGCGATTCGCCGCTGGTGGGTGCATTGGCGCGATCCGCGCGCGGGCGTCGTCGAAGCGTTCGAATGGAATCTCGAACGCATCTTCTCGGTGGATGCGATTCGCTATGACGTGCCGGCGGACCTGGCGGCGACCGACGTCACCGACGTCGCCGATTTCGCGCGCGACCTGCCGACATCGGTGCTGCCGCTGATCGTCAACCTGTCGAAGGAACACGGTGTGCCCGTGTGTTTCGTCCGCGTGCAGCGGCGCCCCACCGAAGACGGGCCGCCGGAGCAGTCGCCGGAACTGGTGCGCTACGTCGCCGACATGAAGGCGTGGGTCGAAGACAACGGCGCCTGCTTCCACGACGACACCGGCGACCCGGCGCAGACGCTGGACCTGTACGAGGACGGCGATCACGTGGCCGATCGCCGCCGCTACACCGAAAACTTCCGCAAGCGGCTCGACCCGCTCTTCCGTCCGCTCGAGCGGACGCAGACGCCCTGAGGCGTGTCGACGGCCCGATGATCTTCCACAGCCTCGACTTCCTCGTCTTCTTCGCGATCGTCGTTTCGATCTACTGGCGGCTGCCGCATCGCGGGCAGAACTACCTGCTGCTCGCCGCCAGCTACGTGTTCTACGGCTGGGTGCACCCGTGGTTCGTCATCCTGATGCTGGCCTCCACCACCGTGGACTACTGGGCCGGGCAGCGGATGGAAGACGATCCGGCCCGTCGCAAGCTGTATCTCTACGCCAGCCTGGCCGTGAACCTCGGCATGCTCGGCGTGTTCAAGTACTACAACTTCTTCATCGAGAACGTTCGCGAACTGCTGGCCGGCGTGGGCCTGCAGGTGTCGCCGCCGCTGCTCGAACTGGTGCTGCCGGCCGGCATCTCGTTCTACACGTTCCAGGCGCTGAGCTACACCGTGGAGGTGTACTGGGGTCACATGAAGGCGCGGCGCAACGCCGTGGACTTCGCGCTGTTCGTCGCCTTCTTCCCGCACCTGGTGGCCGGCCCGATCATGCGGGCGAAGAACCTGCTGGTGCAGGTGGAGCAGCCGCGCTTCTGGAACACCGACCGCGCCCGCGACGCGGTGCTGCTGATCATCTGGGGCTTCTTCAAGAAGCTGGTCGTCGCCGACAACGTCGGGCTGATCGCCAACCGCGTGTTCACGCACGAGGATCCGTCGTTCGAAATGCTGTGGGCGGGCGTCTTCGCCTTCGGCCTGCAGATCTACGCCGACTTCTCGGCGTACTCCGACATCGCTCGCGGCACGGCGCGGTGGTTCGGTTTCGAGCTGATCCTCAACTTCAATCATCCCTACATCGCGCACAGCCCGACGGACTTCTGGCGGCGCTGGCACATTTCGCTCTCCACCTGGTTCCGCGACTTCGTCTACATTCCTCTTGGTGGCAATCGCGTCAGCGCGCTGCAGCGCGAAGCGAACCTGATGGCGACGTTCCTCATCTCGGGCCTGTGGCACGGCGCGAGCTGGAACTACGTGATGTGGGGCCTCTATCACGGCCTGCTCGTCGTCGTCAGCCGCACCATCGGCACGGCGCTGAAGCTGCCGGAGAAATGGCCCGGTCCGCTGGCGATCGTGCAGGTGGTGCTGACGGTGACGCTGATGCTCGCCGGCTGGCTGTTCTTCCGAGAGACCAATCCCGATTTCCTGCGGCGCTGGCTGTTCCTGTCGCCGGCGGACAATTCGGCGATGGAACGGCAGGTGGGTGTCTACCTGTTCGTGCTGGCGGCCACATGGGGCGTTCCGCTGTTCATGGACGACCTGTGGGCCATGGGCCGCGAACGAGGCTGGCGCCTCGTGCACGCGGCCGAACGACGCTGGGAGGCCGCGGGCCCAGGCAGCGTCACCCGCGCCCTGCTGCAGGCAGGCGCGGCCGGTGTGATGGTGACGCTGATCCTCGTGCTGCGGAGCCGCGTCTCGCTCGATTTCATCTACTTCCAGTTCTGACCCAAGGCCCAAGCCCTACAAGCCCCAAGCCCTTCAAGCCCCAAGCCCCAAGCCCTAAGCCTTTCAAGCCCTACAAGCCCTACAAGCCCTTCAAGCCCTGAGGATCAAGAGAATGTCCGATCAGAAACTCAAAATCGCCGTCTTCATCGATTTCGACAACGTCGAGATCGGCGTCAAGACCACGCTCGGCCTCCAGTTCGACATCGGCGCCGTGCTCGAAGCCATCAAGGAGCGTGGCGAAATCGTCACCAAGGTCGCCTTCGGCGACTGGAAGCGTTCCGGCGACTACGGCCGCGCGATGTCGAATCATGCCGTGCGCCTGGTGCAGCGCGTCATGACGCCTGGCGGCGACAAGAACGGCGCTGACATCAACCTCGCGCTCGACGCGCTCGAGATGGCGTTCACACACGCGCACATCAACGCCTTCGTCATCGTCGGCGGCGACAGCGACTTCATCACGCTGGTGGAGAAGCTGAAGCAGTACGACCGCAAGGTGTTCGTCGTCGGCGGGCGTGCGTTCACCAGTCAGGTGATGCAGAAGAACTGCACGGAGTTCATCGCCTACGAGAACATCGTCCCCGACCGGCGCGCCGTGGCGCGGCACGATCGCGGCGAACGGTTGCGCGTGGCCGGCAGTCAGTCGATCGACGGCGCGGTGGCGCTGGTGAAGCGCGCGTTGAAGGTGCTGCTCGATCGCGAAGTGACGCCGCAGCTCGGCCTGCTCAAGAGCACGCTGCTGCAGCTCGACTCGTCGTTCTCGGAGCGCGACTACGGCTGCGGCAGCTTCCGCGAGTTCGCCGAGAAGCTGGCCGAGCGCGGTGTGGTGACGCTGAAGCATCAGGGTCGCAGCACGCTGGTGGAGATCGTCGAAGGCGGACCCGAGATCGCCGAGACGACGCCGCGGGCCGAGAGCGCCGACGAAGCGGTGGTGTCGGGTACTGATGGCGCCGGCGCGATCGAAAGCGCCGCGGAAGGCGACGTCACTGCCGACGCGGCCGACGAGCCGGGCGCCGTGCGTCCGGGCGAGACGCCATACGAGGCTGGGCGTCGTCAGGGCCGCGAGGCCATGCGCGCCGAAGGCGGCGGCTATCAGCGCCGCGAGTTTGCCGATCCGGCAGTCCTGGCTGACGGTGTCGCACTGGTGCGACGCGTGCTGAGCGAGGCGACCACGCCGCCGCGGTGGCCGATGTATCCGCGTCAGTTCAAGCAGTTCCTGCGCGCCGCGGATCCGACCTTCGACGAACGCAAGTATGGGTCGATTGCCGAACTGATGCGCGCCTGCCAGAAGGAAGGGCTGCTGAAGCTCGAACGCGATCGCCAGGGTGGCCTGCGCGTGTTCTCGGCCTCGGGACAGGGCAGCGTGCGCGCTGGCTGGCCCGGCGGACCGCCGGCGCCATACGCGTCCGGCGCGGAGTTGTCGGACGAGCAGCCGCGTCTGCCGGCGTCAACCGACGATGACGACATTCCGGACGACATCGGCAACCGCATCATTGGTGGCGCGGTGGACGTCACGCGCGAACTCGTGGGCGCGGTCGGCATGCCGCGCACCGCGACGCCGCTCACCGACGACGAGATCGACGAAGCCAACGATCCGCCGCAGCCGCTCGACAACGAGAGCCCGGCGCTGAAGGCCGTGGCCAAGCCGCGCCGCGCCCGCAAGACGCCCGTGGCCCGCAAGACCGCGGCAAAGCGCACGACGACGGCGCGGGCGCCGCGCCGGACCGCCAAGAAGGGGTAAGCTGACGACGCC
>JADZCY010000222.1 GCA_020851325.1 Acidobacteriota bacterium | reverse complement strand
CGCGGCCGTGGCGATCGAAGGCGGCGGAAGCGGCGCGCGCGGCACGAGGTCGCGTGATGGGCGCCGATACGCGCGGCCTGATCGACGCGCTCGGCGTTCACGCGCCGACACGCTACTGGAACGCGCGCGCCACCGCCGACCTCTACGACCTGCAACCGCTGCGGCAGATGTTCGGCATGCCGCCGCTCGACACGAGTTGGGACCGCAACACCGCGCGTGCAATGCGCGGCGTGCCGTCGTTGGTCGCGCCGGTGGGCCGCGCCCCCGGCGAAGTGGCGATTCCGGGCCCCCCGTACGACGAAATCGAAGACGCCGCGCTGCTGCGGCGCCTGCCGACGCTCGAACCCGAACAGCTGATCGCGCTGTCACGCGAACGGCTCGGGCTCGTCGGCCATCTGATGCGGGAGTCACTCCTCATTGCCCGCGCCATCTGCGGCGACGCGGTGCAGCGGCTGCGGAACGCGCAGCCGATTGCGCTCGGCCAACCGCTGCCCTGGGCCGACGACATCACGTACTGGCAGGCGATGCAGCGCGGCACCAATCAGGCGATCACCGAACTCGGTGACGGCGCCGATGCCAACGGTCGGCAGGTGGCCGCGCGCTTCAAGGAAGTGCAGGACGCGCTGCAGGTCATCGCCGACCTGTGGGAACCGATGGCCGCGCCGCTGTTCCGCGCCGTGCTGGCGGCGCTCGACACGGCGGCGTTTCGTGTCGATCCGTGGCTGATTGGTATTGCCGATCGTCGTCTTCAGCAGATGATCGCGAGCGGCGCGCCGTTCCGTCTCGGCGCGTACGGGTGGGTTGACGCGCCGGCACCGTACACGGGTGCGACTGGCGGTCCGCTGGCGCCGGGACCGACACGCGCGGGCCTGCTGCACGCCCCGTCACCCGCGCAGGCGTTGACGGCGGCCCTGCTGCGCGACGCCGCCGTCCGCTACCCCGGCGACACGCGCTGGCACCTGTCGCTCGACTCGGCCAGAGTGCGTGCGGCAATCGCGCTCGCCGAACGCGTGCGGCTCGGCGTGCATCCGTACGAAGCGCTCGGGCTAGAAGTGGAACGAATCGCCGGCGACTGGGACGTCGTCCGCATTCTGCGCAAGACGTATCCACTCGCGGCCGATCAACAGGAGCGCCGCGTCTGCGATGGACAGAAGGTGCTGGCCGCGGCGCGCGACGGTACGCTGGCGGTGATCGCCGGACTTCCTTCGACGCTGGCGGCCGATCTGCAACCCCTCGACACGGTGCTCGACACTTACGCCGACCTGCTCGTCGCCGATGGCATTTACGCGCTGGTCACGGCCCGCGCCGATCTCGCGAACGCGGCCATGGAGGCCGCCGCCGGCCTGGGCGCGCCGCCGGAACTGCGTGCGGTGCGCACGCCGCGCGAGGCGACGACGGTGCGCGTCAGTGCGTGGGTGCTCCTCGACGCGACGCCGGCGCCAGCCGGACTCGATGCCAACCCCGCGCGCGTCGCCGATCCGTCGTTTGCAGCGGCGGTGGATGCAGAAGTCGGTGCTGGCGTCTTCGACGCCACAGACGACGAGGGTCGCGAGCGACTGGCGCTATTCGCCAGCGTGCTCGGTGGCGCGGACGACATGGCCCCGGTGCCGACGCTCACCGGCGGCGCCTACGAAAGCCTGCCGCCCTCGTGTGACGCTGATCTCCGCCGCGCCATCGCGGCCAATCTGCATCAGCGGCTCGTCGATGTCGTCGCGCTGGCGCAGGCGGCGCACGACGCGCTGGTGCCGCTCGATCCGGATGACGCCGGCGCCGCAGCCACGATCGCGACAGCTGCCACTCGGTGGCGGATCGCGCTCGACACCATCGCGCCGTCCGATCCCGAAGCCGAGCTGCCATCCACGGCGGATCAGGTAGCGGCCGTGATCGCCGTACTTGACGATCGGACGTCCAACGCCGCGCCCATCGTCTCCGCGGGAACTGGCGCGTCGATGCCATCGGACGATGTGATCAACGCGTTGAGGCGCGCGATTCGCGCCGTGGTCGGTCACCCCGAACTTCCCGTGCTGCCGGTCGTGCCGACCTCGTTGCTGCCGCCGCTGCGTCAGGTGGCGGACGTCGATCGCGACTGGCTCGAGATCGTCGCCGCCGTGCGTCCGCGCCTGGCGCCGCTCGAGGCTCGTCAACTCGATCCCGAACAGGCGTCGTGGCCCGGTGCGGTGGCCGCGCTCGACGCATCGATCAATCCGTGGCGATCTTCCGGCGCCGTCGTCGTGGCGTATGGCCCCGGCATTGACACGGCCGGTGCGACCGTCGCCATCGCGGCGCTGGACGCGTGGAGCGATTCGATCCCGAGCCGCACGCACGACACCTTCGCCGCCTTCGGGTTCAACGCGCCGAAGTCGCGCGCGCCGCAGGCGGTGCTCGTAGCCGTGCCGCCGGACATCTCGCAGCGCCTCGACAACGCCGCGCTGCTCGATGTCGTCCTCGAGACGCGCGAACTGGCACACGCGCGCGCACCGCGGCAGCCGGCGGAATCAACGCTGCCGCACGCGACGTCCACAGCGTTGGTCTCCGCGATGGCCGGGCGCAACTTCCTTGAAGGGTGGCCGTCATGAGCAGTCCGCTCTACCTGATGCTCGAACCGGGGCGCACCGACACGGACGAGGGGCTGCGCGCCCGCATCGCCGATCCGGTGTGGTTCATCACGCGCCAGTGGCAGATGGGCGAACTGCAAGGCGAAGACGCCTCGACGCCGGTTGTCGTGTCGTCGACGCCGACGCACGCGCCAGTCACCTACGATCGCGCCCGTCCCGATCTCGATCCATCGATCATTCCCGCCGAGGCACTGCTCGAAGCCGAACCGGGTGGATGGTGGACCATCGGCCGCCGCGTGCGGCTGGGCCGCGCCGCCGAGCCGCTGCTGGATGCCGCCGCTCGTGCCGCGTATCGACTTGGCCGGCTGCCGTCGCCGTACGAGCATCTCGCCGATGCCGTCGATGGCCGCGCCGTGTTCGCGTCGGGCCTGCTCGCCGGTCATGCGATCTGGTCGGAGGTGCCTTCTCCCGCGCCCGATCGCTGGTCGTCATCCACGCTCGACTACAGCGCCTCGTTCGAGGCCGGCGGCACCGCGTTGCGCGCCCGTAATCACACCGGCGGCGACGTCGACTGGTTCACCGTTGACGGCGCTCCAGGTGCGACCACGCTGACGCGAGCGGCAGCCACGCCGCCGGGACGCGAAGTGATCCCCGGACGGCTCGACTATCCTGGCGCGCCGCATCCGCGCTGGTGGCAGATTGAGGATCGCGAGGTGGACATCGGCGGCTTCGCGCCGGATCGATCGCACTTCGCGACGATGCTGCTGCTGGATGTCGCGCTGGCGCATGCGGACGACTGGTTCTCGTTTCCGGTGCCGCGTCCGGCCAGCCAGGCCGGACCGTCGAGCGGCGTCCTCGTGACACTCGATGGCGTCACGGTTCGCGACAGCTTCGGTGAGGTCTGGCCGCTGCTGCCGCCTTCGGCCTCCGGCCCCGATGCGTGGTCGTTGTTTCATTCCGCCGGCCTCTCCGAATCGCAGTTGCTCATCTGGCCCGTCGCCGTCGCCCCGCAGGCCGGACCGATCCTCGACGAGATTCTGGTCGGCGTCGACGAGGACGCCAACCTCGCGTGGGCCGTCGAACTGCGCGCCGACGGCGTGCAGATGCTGCCGGACGCGGACACGTCGACCGCGGTGACGGAGACGACGCGCACCGGCACGCGCGTGTTCAGGTATCTGCCATCGACGACGCTGCCGAATGGATGGCATCCGTATGAACGCGTTCGCGACGGTGATCCGAGTGTGCCAGGTGGTGGAATCCAGACTGGTGTGGCCAACGTGGGACTTGGCGACGGTCGATCGGGCCACTGGCGTCAGGGCGTGCTGGCCGATCTCACCGGTGCGTATCCGAGATTCCGGCCGGGACCGGTGTCGCGACTCATCGGCGGACCGTCCGGATCGGGACTTGGCCGCGGCCATCACCTGGCATCGACGGCCATTCCCAGTAGCGGCGTGATGCTGCGGCGCCGCGCCATGCTGGCCCGCGATACGAACGGCCGGCCGGTGCTGTGGGTCGAGCGCAGCACGGCACCGGTGTCGGGACCGCCGGTGTCGCACCTGCGCTTCGATGTGTTCGCCGAAGCGGCCCGAGCTGGAGGCCGGTGACATGGCGAATGTCGATCTGCAACTTATCGCCGGGCTCGGCCTGCCCTATGAGGCGGGCGCCGAATCGGCGCTGCTCGATCCACGGCTCAATCCGATTTTCGATCTCGCCTGGCAGGGATTTGTCGCGCTCTATCCCGGGCAGACGCTGCAGCCGCTCTTCGACGAGTTGCCCGTCGAACAGCTCGAGGATCTCGTCGACAGTGTGCGCCTGAACGGTGAAGAGCCGCCCGATCCGTTCACGTGGTTCACGCTCGCGTGTGAAGACAACGACGCCGACGCCATCGTGACCGCGCTGATGGCGATGCCGATGGTGACGTGGGCGGGCCGGCGGCGTCCGATGGTGCCTGCCGGATTCGTCTCGTACGGCACCAATCCAGGTCCCGCCGGCGATAACAACCATCAGATCCTGCTGGCGCCCTACGGCGTCGACGCGATCTATGCGTGGCAGGTACCTGGCGGCGACGGCAACGGCGTGCGCATCGTCGACATCGAAGATGGCTGGCGGCTCGATCACGAGGATCTGATCACGGCTGACATCAACCGGATGTCGGTCTTCGGACCGCACACCGCAAGGAACATCGATCATGGCACTGGCGTCGCTGGCATCCTCGTCGGCGGCGACAACGGCGTCGGGTCGATCGGCATCGTGCCGTCGGCGCGGCTGGACCTGG
>JADZCY010000221.1 GCA_020851325.1 Acidobacteriota bacterium | reverse complement strand
GCGACCTCGGTGCGTTCGCGCCGGGCCTGAACTTCACGCAGCAGGTCGGCAACGGACCCGGCGGGCGTTCGCAGGGCGCGATCCAGTTCCGCGGCATGTCGTCGCAGCAGGGCACGAACCGCGAGCAATCGGGTTCGATCTTCGTCGACGGCATCTTCGTCTCGGGCGGCGTGGCCTCGGTCGATACCACCGACGTTCAGCGCGTCGAGATCCTGCGCGGCCCGCAGAATGCCTACTTCGGCCGCAACACCTTCGGTGGCGCGATCAACTTCGTGACGCGCAACCCGGGCGACGAGTTCCAGGGCGAGGTGACGGCAGGCGCCGCTTCCCGCGGCGGCTACGACTTCCGCGGCAAGGTCGAAGGGCCGCTGATCGAGGGCAAGCTGGCCGGTCGTCTCTCCGCGGTGAAGTACCGCAAGGGCGCGCAGTACACGGCCAACGACGGTGGCGAGCTCGGTGAGCAGAATACCGAGTCGCTTTCCGGCACGCTCTACGCCACGCCCACCGACAACTGGACCATGCGTCTGCGCGGGCACGTGCAGCGTGACGACGACGGCGCGATGGACAATGCCTTCGTGCGCGGCACGCAGTACGGCTCGCTCTGCTCCGGCCAGACGTTCACCGCGGCGAACGCGTCGGGCGCGCCGGTGAGCTTCGCGCTGGGCCGACCCTACTTCTGCAACGAGTCGCAGATTCCCTCGCCGGAAGTGCTGGTCAGCCAGAACACCACCATGTTCCCGCGGGTGCTCTCGACCCTCGGTCTGCCCAATCTCTGGTACGACATCGTCGCCAACAATTCACTGAACAATCCGATCCTGGGACGCACGCCGCGCATGTTCGACTTCGGCATGAAGCGCAACGTCGCCCGCGTGTCGTTTCAGACCGACTACACCTTTGCCAACGACATCACGCTGGCGGCGAGCTACGGCTTCGACGAGTCCTCCCAGACCACGGTCTACGATCCGGATCGCACGGACGCCGAGAACACCTGGGCCGTGCTGCCGGCCATCAACCACGCGTGGCAGGCCGAGGTGCGGCTGCAGTCCGGCCAGGAGCAGTCTCTGCGCTGGCTGCTCGGTTACAGCATGTTCCAGGGCGAATGGGAAACCCAGCAGCTCGCCTACCAGATCAACGTGGCCACCGGTGGCGCGATCCCGCGGGTCGGCGTCTCGAATACGCGCGTCGACGACCGCGCCGAGACGCCCGCCTGGTTCGGGTCGATCGAATACGACCTGCTGGACAACTTGACGATAGGCGGCGAGGTCCGTCGCCAGACCGACAAGCAGTCGAGCCTCAACAGCGATCTCGTGACGCGGACCAGCTACGATCTGAAGAACACGATGCCGCGCTACTACGTGCGGTACGAGCCCATACCCAATCTCAACCTGTACGCGACCTACGGCAAGGGTGTGACGCCCGGCCAGCTGAACGGCAACTGGAACTCCTATACGCCCTCGCAGCGGACGGAGGTCTGTGCGCAGTTCCCGAGCTCCTGCGGCGGCGCGATCGCCAAGGAGCCGACGGTCGACAACTACGAGGTCGGCATCAAGCAGCGCCTGCTCGGCGGCCGTCTGCAGTACTCGCTGGCCGCCTACAAGATGGACTGGAACGACGTGAACACGACGGTCACGGTCATCGTCAGCACGACGCCGTTCGCCGTGCCGTTCATCGTGCGCAACAACGCCGAGCTCAAGGGTCTCGAGTTCGAGGGTACGTTCCTGATCACCGACGCCTGGTCGGTGGACCTCTCGGCCACCTGGCAGAAGAACGAGTACACGCTGTTCTACAACCCGGCGATCACGACACTGACCAGCGGCGCCACCTACTTCACGGGCAACGAGGTACCGAAGCAGCCGGACAAGACGGCGGTGCTGTCGAGCACCTACCGCGGCAGGCTGAACGATAGTTGGCGCTGGTTTATCCGCGGCGATGCGATGTACACGGGCAAGATGTGGGACAGCGAGGCCAACATCTTCGAACTCGGCGGCTACACCAAGGTCAATGCCCGGATCGGCTTCGACCGCGAGAACCTCTCGGTGGAGCTCTACGGCCGCAACATCTTCGACGAGGACAGCTGGGCCTATGCGGCGCGCAACACTTCGCTGGCGGAGCCCGGTGCGCTGTTGCAGGTGCGGAGCCAGCCGGGCTGGTTCGGCTACAACCCGGCCAACCCGAACGCCGTCACGACGGTACAGGGTCTGATGATGAATGCGCCGGACAAGCCGGAGTACGGCTTGAGGGTGACCTACCGGTTTTGACGCCTTTGCCCGAGGGAGTGCCGCCTCGATTGATCGGCGGCATTCCCTCGGGCGACCGTTCGTGGCGCCGGAAGATGTGGGGAGGCGGCCGGCTCGTCACCGCGTATGAGTCTCGCCGTTTCCCTGGCCGGGGCCGGTCGCGCACCTGCGTTACGACGCCGCCAGGACCCTGTCGATGTCGCTCGCATCGTGGCGTTCCGGGAGATGGCCTGTCTGGTCTCCCCCGGGACGATTGACCACCAGACCGCGCTGCACGGCCGGGCGCCGCGCGATCGCATCGGCCCAACGGACGACGTTGCGGTACTCGTGCACGGCCAGGAACTCGCCGGCGCCATACAGCGATCCCTGGACCAGCCTGCCGTACCACGGCCAGATCGCCATGTCGGCGATGGTGTAGTCGTCGCCTGAAAGGTACGTGTTCTGCGCGAGTCGCCGGTCGAGCACGTCGAGCTGGCGCTTCGCCTCCATCGCGAAGCGATTTATGGCGTACTCGATCTTCGTCGGCGCGTAGGCATAGAAGTGGCCGAAGCCACCACCGAGGTAGGGCGCCGAGCCGACCTGCCAGAACAGCCAGGACAGGCACTCGGCGCGGTGGGATGGGTCGGTCGGCAGGAATTCCGCGAACTTCTCCGCGAGGTATAGCAGGATCGCACCGGATTCGAACACGCGGATCGGCGAGGGCCCGGAGCGGTCGAGTAGCGCCGGAATCTTCGAGTTGGGATTCACCGCCACGAAGCCGGAGCCGAACTGCTCGCCTTCGTTGATGTCGATCAGCCACGCATCGTATTCGGCGCCGGCGTGGCCCTTCGCCAGCAGTTCCTCGAGCATCACCGTGACCTTGATGCCGTTCGGCGTCGCCAGCGAATGGAGCTGGAGAGGATGGCGCCCGATCGGCAACGGCTTGTCATGCGTGGCGCCGGCGACGGGGCGGTTGATCTTGGCGAAGCGGCCGCCGCTCTCCTTGTTCCAGACCCAGACTTTCGGTGGGGTATAGGACGGGACTTCAGTCATGCTTCGGACTCCTCGAGATCTTTCGGTGTATCCGCGTGAACACGGTACATGAACATGCCATATCCGCATGTCATTCGGGCGGGGTCACGGGTCCGCTGCGGGCATGGATGCCGGGCTACGTGCCGCACATAGCCGATCCGCCCAGCGATCAATAGGTGAAAGCAGCGCTTGCACCATTTGCTGGATCTGCAAATGATGTAACACAGCCGGCCGTCCGGGCTTGTGGCGCTCGTATGCCTCGTATGCATGGAGGAGATCGAACATGTCCAACGGAAACAAGACCGCGGGCCAATGCCCCGCGACGCGCCTGACCACCGACTTCGGCGCTCCCGTCGCCGACAACCAGAACAGTCTCACGGCCGG
>JADZCY010000220.1 GCA_020851325.1 Acidobacteriota bacterium | reverse complement strand
GTCACCCACGCGTTACTCACCCGTTCGCCACTCTACTCAGGGCCGAAGCCCCTTTCGCGTTCGACTTGCATGTGTTAGGCACGCCGCCAGCGTTGATTCTGAGCCAGGATCAAACTCTCAAGTTAAACGCTTGAGAGAGCGATTAGGCCCTCTTTACTTTGTATTGCTTCTGTCTTGTGGTCGGTGGTTCAGCATTGGTCCGCTCCCGGCTTGCGCCGTGAACTCGCCCCTTCCCACGACGGAGTCGCGGAAAAGCTACACTGCCACCGGCTGACACTCGACGGGCTGGTCTGTCCGACTCCACCTTCGCTTGCGCTCAGGCGTTGTCGAACGTGTGCACGCTCTATCTAGTTTTCAAAGAACCAAGGCGTCCGGTGACTGTCGTCGAACCCGTCATCCGGCGCGCCCGACCGCCTCGCGTTACTCGGCGGTGCCCATCGGGCGCAGACTTTCGAATTTACCCCGCGCTTCCCGCGCGTGTCAACCTCTTTTTTCGCGTTTCGTCCGAGCGTCCGTTTCGGGGAGCGTTCTGACTTGCCGTGGAGGTTGCCAGCGGCGGCTCTAACAGGTTTCGCCGTTGCCGGCGGGTGACCTTGCAGCACGGGCCCTAGACCGAGGACACCGTGTCAAGCGCGTCTCACCAATGTATGAAATCGAACGACGAGGTGTCAACCCCTATTTTCGATTTCCGCGAGGACCAGCGGAAGCCGCTCCCCGCCCGAGGAAGCGCTAGGCTCCCTCGATCCGCAGCAGGCGCCGATCTCGCTGGCCCTTCTGCAGAACCGCCAGCTTACCACCGATCGTGTCCGCCATGGTCAGCAATCGACGATCGTCGGTCGCCCGCTCACCGTTCAGATACACGCCGCCCTGCTTGATCAGCCGCGCCGCCTCGCCCTTCGACGCCGCCAACCCCACCTGCACCAGCGCCGCCGCCAGCGACAGCGCCTCGTACGCCGACGCCGTCGTCACCGATGACGGCACGTCGTCGAAGACCAGCAGCAGGTCGTCCGGTGTGGCCTCGCGCAGGGCGCCGCCGAACAGCACCGCTGATGCGCGTTCCGCGCGCGCCAGCTCGGCGTCGCCGTGCACCATGCCGGTCACCGCGCGCGCCAGCGTGCGCTGCGCTTCACGATCGGCCGGTCGTGTCGTCACGGTCTCCTCGAGCGCGGTGATCGCATCGACGTCGAGCCAGGTGAAGAACTTCAAGTACTTCACGACGTCGCGGTCGTCGGCGTTCAGCCAGAACTGGTAGAAGCGGAACGGCGAGGTCCGCGCCGGATCCAGCCACACCGTGCCGGCCTCCGTCTTGCCGAACTTGGTGCCCGCCGCTGTCGTCACCAGCGGCATCACCAGGCCGTGCGCTTTCCCACCGGCGACCTTGCGAATGAGATCGCAACCCGCCGTGATGTTGCCCCACTGATCCGAGCCGCCCAGCTGCAGCGAGCAGCCCCACTTCTGGTGCAGCACGAGGTAGTCGTACGACTGCAGCAGCAGGTAACTGAACTCGGTGAAGGAAATGCCTTCGTCGCCGCCGAGGCGTCGCTTCACCGACTCCTTCGCCAGCATGTAGTTCACGGTGAAGTGCTTGCCGGTATCACGCAGGAAATCGAGCAGCGTCACCGTCCGCAGCCAGTCGGCGTTGTTCAGCAGCAGGGCCGGGTTCGGCCGGCGATCGAAGTCGAGAAAGCGTTCGAGCTGCGCGCGCATGCCGCGGACATTGGCGTCGACATCCTCGACGGTGAGCAGCGTTCGCTCCTGGCTCTTGCCACTCGGGTCGCCAATCATGCCGGTGCCGCCGCCCACGAGCGCGATCGGCCGATGCCCGGCGCGCTGCAGTCGCGCCAAAGCCATGATCGGCAGCAGCGAGCCGACGTGCAGGCTCGACGCCGTCGGATCGAAACCGCAGTACGCCGTCACCGCCTCGCGACCGCACATCTCTGCCGTTCCCTCGGTCGCGTCATACAACATGCCGCGCCAGGTGAACTCGTCCACGATGTTCATTCGACTAACCCCACAATTCGCGTGTGTTGAGTGTCCAGCTGCTCGAAGAACGCTTCTCTCATGGCCCGCCGATCGGATCAGCGCATGGAGAGGCCGCGCACTCGAGTGAGCTGAGGGGTTAACTATACTGTGGGGGTGAAGGTGTCCCGGCGCGGTGTCCTGCAGGCGATGGTTGCCACAGGCGTCGGTCTGGGCGCGGGCGTCACCGCCTACGGCGCGCTCTACGAACGGCGCCACATCGGCCGCACCGAGCGCGACATCACTGTTGTCGGCCTGCCGCACGCACTCGACGGTCTCCGCATCGGCCTCATCACCGACGTCCATCACAGCGAAACACTCTCGGCCGACGATGTGTCGCGCGCGGTGGCGCTGTTGAACGAGAGTCGTCCCGATCTCATCGTCCTGGGCGGCGACTACGTGAGCTTCGGCGATCGCCGCTATATCACACCAGTAGCCGAACGCCTGGCGCCGCTGGCCAACGCGCCCTTCGGCTCATTCGCCGTCCTCGGCAATCATGACGACGACCGTGAGATGCCGGCCGCACTCGAGCGCCAGGGTTTCGTCGTGCTTCGCGATCAGCGGACGGCGATCAACATCCGCGGCGAGATCGTCGACATCGCCGGTTTGCGCTTCTGGACGCGACGGGCCGCCGACCTCGCCCGGATCCTCGCCGGCACCAGCGGCACCACGTTCCTGCTCGCGCACGATCCGCGGCGGCTGACGGAAGCCGCCGCCTTCGACGTGCAGTTGGTGCTGTCGGGGCACACGCACGGCGGCCAGGTGGTGCTGCCGGCCATTGGCGCGGTGGCGGGACGGAAGTTTCCGGTGCTCGACGGCATCGGCACCGAGGGTAACGCCACGGTGTTCGTGAGCCGCGGCGTCGGTACCGTCTATGCGCCCGTACGTTTGAACTGCCCGCCGGAAGTGGCGGTGCTTACTCTGCGCTCGACACGCTGACGCCGGCGTCGCGAGGTGCGGTCAGCTTCGCGTCCCGCACGAATCGCCGGCCCTCGACGCGCCAGCCGCCGGCGAGCACCACGTCGATTGCTTCGGGATAGATGCGGTGCTCTTCGACAAGGATGCGCGCCGCGAGCGTCTCGGCGGTGTCGTCATCGAGAACCGGCACCGTCGCCTGAAGGATGATCGGTCCGGCGTCGAGATCCTCGGTCACCATGTGCACGGTACACCCGGCCACCTTGACGCCGTGGGTCCACGCCTGCACTTGCGCGTCGACGCCCGGGAACGCCGGCAGCAGCGACGGATGCACGTTGAGCACGGCATTCGGAAACGCGTCGATGAACGTCGGGCTCAACAGCCGCATGAAACCGGCAAGGCACACCAGGTCCACACGCGCCGCCTGCAAGGCGTCCACCAGTGCCGCATCGAACGCCTGACGATTCGCAAACGAACGATGCTCCAGCACCAGCGTCGGCACGCCAGCGGCTGCCGCACGAGCCAGGCCGGCGGCATCGCGACGGTTCGAGATGACGAGCGCGACGGTGGCGTCGAGACGCTCCGCCGCAATTGCGTCGAGAATGGCTTGCAGGTTCGAACCGCGCCCCGAGATCAGGACGCCCAGCCGACGGCTCACGCGTAGCGAACCTCGCCGGCGCCGGGCTCGATCTCGCCGATGATCACGGCGTTGGCTTCGCCGGCGTCGAGCAGCGCCGCCTTCACGGCGTCGACGTCACCAGGCGCCAGCACGAGGATCAAACCGATCCCCATGTTGAACGATCGCCGCAGATCCATTTCGGGGACCGAGCCGGATTCGCCGAGCCAGCGAAATACCGCTGGCGTCCGCCACGCACGGCGATCGACACGCGCGCCGAGGCCTTCCGGAATGACGCGCGGCAGGTTGTCGGTGATGCCGCCGCCGGTGATGTGCGCCATGCCCTTCACCAACCCGCGGCCCAGCAGCGGCTTGATCACGGGCAGATACGAACGATGCGGCCGCATCAGCGCGTCCGCAACAGTTTCGCCGAGGTCCGGCACGTGACTATCCGCCGTCAGCCCCAGCTTGTCGAAGACGATACGACGCGCCAGTGAGTAGCCGTTGGTGTGCAGACCCGAGGACGGCAGCCCCAGGAGCACATCGCCCGCCGAGATCTGCTTGCCCGTGATCAGCGCGTCGCGATTGACGGCGCCGACGATGAACCCGGCGACGTCGTATTCGCCGTCGGCGTAAAAACCGGGCATTTCCGCGGTCTCTCCGCCAAGCAGCGCGCAGCCGTTGTCCTGGCACGCCCGCGCCAGGCCCTTCACGATCTGCTCCGCCACGTCCGGCGACAGCGCACCGGTCGCCAGGTAGTCCAGGAAGAATAGCGGCACCGCGCCCTGCACGAGGATGTCGTTGACGCAGTGATTGACGAGGTCAACGCCAATCGTGTCGTGACGGCCGGTCATGAACGCCAGCTTCAGCTTCGTCCCGACGCCATCCGCGCTCGACACCAGGATCGGATCACGCCAGTCGTTGCCGAGCGAGAACAGCCCGCCGAAGGATCCAATCTCCGACAGCACACCGGGCGTGAAGGTGGCCCGCGCCAATCCCTTGATGCGGCGGACGG
>JADZCY010000219.1 GCA_020851325.1 Acidobacteriota bacterium | reverse complement strand
GTCGTGCGGAAGATCCAGCAGTCGCCTTCGTCGGCCGATCGCCGCACCAACGTCGAGGCGCAGAAGCTGACGCCGCCGATCGCGGTGACCAAGGTGTCTCGTGTGTCCTGACGGTGCGCGAGGCGTGCGCAGGTGACACGCGTCTGGGGACTCGTGGCGGTGACGATCATCGCGGTCGTCGCCGCCTTCGCCGTACAGATGCAGCGCTCGGGCCTGACGCTCGGCGAGATGCTGTCCGGCCGCCCGACGACAGTGAGCGGTTCGATTGCCGCCAACCAGGCGACGGCACGCGACGGCGCGCGTGTCGACTTTCTCACGTCGATGCCGCTCGGTGCGCCGGTGGGCGCGGACGATCGGCCGCTGGTGGCGCACGTCAGCGTGGCCGATCTCGACAAGGACGGCCTGACGGACATCATCGTCGCCGACGCGGCGAACAATCAGGTGACGTGGCTGCGACAGTCGCCGGCGGGCACGTTCACCGAGAGCGTGATCGCCTCGGTGGCCGGACCGGCACACGTGGTGGCCGTGGACGTCGATGCGGATGGCGATTCGGATCTCGCCGTGGCCAGCCTTGGCGTCCTGTTTCCCAACAACGCCCCCATCGGCGCGGTGATCGTGCTCGAGAACGACGGCCGCCAGTCGTTCATGCCGCGCGTGCTGATCAGCGAGGTGCCGCGCGTTGCCGACGTGCGCGCCGGTGATCTCGACGGCGACGGCGATGTCGATCTGTCGGTGGCGCTGTTCGGCTACGACCAGGGTGAAACGCGCTGGCTCGAGAATCGCGGCGGCTGGCGTTTCGAGAGCCATCTCCTGCAGCAACTCTCCGGTGTCATCAACGCCGAGATCGTCGATGCCGATACCGATGGCGACCTCGACATCGTCACGCTGGTCAGCCAGGAGTGGGAGGAGATCTACGTGTTCGCCAACGACGGCCGCGGCGGCTTCACGCCGACGCGCGTGTTCGGCGCCAGCAACGAGGACTTCGGATCGAGCTGGATCAGCATCGCGGATCTCGATGCCGACGGCGATGCGGATGTCGTGTACAGCAACGGCGATGCGTTCGACTACGCGCCGCCGACCGGGCGCGGCTGGAACGGGCTGCAGTGGCTCGAGAATCGCGGCGGCTTGCGCTTCGTCTATCACCGCATCGGCGACTTCTCGGGCGCGTCGAGTCCGCAGGCCGCGGACCTCGATGGCGACGGCGACCTCGATATCGCGGTCGTCAGTGCCTACAACAGGTGGGAGCGACCGGAGGCGATGAGCCTGGTGTGGTTCGAGAACGACGGCGCCATGAGTTTCACGCGACGGCCGATTGCCAGCGCGCCGACGCACCTGATCACGCTGGCCACCGGCGATCTGAATGGCGATGGCCACGCCGATCTGATCACCGGCGGCATGCACATGAGCCCGCCGTTCGATCGCATGTCGCGCGTCACGGCGTGGATCAATCACTGGCCGGGCACTCGGCCCTGACAGGAGCCTGACACTTCATGGCCCGCAGTCGTCGTCCCCATCGACCCACCGGCCCACAGTTGCCCGCGGCCCCGGCTGCATCCGCTCCACGGCGCTCGCACGCCACGTGGATCGCCGCGTCGATGGCCGTGTTCGTCGTTGCCGCTGCATGGTGGACCGCCGGCAGCCTCGCACGACGAGTGCAGGCTGCGACATTGCCGCCGTTGGCCGACCTGTCGTCACTGCCGGACGCGGCTCGCGATCTCGTCGTGATGGCCGACGCCGCGGCGCGGGCGCAGCCGCAATCGGCCGATAGCGTCGGTGCGCTGGGTCGCGCGTATCACGCGAGTCTGATGAGCGACGCCGCGCTCGAACTGTACGGCCTTGCCGAGCGACTGGACCATCCGGGTGGGCGATGGACGTATGCGCGCGCGCTCATCCTGGAGGAGTACGGCCGGCAGGACGAAGCGATCGAAGCGCTGGCGCGTGTCACCGCTGAGAATCCCTCGCACGGCCTGGCCTGGTTCCGGCTCGGTGAGATGCGTTTCAAGCAGGGCCGCCTGGACGAGGCCGATCAGGCGTATCGCCGTGCCGTGATGGCGCCGCCGGCGCCGGTCTTCGCCGTCCCCGGCGGGACAACGCGGACAGTCACGCCGGTGTCGGCTTTCGCACGCCTCGGCCTGGCGCGCATCGCGATCGATCAGCAGCGGTCGAACGAAGCCATCACGATCCTCGACGAACTGATGACGGCGTTTCCGTCGTTCGGCCCGGCACGAGCACTGCGTCAGTCGCTCTCGGACGACGCGCGTCAAGCGGGCAGGCCACTGGCGTCGGCCTATGTGCCGCCCGCCGATCCCGCACTGGATATCGTCGTGGCGGAGTCGCGCATGCGCGATCTGCTGCTGAAGCACGCCGCGCTGGCGGCGCGCGGTGACGATCGACCGTGGCGGGAGTTCCTGGTCCGCCGCGCGCTCGAGTTCAATCCCGATGATCCGAACGTGTTGATCGAGATGGCGGGCATGCTCCAGGCGACGGGACGATCGGCCGACGCGCTCGTGCACCTCCGGCGTCATCAGCAGATCGTGCCTGATGATCACCATGCGCTGGTCGAAGAGGGACGTTGCCTCAGCGATATCGGTCGGTACGAGGAAGCCGAGGCCGTGCTGCGCCGGGCGGTTCGCGTGCGCGACGCCGCGGCGGAATACAACCTGGGGTCAGTGCTCGATCGACAGGGCCGGAGCGAGGAGGCGCTCGATCGCTACGATCGCGCGCTGGCGATCGATCCGTTCCACACGCGCGCGATGAACAACAAGGGGGTGTGGCTCGATCGCCATGGGCGCAATCCCGAGGCCATCGCCTGGCTCGAACGGGCCATTCGTGCCGCACCCGACAACGCCGACGCGCACTCGAATCTCGGCAGCGCGTACATCGGTGCACGGCGGTTTGCCGATGCACTTCGCGTGTTGAACCTCGCCATCGCGCTGGCGCCCGAGATGGCCGACGCCCACAACAACCTCGGCATCGCGCTGGCGCAGACGGGCCGCCTGCCCGAGGCCGTTCGTCAATTCGAAACCGCCGTGACGCTCAATCCCCGGCACGCCAACGCCCGCCGCAACCTCGCGCAGGTCGCCGCGCGACTCACGCGGCCGCGGTGACCAAGCCCTCCAGCCCCCCAGTCCTCCAGCCCTCCAGCCCTCTGTCCCTACACCGAGAGCGCGTGAATGTCGTTGAGGATGCCGGCCGCGGTGACAGCCGCGCCGGCGCCCGGTCCGCTCACCACGATCGGCTCGTCGCGATAGCGGCGTGAGGTGAACGTGATGATGTTCCGCGTGCCCATGGCCGATCCCATCGGACTGGTGACCGGCACCGCCACCAGCCGCGCCGAGACGCCGCGAGGCGTGGCGCTCACGACGTAGCGCAGCACGCGTCCCTTGCGCCCTTCCAAATTGACGCGCGCCGCCCACTCGGCATCGAGCTCCGGCATCTTCGTCATGAAGGTGTCGAGCGGCAGGGACTTGAAGCGCGCCGGCACCAGGTCGTCAGGCGCCACCGCCGGACCACGATAGCCAAGCATGCGCGCCAGGATGAGGCCCTTGCGGCCGGCGTCCTGTCCCGACAGATCTTCGCGCGGGTCCGGCTCCGCGTAGCCACGCTCGACCGCTTCGCGCACGGCTTCGGAAAACGGCCGCCCCGCCGACACCGCCGACAGCACGAACATCAGCGTGCCGCTGACGCAGCCGTCGATGCGCAGCACGCGGTCGCCGGTTTCGTCGAGCTTGTTGAACGTGTCGATGATCGGCAAGCCGGCGCCGACCGTGGCTTCATACCGAACACGTCGTCCGCTGGTGTGCGCCGCGGCAAACAACCGCTCGTACTGATCGAACGGCACCGCGAGCGGCTTCTTGTTGGCGAGCACGACATGGAAGCCGGCCTGCGCCGCCGCCAGCAGCAGGTCGCCCGTCTCCTCGCTCGTCACGTCGACGATGATGGGCCGCGACACGGCGTGGCGGGCCATCAGGGCCATGGCATCGCGCGCCGATGCGCGCCCGCCGCCAAGGTCGGCCAGCAACCCGCCGGCGTCCTTCTGCCGCGCCAGGCGCAGCAGCCGCGATCGCGACAGGCCCCTGGCGTCGAACACGTAGCCGGATCGATCGAGCAGTCCGACGATGCGCACGCGCGTGCTGCCGTTGAGTCCCGCGATCTGATCGGCCAAGGCGCGGCCGACGCGGCCGAAGCCGAGCAGCACGACATCGGTGTGCGGCACCACGCGGGCATGGCCGCCGCCGATCTTCGACAACTGGAACGCCTCGTGAACGCGCCGCGCCGCCTCGTGTGCCTGATCGCTGGTGACGACGAACGAGATGTTGCGCTCCGATGATCCCTGCGCGATGGCGACGATGTTGATGCCGCCGTTCGACAGCGCCGTGAAGACGCGCGCGGCAATGCCCGGCGCGCCGGCCATGCCTTCGCCAACGACCGCGATCACCGACACGCCGGTGCGCGCACT
>JADZCY010000218.1 GCA_020851325.1 Acidobacteriota bacterium | reverse complement strand
GGACCCAGCAGATCGTCGTGCGCGGTGATGCCCTGCCCATCGAGGAACGCGACGAGATTGGCGCGGCTGATCTGCACCATCGGATCGTCGGGCCCCAGCGCGCGGCGCGCGATTTCGTACGCCTCGCGATAGCACGCGCCCGCCTCGTCGACTGAACCCTGCCGCTCGAGCAACAACGCCAGGTTGTTCAACGTCGTCGCGCGATCGGCGTGGTCGGCGCCGAGATGCTGCGATTGCAGCGCGAGGAGTTGCCGCAGCAGGTCGATGGCGCCAGCGGTATCACCGGCGCTGGCGGCCTGGGCAGCGGCTACGGAAAGAGCGGACAAATCGGCGGCAGCAGACATTCCCTCGCTCCTGGCGGCGAGCAGGGGATGCTCGGCGGACGGGTCGGCGGATGAACGGACGATCGGTTCGGGTGGTCTCGCGAACGCGTGCCCGCGAGCGCGCCACCGAACGGCTATAGTCTCACGGCCGGCCTGATGGATAGAAGAGTGTCGCCGGCTACTCCTGCCGCAAGGCGTCTACTGGATCGACGCGCGCGGCGCGGCGTGCGGGTACGCAGGCGGCGATCGACGCCACCGCAAGCATCGTGATCGCCGCGACGATGACCGCCGTGATGCTGGTGTCCGGCAGGCCGGCGATCACCTGGCTGGCGGCGCGACGCGTCAGCGGGACGAGCGGCAACCCGATCAGCACCCCCACGGTCAGCAGGACGGCCGCGTTGCCGAGAATCATGCGCAGGATGCGCGACGGCGTCGCGCCGAGTGCGACGCGGATGCCGATCTCGTTCGTGCGTCGTGTCACCGTGTACGACAGCAGGCCGTACAGGCCGAGCGCGGCCAGCACGGCGCCGAGGCCGCCGAAGCCGCTGCTGAGTGTGGCCAGCAGACGTTCGGACACCACCCATCCGTCGACGAGATCGTCCATGGTGCTCATGCGCGCGATCGGGATGGTCGCAAGCTCTTCACGGACGATGCGGCGGACGTCGGCGGCAATCGCCGCGGGCGGCCCCGTCGTCTTCAGCGCGAATTGATTCGCGCCCATGCGCGGTTCCTGGAACGCGTGCAGGTAGACGGTGCGCGGCGGCGCGTCGTGCAGGCTCAGGTATCTGGCGTCGCCGACGACACCGACGATCGTGTACACCTGATCGGCCGGCGCGCCGGTGTTGCCCGAGTTCGACTGCCCGACCAACTGCAGGCGCCCGCCGATCGGGTTCGACTCACCGAAATAATGTCGGGCCATCGCCTGATTGACGATGGCGACTGGAGCGACACCTTTGTCGGCAAACGTGAAGTCGCGACCGGCGAGGAGGGGCGTGCCGAAGGTCTCGAAGTATCCCGGCCCGATCCAGTTGAGTGGCACAAAGCGTCGTGCCTCCGCCGCTTCGTCGAAGCCCTCCACCTTGATGAAGCGCGATGCGCCGGCGCCCGAGATGGGCGTCACGCCGCTGATGGTGGCGGCGCGCACGGAGGGGATCTGCGCGAGGCGCTCGAGCAAACGTTGATACGGCGCGAAGAGTTGCTCACGCGCGTAGCCGCTGTTGGCGGGATCGAGCGTGACCAGCAGCAGCGAGTCCCGCTCGAAGCCGAGATCCTGATTGCGCACGTTCGACAGATGCTGCACGAACAAGCCCGCCGCGCTCAGCAGCGCCACCGACAGCGCCACCTGTCCGACGACGAAGCTGTTGCCGAGCACGCGACGCGATCGTGTGTTTCCGGCAGCGCCGTACGCACGGAGTGACGTCGCGGGCGCCGATCGCAAGGCCTGCCAGGCTGGCGCGGTGCCAAAGATCAATGCGGCCGCCACGGCCACGCCGGCGGTGAAGAGCAGCACCTGTAGATCCAGCTGCACGGGAATGTCGATGCGCGGCGCCACTCGTTGGAAGTCGCGGCCCGACACCATCGTGCGCACGAGCATTTGCGCGCCGGCGGTGGCGAGGCCGATGCCCAGCACCGCGCCCAGCGTGGACAACAGCAGCGACTCGGTGAGCACCTGCCGCACCAGGCGCACGCGTCCCGCGCCGAGCGACACGCGCAGCGCCATCTCGTGCTGCCGCGCCGAGGCGCGCGCCAGCAGCAGGCCGGCGATGTTGATGCACGCAATCAGCAGCAACACCCCGACGATGCCCATCAGCGTCGTCAGCCAGGTATCGAGGCGATCGCGCAGGGCGGCGAAGCCGGCCGCCGCCGGTTCGAGTTCGATGGAGAAGTCGCGGGCGAATGCCTCGGAGCGGCTTCTCGCCAAATCCTCGATGCGGAAGCGATCGAGCACGCGCATCTCCGCCGCGGCCGCGTCGATCGTCACGCCCTCGCGCAGCCGGCCGAGGATGCCGACGCCCATCGCGTTCAGGCGGCTGGGCTGCTGAATCACCGGCTCGATGCTGGCGGGCAGCCACAGGCTCGGCGTCATGCCGACCTGCAGGCCGAAGAACTCCCGCGGCGCGACGCCGATGATGGTGACCGGCGTTCTGTTGATCACGAGGGTGGTCCCGACGATGGCGGGATTTGCGTGGAGGCGTGTGGTCCAGTACGACCAGCTGATAACGGCGCTGGCGATCGCGGGCGCGTCGCGTTGATCGTCGCGCGCGTCGAAGACGCGGCCGATAGCGGCGCGAACACCGAGCGCGCTGAAGAAGTTGCTGGCGACGTATTCACCATCGACGATCTCGGGGTCGACGCCGGTGACGGCTATCTGCACGCGCGTCCTGAGGACGGCGACGAGGTCCAAGAACGACTGGTTGTGATCGCGGTAGTGTTCGTAGTGGCGCCACGAGAACGAGCTGAGTCTTGGTTCGCCGGGATAGCGGCTCAGGACCTCGACGAGTTGCTCGGGCCGATCGACCGGCAGTGGACGGAGGATCAGCGTGTTGATGACGCTGAAGATCGCCGTGTTGGCGCCGATGCCGAGCGCGAGCGACAGCACGGCGGCGGCGGTGAAGCCGGGCGAGCGTCGCAGCGTGCGCGCGGCGTAGCGCAGGTCCTGCCACGATGTTTCGATCACGTTCTCCCAGCCGGCGTCGCGCACGTGGTCCTTGACCGCGGCCACGCTGCCCAGTTCCATCCGCGCCGCGCGCAGCGCTTCGTCGTGCGTCATGCCGGCGCGCAACTTGTCGTCGATGGCGGCGTCGAGAAAGCCCTGCAGTTCCTCGTCCAGGTCCTGATCCTGCCGGCGTCGCCGGAGCAACGCCGTCAATCCGCCGATCAGTCGCCGGAGGAACACCATCACAGTTCTTCCAGTGATGCCGACATCACGAGTGCGATGGCGGCGGTCTGTTTCGCCCAGTCCTTCGCTTCGCGCTTGAGCGTGGCGCGGCCCTGGCTGGTGAGGCTGTAGTACTTGGCGCGCCGATTGTTCTCGGTCGTCTGCCAGTCGCCGGCGATGAGGCCGTCGCGTTCGAGGCGGCGCAGGGCGGGGAAGAGCGAGCCGGCATTTACCTGGAACGCGTTCCGGCTGATCTGCTGCAGCCGCACGCCGATGCCGTAGCCGTGCATCGGCTCCAGCGCCAGCGTCTTCAGGATCAGCATGTGCAGCGTGCCCTGCACGAGCGCGGTAGGTGTGCTGTCGGCCACGTTCTCTACGCCTCCTCTAGTTCAACTAGACGAGAGCATACGCCCGTTCTCTAGATTGTCAAGAGGACCGTCAGCCGTGCGGATGAGGCAGTCGCGATTGATGGCTGACCAGTCGGCTCTGGCGTTCAGGGGTTCGCGACGAACAGGCCTCGAATCAGTGGCCACGACACCGACGAGACTCGCTTTCCGGTCAGTTCGATATCGACAGGACCAAACACCATGTTCAGTCCTGCCCGCGATTGAGCTCCGGCGTGTTCTGCACATGCAGGTGGATGTGTGGGTAGTCGGAGTTACCCGAGTTGCCACACAGTCCCAGGCGCTGTCCGGGACGAATCGTATCCCCGGCCTTCACTGGTACGCTGCCGCGCTGCATATGCGCGAGGAACGCGTAGCGGCCGTTGCCGAGGTCGATCACGACGTGGTTGCCGGCGGGCCGTGCGGTGTCTTTCTTGCCGAGGACGTTGTCCGGCTGGTCGTTCACGACCCCGACCACAGTACCGCCGGCCGGCGACAGCACCGGCTGGCCCCATGAGTAGAAGTCCTCCACAGACGCCGGCGTGCCGTCGCTCAGTTGACGCCCGCCGACGCCGCCGACGCGCACGAAATCGATCCCGAAGGCCTGCGCCGCGATCGTCACGTGGTGGTTCACGTTCGGCGTGTCGCCGCCCTGCATGACGAACCAGCGGCCATCGAAGGGCAACTGGAGGTCCTGGCCGGACACCGGCACGGCGAAGGCGAGCAACAGGAATGCAACGCGACTTGCCATCAACGGCTTCACGCTCGCCTCCAGTCGGTGAGGAACCACGGCAACGGGCCTCCGGAGTCGAAAGTCCACGCTGCTCGTGAGCTCACTGTCGACCGACCCAGTAACCCGGACGCCGGCGCAGATGCATGACGGCGATCACTCTTATCTCGTCGCTGGTCACGGAGTAGAGCAGCCCATACGGGAACCGCTGACAGAGCCGTTGGCGGATCGCGCCCCGGACAACAGGCGCGGCATCCGGGAATGCCGTGATCGCTTCGGTGCAACGTTGCACCTCACTGATAAAGGCAGCGCCCAGTCCAGGCTGTTCGTGTTCGTAGTACTCCGCCGCGTCGTTGAGCTCGCGTTCAGCTAGCTCGTTGAACGTGACGCGCACCTTCAAATCCGTTCGCGCGCGTCGCGGAACACGGCGTCGGCGGATCGGGCCGAAAGCCTCCCCGCGTCCGTGGCCGCCGCGCGCCGTTCCGCTTCCTCGGCCCAGATCTGCAGGTTCTCGTCAGGAGAGAGTTCGTCGAGGCTCTCCAGGAGACGGCCGGCGAGTCGTGCCCGCCCTTTCGGGTCCAGCCGAAGTGCCTCAGCCTCAAGCTCTTCGATGCTCATGAAGCCATCCTACGCCGATGTCTCCGAATCGGCATCATTCGGCGACGACTGCGTCGGCGCTTCTGGTGCGCGGCAACGGTTGATGCGAGCGCCACTGCGTGAGCAGCGAAGCGAGCACGATGGCTGGCGTCATGAGTCGTCCTGCCGATCGGTTCAGCCCGTCACTTGCCGCGTTGGTCGAGCCAGGCGATGACGGGCGCTGACTGCTCGGCCGTCCCGGTCAACGAACATCTCGAGGTGCTCGGCGGGTTGCCGTGGGCGAACACCAGATAGCGCGTGCCGCGCTCGAAGCTGAAGGCGGTGCTGCAGTGGGTCGAGATGCCATCGCCGCATGTCTGGACAACCACTTCCTGTTGTCGCTCGCCCTTCCACTGCTGTTCCACCGCGAAAGTCGTTTGCGTGTTCGCCCACCCGTCAGGCAGCGGCACACGGATCTGATCGATCGCTCGTCCGAGAAACACGAAAGTACTGATCGAAAAGTGATAGTCGTTCGAAAGGCCGCCGATGCACTTGCGGGCGGCGTCGTCGCCGGTCCGAGCCGATAGTGGCAATGCCGCGAGCATCACGCCGAAAACGATGCACCGCACGATTCGCGTACGAATCTCCGCTGCTTGAGGGAACGACATCAACCTATGCGTTGATTGTGGCCCGTCCGGTCTTACTCTTCTGGCGACGCCGAATAGTGGTCCACGTGCCCGTAAGTAATCGTCCACTCGTCATCGCGAAGTCGCCACAGCCACGACGCGGCCCCTCGCTGAGGGAGCGTTATGCCGTCCCGCGTGGTGATGGTCTCGTGAAAGCGCGCGGTGACGAGCGCCGCATCGCTGGCGAGCACGTGCACCTCGGTGTCGACGAAGCCGCCGTCGATCGACGCGAGCGTCGGAAACGCGCCCGGCAGGCGGCCGACGATGACGAAGCCGAGGCGTTCCCAGAGTTCGACGGCGCGGCGATTGGTGGAAACGACGAGATTGAACTGCATCGCGCGGAACCCCATCTCCACGGCCACGCGCTGCGAGTGCTCGCACATCTGTGTCGCGATGCCCTGCCCGGCCGCCGCCGCCGAGACGATGTAGCCGCAGTTGCAGACATGCGCGCCCAGACCGGGCTGATTGGGTTTGATGTAGTAGGTGCCGAGCATCTCTCCGGTATTGGACACCGCGACGAACGTAGCGGGGGGCGTCTCGATCCACACCTTGTGGATGTCGGCGTCGCTGATATCCGGCGGGAAGGCGTAGGTGTCGCCGCTCTCGAAGGTCTGCTTGACGATCGGCAGCAGCGCCGGCCAGTCAGCGGGCGCGTACGCTCGGATGTATGTCATGGGGGCGTGGGTCGCAGGAATAGACACCGCTTCGGGGGAATCGGCTACGCGGCTGATGATGCCGTCGTGGCCGCTCGGACCCCGTTAGACCCCTTCCACGACCGGCTCGACACGACCGACCGCTTCGTCGGTGGCGAGTTCCAGTTCAGCGAGCTCGTCAACGCTGAGCGCCCGGATGCGAACCTTCAGGCACGCCTTGGGAACCGCGCGCATCTGAAACGCCAAGGCGACGGAGTCCGCCGTCAAGCCAGCGTCCGTTCCCGCCACCAAGGCGGTGCCGGCGAGTTTTGAACGATCGAGGTTCGTGGTAAGTGGAACCACAAGGACGGACTGCAGTCGCTGCGTCAGCGCATCGCTCTGCCAGACCACAACGGGTCGACGGCCAGTCTGTTCTTGCGTGCGGTACGGCCCGAGGTCGGCCCACCATCACCGCGCTTCACCCGCGATCCTCGCGGTCCAGCGCCGCCGCCCACTCTTCGAGTCCCGCCTCGGCAAGTGCGAGGTCGTCATCGGCGTGCGCGCTGATGCGCGCAAAGTCCCACCGTGCGGGATCGGGTTTGCGCACGACGATGAGCGCGACGCGTTCCCCGGATCGCAACGGAAGCGGCGACGTGAGGCGCAGCAGGCCGTCTTCGTACTGCGCGTCGACTGGACCCATGAGGGCGAGAGTAGCACGTGACCGCCGGGCCTGGGCGCGCCGCATCACGTTGGACGCGATGAGGGAATCTGCCGAATCAGGCGGCGAGTCGAATGGCGCGCCCGGCCCTTCGACGGGCTCAGGGCTCGGGCATGAACAGGATCATGTGGCGCGCCCGGCAGGGCTCGAACCTGCGACCACCGGCTTAGAAGGCCGGTGCTCTATCCAACTGAGCTACGGGCGCGTACGCTGCTCATGGTAGCAGGCACGCGAACTCTTCGAAGGCGCTGCCCAGTGCATTGCGACAAGCCCTCGCGGTCGCGCGATGCAGCAGCGCCCGGCGCGCCCCCTTCAATCAGTCCAATCCGCCAATCAGTCCATCCGCGGGTCGAAACCGCGAATCCCCCAATCGCCAATCGCCCTTCCAATCGCGCCATCACCCAATCACCCCTCCGGCAACAATCGCCAATCCCCCGATCCGGCAATCGCCAATGCCCGCAGTCCTCCAGATGCACGCTGTGTCGCGCTATGTCATACTCGTTCGGTTCCCGCTTACCTCATCCATGTCAAAAACTGTTGATCCGCCCTCACCCTCTCCCCAGGGCCGGTATCCAGCAGATGGCGGTGTGCCTTGCCCCCGGACATGTAAGCGGCAGGAGATGCATCCGTGAGATCACAGGGTTGGGTTCGTTCGTTCCTGCTCGCCGGCCTCGTCGCCGCGGCCCTCGGCACCGTCCTCGCGTCGGCACAACTGAGTGGACCGCCAGCGCCGGCGGCGGCGCTGACCAGCAGTGACGTGCCACTGGTGGCCGGCGGCGGCCTCGACGTGGTGCCGCCCGCCGTCCTCGGCGGCGACAACATCCCCGACATCATCATCAGCCCCGGCGGCGGTGGCACGCCGACGCGCGTCGTCAGCGGCGCGACGGGCGTCGAACTCGGTGCCGGCTTTCCGTTCGGCCCCGGCTTCGGCGGCCGCGTCTCGATGGCCGCCGGTGATCTCACCTCCGATGGCGTGCCCGACCTCGTGGCGGCCATGGGATCGAACGGCGGCCTCGTCACGCTGCTGAACGGCGCGACCATCGCCAGCCTTGGCGGCGGCTATCCCTTCGGCCCCGGCTTCACCGGCGGCGTCAGCGTCGCCGTCGGCGATCTCGACGGCGACGGCCACAACGATATTGTCACCGCGCAGGCCTCGGGCGGGGGGCTCGTGTCCGTCTTCAACGGCATCAACTACGCGCCGATCTTTTCGCTGGCGCCGTTTGGTCCCGGCTACTCGGGCGGTGTCAACCTCGCGGTCGGCGACGTCGACGGCGACGGCCGTACCGAGGTGATTGCCGGTCAGGCCAACGGTGGTGTGGTGTCGATCATCGGCGGCGTGTCGCACACCGTCACCGTGAGCGGCGTGCCGTTCGGCGTCAACGGCGTGTTCGTCGCCGCGGGCGACATCACCAATGACGGCCGCGCCGAAGTGATCGTCGCGCCGGGCGTGGGCAACGGACCCGTGCTGGTGTTCGACATCGCGACGCTGAGCGTCGTGCGATCGTTCGTCCCCTATCCGGGTGGCTTCGGCGGCGGCGTGCGCATCGCCGCCAGCGACCTCACCGGCGACGGCGCGGTCGAGATCATGACCGTCCCCGGCCCGGGCATCGCTCCGGTGCTGCAGGTCTACGACGGCGTCACCGGTGCGCTGGTGACGTCGCAGCCAGCGCTCGCGCCATCGTTCCTGGCCGGGGCGTTCGTCACCGCGCCCGCCTCGTCCGGGATCCGTTTCACCAGCCCCACAAGCACGCGGTTCACCGTCGGCACCGCCGGCGACTTCGACATCGTCGCCGTGGGCGCGCCCGCGGTGACGTCCGTGACGCTCACCGGCACACTGCCGGCGGGGGTGACATTCACCGACGAAGGCAACGGCCGCGCCGCGCTCGCGGGTACGCCGGCGCCCGGTGCAGGCGGCACCTACGCGTTGACGATCACCGCGGCCAACGGCGTCTCCGCACCGGCGACGCAGGCGTTCACGCTCACCGTCGATGAAGTGGCGACGATCACCAGCGCCGCGACCACCACCTTCAACATCGGCACCGCCGGATCGTTCAGCATCACGACGACCGGCTTCCCGCGCCCGACGATCAGCGTCACCGGGGCGCTGCCGACGGGACTGACGTTCACGGATAACGGCAACGGCACCGCCACGATCGCCGGCACCGCCGCGGCGGGCACGGGCGGCAGCTATCCGCTGACGATTACCGCCAGCAACGGCGTCGGCACGGCGGCGACGCAGGGCTTCACGTTGATCGCGCAGGACGCGCCGATCTTCACCTCCGCCAACGCGGTCGCGTTCGACGCCGGCGCCGCCGGCTCGTTCACCGTCACGACAACGGCGACGCCGCCAACCACGTCCATCACGATTACGGCGGGCGCGCTGCCAGCCGGTGTCACGCTGACCGACAACGGTAACGGCACGGCGACCATTGCCGGCACGCCCGGCGCCAGCACCGGCGGTGCCTACGCGCTGACGCTGACCGCGTCGAACGGCATCGCGTCCACCAACCAGGCGTTCACGCTCACCGTGCGCCAGGCGCCCGCCATCACCAGCGCCAACACCACCACCTTCGCGCAGGGTGCCCCCGGAACGTTCACCATCACCACCACCGGCTACCCGCGCCCCACCATCGTCCTCACCGGCGCGCTGCCGTCGGGCGTCACGTTCACCGATAACGGCAACGGCACGGCCACGATCGCCGGCACTCCCGCGCCCGGCACCGGCGGCAGCTACGCGCTCAACCTCAACGCGTCGAACGGCATCGGCAGCGCGGCAACGCAGCCGTTCACGCTGGCCGTGACCGCCGCGCCCGTGATCACCAGCGCCGCCACGACGACGTTTGTCGCCGGCACGCCGGGGACGTTCACGGTGACGACGACCGGTGGACCGACGCCGACGTTGAGCGTCAGCGGCGCCTTGCCCGCCGGCGTCACCTTCACGCCGAACGGCAACGGCACGGCCACGATTGCCGGCACGCCCGCCGCGGGTGGCGTTTTCCCGCTGGTGATCACCGCGACCAACGGCATCGGCTCGCCAGCGACGCAGAACTTCACGCTCACGGTGAACCAGGCGCCGGCCTTTACCTCCGCCGCGTCGACGAGCTTCACGGCTGGTGCGCCGGGGACCTTCTCGGTCACCACCAGCGGCGTTCCCGCAGCCACACTCAGCCGCAGCGGCACGCTGCCGAGTGGCGTGACCTTCACGCCGAACAGCAACGGCACGGGCACGCTCGCCGGCACACCGGCCGCGGGCTCGCAGGGGAACTATCCGCTTGTCTTCACCGCCGCCAACGGCGTCGGGTCACCAGTCACGCAGAACTTCATGCTGACGGTCGCCTGTGCGGTCGTCACCGTGAGCCCGCCGTCCGGCGCGCTGCCCGCCGCCTCCTACGGCGCTGCGTACAGCCGCACGATTACCGCCACTGGCGGCAGCGGTCACACGTTCGCCCTCACCGCCGGCGCGCTGCCGGCCGGCCTCACCTTCGTGTCGAGCGGTCTGCTCTCGGGCACGCCGACCCAGACAGGCACCTTCAACTTCACGGTGACGGCCACGGCCAGCGGCGGCTGTGCCGGGTCGGCCTCGTACTCGTTGTCGGTGTCGCCGGTGGCGGCTGACGAGACCTTCACCAACGGCGTCGGCAACACGCAGTACGTGGTTGGCGCCGGCGCGCCGCTCACGCCGGCGGTGGTCGTCTCCGGCAGCGTGCTCACCAACGACGCCGGTGCCGGCGCGCTCTCGGCCGGTCCCGCCAACATCGCCTCGACCAACGGCGGTCAGGTCGCCATGGCCGCCAACGGCACGTTTGTCTACACGCCGCCGATCGGCTTTGCCGGTCCGTCGGACACGTTCACCTACACGCTGACCGATGGCAACGGCGCCACCGATCCGGCCGTGGTCACCATCGGCATGAGCGGCGTGGTCTGGTACGTCAACGGCGCCGGTGGCGCGGGAGACGGCCGCTCGCACGCGCCGTTCAACTCGATGGCGGCAGCGTCCACCGCGGCACTGGCCGGTCAGACGATCTACGTCCACGCCGGCTCGCCGGCCGGCACGACGACGATGAAGACCGGACAGTTGCTGCAGGGCGCCGGTGAAGCGTTCGTGCTCAACAGCCTGATCATCCCGGCGTCGTCCGCGCCGGTGCTCCAGGGCACGATTGTGCTCGCCAACAACGCCGCCGTGCGCGCGCTCAACGTCAACGCCGGTGCGGCGGCGGCGATCTCGGCTGTCGCGCTCACCGGTGCCGAGACGCTCACCAACGTCAGCATCTCCGGTGGTTCCACCGGCCTGCAGTTGGTGAACCTCGGCGGCACCTTCACCATCACCGGCGGCGCTATCTCCGGCGTCAGCGGCGACGGCGTCGCCATCAACGGCGGCACCGGCATCATCACGATCGGCGCCTCGGTGAACGCCACCGCCATTGCCGCTCGCGCGGTGCACGTGCAGAACCACACCGGCGGCACCATCAGCTTCACGGCGCCGATCAACGACTCGGCCACCGGCGTGCTGCTCACCGGCAACACCGGATCGACCATCGCCTTCACCGGTGGTCTCAACGTATTCACGGTGTCGGACGATGCCTTTGTCGCCACCGGCGGCGGCACGATCACCGCCACGCAGAACAACACCACCATCATCAACACGCTGCAGACCGGCACGGGCACGGCGCTGCGCGTGGAGAACACGCAGATCGGCGCCGCCGGTCTGACGTTCCGCAGCATCTCGGCCGGCGCCGGCGCGCCGTCGGCCGGAGCCGGCATCGTGTTGAACAACACCGGCCTGGCGGTCGGGAACGGCGGCCTTTCTGTCGCCGGCACGGGCACGGCGGCGTCGGGCGGTCACATCCATCGCAAGAGCGGTGCCGACGGCTCGCTCACGCAGGGTGTCGGCATCTCGCTCGTCAACACGAAGAACGCGTCGTTCGCCTTCATGCAGTTGAACGACTTCGACAACTCCGCCGTCACCGGCTACGGCGTCAACGGGCTGTCGCTGGCCAACTCGGTGATCGACGGCGTCATCGGCAACGCCGCGGCGCCGCTCGAAGGACCGTTCGTCTTCGGCACGCCGAACCCCGGCGGCGTCACCGGGCTCATCGGCGCCGTCACACTCTCGAACACGACGATGTACGGCGCGGTGGAGCACCTGATCGAGATCTACAACCAGTCCGGCGCGCTCAACCTGACGATGAGCGGCACCGCCGCCAACAACTGCGAGATCGCCGACAACTCGCCGACCACCGGCGGTGACGGACTGGTGGTGCAGACCGAGGGCACGGCCACGGCCACCATCAACGTGGCCCGCTGCCGCTTCCGCAACGCGCGCGGCCGCGCCGTCTACGTGCGCGCCATCGACAGCAGCAGCGTCGTCTCGACTTTCGCCAATACCGAAGTGCTGCGCGTGTCGCAGGGCGTCGACGGCCTGGTCTTCGTCAACGCCAACAGCGCGTCGCTCTCGACCACCGTCGCCAGCAGCATCATCGAGGAAGTGACGGGCACCGGCATCCTCATCGGCCAGGAAGCGCTCAACGCCAACACGGCGTCACTGCTCCAGGCCACCATCACCGACAACTCGATATTCCTCGGCGGCACCGCCGGCCGCGCCATCGTCGCGCGGCACTCGAGCGCGCTCGGCCAGGCGGCGCCGGCGCGACTGCTGTTCCGCAACAACTTCGTGCAGAGCCCGGGCGCGCTGGAAGGCGTGCTCGTCTCGACGCCCGACGCCGGGACGACGCCGCACGTCGACGTCACTTTCGACGCCAATCATGTCGACCTGCTGCAAGACCCGCCGGGACCGTTCGGCATGCGCATCCAGGCGACGGCATCCGCCGCCGGCACCAATATCTGCGCCCGTGCCGTCGGCAACCTGTCGCACCATCCGGTGATCACGCCGCCGCAGCCGCCCGGCGCGGGGCTGACGCTGCAGCAGGCCAACACCACGATGTTCCGCCTCGAACGCGGCGCGGCCGCCATCACCGATCCGGCCGTCACCGTGCTCGCGGCGAATCAGCCGGCACTCACCGAGGTTTCGACCACCGGCACGTATGTGATCGTCGAGAACAACACGTGTCAGGTGCCGACGCCGTAGGACAGAGGTCCTAGGTCCCAGGTCCTAAGTCCTAGGCAAGAACTCCTGTCCACGAGGATCCGTGGTGACAGGTTCTGCCTAGGTCCTAGGTCCTAAGTCCTAAGTCCTAGGCTAAGACCTAGGCTAAGACCTAGGCTAAGACCTAGGTCCTAAGTCCTAGGCAAGAGCCGCGGCCACGAGAACCGTGATCAAAAGTCTTTGCCTAAGACCTAGGACCTAGGACCTACGTTAAGTCCTGTTTTTTCCTTCCTCCCGGCTGATGGCGCGCCGCAGCCCGAGGATGACCGCGGAGGTGCGTTCGGCGCGCGCGATCAGATCTGCGGCCTTGCGCGGCGGCAGCGCGTGGAGACGATCGGCGAGGTCCACCAGATAGGCCACCTCGCGGCAGGAGGCGAACGCCACGTCCAGGAACCGCGCGAAGTCTGCCGCGCCGTGCCGGGCGGCGCCCTCGACGATGTTGGTGGGCACCGACACGGCGGCCCGGCGGATTTGCGCTCGAAGGCCGTAGCGCTCCGCGGGCGGAATCAGGGTGGTCGCCGCGTAGATCTCCAGGGCGAGCGCGTCGGCCATCGCGAAGGCAGTGAGCTTCCTGTGGTCTCGAGGCATGCCGACCGACGTTGCACGAGAGATGCCGACGCCGGCAATCGTTGATCTTGCGCATCAACGCGCCTGTTCACCCGGCTACACGCATGCTCCAACACACACATGGCGCAAATCCCACATCGTCTCGGCCGGACGCGTACGCAGAATCCGCGAGCCTGGCGGGGACGTCCTAGGTCCTAGGTCCTAGGTCCTAGGTCCTAGTGGACTGTATTAGTCATTCATAAAGAAGTACAATGAGGCATGCCGCAGTCGTTGGACGACGTCATCCTCACCGGCGAGGAGCGTACGGAATTGCAGGGGTACGTGCGCACCGGCAGT
>JADZCY010000217.1 GCA_020851325.1 Acidobacteriota bacterium | reverse complement strand
CTGCACGCCAATCGGCAAGCCCGATGACGCCGGCGCCGCGGGCATGCTGATCGCCGGCAGGCCGGTGAGGTTGGCGCTCACCGTGAATACGTCAACGAGATACATCTGCAGCGGGTCGCTCGTCTTCTCGCCCAGACGGAACGCCGGCGTCGGCGTCGTCGGCATGGCCACCACGTCGCACGTCGCGAACGCGTGGTCGTAGTCCTGCCGCAGCAGCGTCCGCACCTGCTGCGCTTTCAGGTAGTAGGCGTCGTAGTAGCCGTGACTCAGCACGTAGGTGCCGAGCATGATCCGCCGCTTGACCTCGGCGCCGAAGCCTTCGTCGCGCGTGCGGTCGTACATCTCGCGCAGGCCGTCGCCCTTGCCGAGCGTGGCGCGATGGCCATAGCGCACGCCGTCGTAGCGCGCCAGGTTGGACGACGCCTCGGCGGTGGCAATCAGGTAGTAGACGGGAATGGCATGCGCGGCGTGGGGCAGCGCGATGTCGACGACCGTGGCGCCGGCGTCCTGCCAGCGCGTCAGCGCGTCGGCAAACGATCGCTGGACGTCGGCATCGACACCGTCGCCGACAAATGCGCGCGGCACCCCGATGCGCAGTCCCTTCGCGCCGCGATCGATCGATGACAGATAATCCGGCACCGGTTCGGCGGACGCTGTCGCGTCGTGCGGATCGTGTCCGGCCAGGGCCTGCAGCAGCAACGCCGCGTCTTCGGCCGTGTGAACCAGCGGGCCGATCTGATCGAGTGACGACGCGAAGGCCAGCAGGCCGTAGCGCGACACGCGTCCGTAGGTAGGTTTCAATCCGACCAGGCCGCAGAACGCCGCCGGCTGGCGAATCGATCCGCCGGTGTCGGAACCGAGCGCCGCCGCGACCATCCCCGACGCCACCGCCGCGGCCGATCCGCCGCTGCTGCCGCCCGGCGTGCGCGTCAGGTCCCACGGGTTCTTGGTCACGCCCATCGACGAGTTCTCGGTGGAAGACCCCATCCCGAATTCGTCCATGTTGGCCTTGCCGATCACGATTGCGCCGGCCGCCTCGAGACGCGCCACAACGGTGGCGGAGTAGGGCGGCACGAAGCCGGCGAGAATACGCGAGGCTGCAGTTGTCGGGACGCCGGCCGTGCAGATGTTGTCCTTGATCGCCACCGGCACGCCGCGCAGGATCTGCGTGTCGTCGGTGGCGCCGGCCGCGTCGATCTGCCGGGCGCGATCGAGCGCGCGTTCGTGCGTCACGGTCGTGAACGCGCCGATGTGCGGCTCTTCGGCGCGAATCCGTTCCAGCGCCTGCGTACACGCCTCGACGGCCGTCAGTTCCTTGTTGCGGATGGCGGTGGCCAGCCCGCGCACCGTCGGTGAAGTGGCGGTGTGCATCACAGGACCCGCGGCACCTTGAACAGGCCGGCTTCGGGCGCGGCGTCCGGCGCCGTGGTGAGCGCCTCGGCGCGGGCGAGAGTCGGCGCCGGCACGTCGGCGCGTTCGATCGGGCGGTTCAGCACGTGCGCCGTCGGCGCGACGCCGGTGGTGTCGAGGCCCCGAATCTGCTCGACATATCCGAGGATGTCGCCAAGCTGCTTCGTGAAGAGGTCGACTTCGTCGTCTGTGAGGGCGAGACGGGCGAGGTCCGCGATGCGGGTCACCTCCCCGCGCGTCAGCGATGACATAAGCCCGTTATTGTACGCCGCGGCCCGCGTGACGAGGAGACGTTTTGCCCGCTACGCGTCACCGGGCGCGGTGCCAGCCGCAATCGCAATGAACTCGCCCTCGTCGAGCAGCCACACCGGACCGGTGTAACCCGTGCCCGCCACCTGTTCCCGCAGTGTCTCGATCGCCGCCGGTCGCGGATAACGCACCGACAGGTGGTTCAGGACCAATGCGCGCGCTCCAGACTGCCGCGCCACGTCCAGCGCTTCCAGCGTCGACGCATGAATCGGCTCGCGACGATTCGTCGCGTCCAGAAACGTCGCGTCGTGCACCAGCAGATCGGCGTCGCGCACCGCCGCCGGATCGAGCGGCATTGCATCGCCCGAGTGCGCAAAGACGATGTGCGGCACGGTTTCCATCAAGGCGTCTCGCTGACCGCGGCGGGCAAGGTCTTCGATGGCCTGCTGCGCATGCTGCTGATACTCGGGCCGCAGCCGCCGCCGCTCCTCGACGACGCGATAGGCGAGCGCGGGTTCGCCGGGATTGTGCCGCGCTTCAATCGCTTCGATGGTCAGCGCCTTGCCCATCGGCTGAGCATCCCCCGGCGCCATGGCCACCCACGTCACCGGAAACTCCACACCCTCGTACATCGTCTGCATCAACTGACGAACGGCATCGACGCCGCGCGAGTCGCGAGGATGGAAGATGGTGAGCGGCTTCTGCTGCGCGCCCTTGCCGAAGCGCCGCGCCGCCAGCAGCCCGGGCAGCCCGAGCACGTGATCGGAATGGCCGTGCGTGATCGCCAGCCACGACGGCGCGAACACCGAGGTGCCCAGCGCAATCTGGACGCCCTCACCGGCGTCCACGAGCAACTGCAATGGCCGGTGCCACAGCCAGTTGCTGTACATCCCGCGCGAGAAGCCAACCAGGTCGGTGATGCTCGTCACGACGCCACTGCCGTGCGTCGTCGTGCGCGTGCGGCCGTGACCGCGGCCGGAGCATGGGCCGCCAGATTCTCCACGGCGGGGAGGACGGCGGACCGGCGACGCTTGACGTCCACGTGCGCAGTCGGCGCGGCGCGATCGGGTCGGGAGATGCGGAAGGAGCCGAGCAGCGTTTCGAGGTCGCCGCGCACCCATGCGTCCGGCGCGGTTTCGCGGCCGAGGGCGCTCCAGGTGAGGAGCGATCCGCGAACCATCGCAATCACCGCGTGCGCCAACGGCACCGAATCGGTCCGGCGCATCTCGCCGCGCGCCTGCGCTTCGTCGAGCAGTTCGGTGATGGCCGTCGCCAGCGCGACGTCGTGCCGTTGCGCGCGTTCGCGAAACGCCGGGTCTTCGAAGCTGAGCTGCAGGAAGGCGAGCAGGTTGGCGAGTTGTTGCGGCTCTTCCGCCAGTTCACGCACGAGTTCGCAGACTTCGGTGACGGTATGCAGGGCCGACGGGTTACGTCGACGACGCTCGCGGAACTGTTCAGCCATGCCAGCCGTGCAGTGGTCGGCGACCGACAGCAGCAGATTGCGCTTCGACTTGAACCGCAGCAGCAGCGTGGCCGGCGCCAGCCCGACCTCGCGGGCGACGTCCTCCAAGCGCATCCGTGCGGGACCAAATCGGGCGAGCAGACGCGCCGCGGCGTCGAGAATGCAGCTATCGGGCGCGGTGCGGGGGCGCGGTGACATCGCTGTTACTTTACAATAACTGAACCTTCATTTATTATCGGTCGCTTGCGCCCTGCCCGATCGCGCCACCCGGCCGGTCCCGGCACGGCGTCCAAACCCTTATGCCTGTCCTGTCCCCGCGTTCACTCCTGATCTTTTCGTCCCTGTCCCTGTTTGCCGCCTGCGGCGGCGGCGCCGCTCCCGAGGGGGCGCCGGGCGCTGGTGCCCCCGGCGGCGGTATGCCGCCGATGCCGGTCGAGACGGTCACCCTCGCAACCCGGCCCGTCGAACAGACCACCGAATACATCGCCACCCTGAAATCCCGTCGCTCCACCACCATCCAGCCGCAGGTGGAAGGCTTTCTCACCCGCATCGCCGTGCGCTCCGGCGACACCGTGCGCCAGGGCGCGGTGCTGTTCGAGGTGGACTCGGCGCCGCAGCAGGCCGGGCTGGCGTCGCTCGAGAGCACGCGGGCCGTGCGGCAGGCGGAACTCGAGTACGCGCAGCAGGAGCTGAAGCGCACGCAGGCGCTCTATACGGCCGGTGCCGTCAGCCAGCGTGAACAGGCGCAGGCCGAAACCGCCGCGCGCACGGCCGAAGCGGCGCTCAAGGCGCTGGACGAACAGCTGCGCCAGTCGAAAACCGAACTCGGCTACTACCGCGTCACCGCGCCCACCAACGGCATCGTCGGCGACATTCCGGTGCGCGTCGGCGATCGCGTCACCCGCGCCACCATCCTGACGACGGTGGACGAGAACGACGCGCTCGAGGCGTACGTGAGTGTGCCGGTGCAGCAGGCGACGCAGTTGAAGGTCGGTCTGCCGGCGCGCATCGTCGACGAGCAGGGCAAAGTGATCGCCACCAACCCGATCACGTTCGTTTCGCCGACGGTGGAACCGACGCAGACCGTACTCGCCAAGGCTGCCATCGTTGATGGCCGCGGGACGTTCCGCGCCAATCAGTTCGTGCGCGTGCAGCTCGTGTGGTCGTCGGCGCCCGGTGTCACCGTGCCGCTCACCGCCGTGACGCGCATCAACGGGCAGTACTTCGCGTACGTCGTCGAGGGACAAGGCTCTGAAACCGTCGCGCGCCAGAAGGCCGTGACCGTTGGGCCGCTCGTCGGCAACGACTACGTCGTGCTCGACGGCCTCAACGCCGGCGATCGCCTGATCACGGGCGGCGTGCAGAAGATCGGCGACGGCGCGCCGGTGATGGTGGGCGGCCCCGGTGCGCCCGCGGCGCCGCCGGCGGAGCAGAAGGCGTCCTAGCCATGTTTGCCGACGTCTTCATCAAGCGCCCCGTCCTCTCGACGGTGTGCTCGCTCCTGATCATTCTTGCCGGCGCCATCGCCATTCCGACACTGCCGATTGCGCGGTATCCGGAACTGGCGCCGCCGTCGGTGCAGGTCACCGCGTTCTACACCGGCGCCAACGCGCAAACGGTGGAAAGCGCGGTCACGACGCCGCTCGAGCAGGCCATCAACGGCGTCGAAGGCATGACCTACATGCAGTCGTCGTCCACGAACTTCGGCTCGTCGACGATCACGGTCACCTTCGACATCTCGCGCAACCAGGATCTGGCGGCGGTGGACGTGCAGAATCGCGTCAACTCGGCGCTGGGCCGCATGCCGGCCGACGTCCGCACCAACGGCATCGTCGTCACCAAGGTGACGGCCGGCTTCATGGGCGGCCTCGGCTTCTTCAGCCGCGACAACCGCTACAGCAATCAGTTCATCAGCAACTATCTGGACCTCTACGTCCGCGACGCCATCAAGCGCGTGCCCGGCGTCGGCGACGTCATCATCTTCGGCGAGCGTCGCTACGCGATGCGGCTGTGGCTCGATCCGTCGCGCCTGGCCGCGCGTCGCATCACCGCCGGCGACGTGCTGAACGCGCTGCGCGAGCAGAACGTGCAGGTGGCCGCCGGCGCGCTCGGCGATCAACCGGCCGATGCCGGCCAGATGTTCACGATGAGCGTGCGCGCGGTGGGTCGTCTCACCGAAGTGCACGAGTTCGAGAACGTCGTCGTGCAGACCGGCGCCGATGGCGCCATCGTCCGGCTGAAGGATATCGGCCGCGTCGAACTGGGCGCGGAACAGTACGCCGCCAACCTCCGCTTCCTCGAACTCGAGGCCTCGGGCGTTGGCATCACGCTGCTGCCATCGGCCAACGCGCTGGACGTCTATCAGGGCGTCATCGAGACCATGCAGCGGCTGGAGCCGAGCTTCCCGCCGGGTCTCGAGTGGCGCATGGCGTTCGACAACGTCAGCGTCGTGCGCGAGTCGATCATCGAGGTGCTGAAGACGCTCGGTGAAGCCATCGTGCTCGTCATCATCGTCATGTTCCTGTTCCTGCAGAACTGGCGCAGCACGATCATCCCGGCGGTCACCATCCCGGTGTCGCTGGTCGGCACCTTCGCGTTCATCAAGCTGTTCGACTTCTCGATCAACACGCTGACGCTCTTCGGCATCGTGCTCGCCACGGGCATCGTCGTCGACGATGCGATCGTGGTGATCGAGAACATCGAGCGCCACATGAGCGAGTACAAGAAGTCGGCGCGGCAGGCCGCCATCGACGCCATGCGCGAGGTGTTCAGCGCCGTCGTCGTCATCGGCATCGTGCTGGTGTCGGTGTTCGTGCCGGTGGCGTTCTTCCCCGGCGTCACCGGTCGCCTCTATCAGCAGTTTTCGCTGACCATCGCGTTCGCGGTGGTGTTGTCGGTGTTCAACGCGGTGACCTTGACGCCGGCGCTGTCGGCGCTGCTGCTCGACAAGGAAAGCCACACGCACGGCCGTTTCTTCAACGGCATCAACGCCGTGATCGACGGCGGCACCCGCTTCTACGTGCGCGCGGTGCGCGCGGCGCTGCGTTTCCGCTACGCCATGCTGGTGCTGTTTGCCGGCGGGCTGTTTGCCACCTACACGCTGTTCCAGGTCGTGCCGTCGGCGTTCGTGCCCGAAGAGGACGAAGGCTACTTCATCTGCGTCGTGCAGGCGCCGGCCGGCGCGTCGCTGGAGTACACGACGAACATCGCCAAGCAGGCGGAGAAGATCATCTACGGCGATCCGGATATCGCCGCGGCGTTCTCGGTGATGGGCTTCAGCTTCTCGGGCGCGGCGCCCAACAACGGGCTGATCTTCGTCAACCTCAAGCCGTACGAGCAGCGTGAAGGCGCGGATCACTCGCTGAAGGCGGTCCTCAACCGCGTCAGCGGACCGCTGTTCATGATCCCGGGCGCCATCGTCGCGGCGTTCCCGCCGCCACCGATTCAGGGCCTGTCGACGTTCGGCGGGTTCCAGTTCGAAGTGCTGGACCAGACCAACAACACCGACGTGAACCCGCTGGCGGCGGCCACCTTCGGACTGATGGGCGCCGGCAACCAGAGCGGCCGCGTGCAGGGTCTGTTCAGTTCGTTCCGCGCCGACGATCCGCAGCTCATCGTCGAGATCGATCGCGACAAGGCGCGGTCGCTCGGCCTGCCGCTGGGCGAAGTCACCGATGCGCTGCAGGTGTTCCTCGGCTCGGCGTACGTCAACGACTTCGACTTCAACAACCGCGCG
>JADZCY010000216.1 GCA_020851325.1 Acidobacteriota bacterium | reverse complement strand
TACCGGCAGACGACGTCGCCGCGGTCGACGGCGCGGCCGATGAGGGCGCCGGCGCCGGCACCGATGATGGCGCCAAGCGTCTTCGAGCCGCCGGGGGCGATGATGTTGCCGAGCACGCCGCCGGCCACGCCGCCGACGATCAAGCCGGTCGTGCCATCGTCACGCTGGCAGTAGTAACGGTTGTCGGAGCCGCGGTAGATGCGATCGTTGCGGCCCATGCGGCGGGGCTGATAGCGGCGGTTGTCCTGCCGGTAATAGCGCGCCGCGTCCCAGTAGTCGCGCCGGGCGTCGCGGTAGTCCCGCCGGGCCTCGCGGACGTCGCGGCGGTCGTTCCGGTTGTCGCGCCGAACCGCGCGGTTGTCGCGGCGGTCGCGGCCTGAGTGCTCGTCGCGCCGTTCCCACTGGTCTTCATAGCGGTCCCGGCGATCCTTGTCCTGCGTCGCCATCGCCGGTACCGGTTGCAGGCCGACGAACGATGCCAGGAGCACTGCCACGGTTGCGGTTCTGATGCGGTTCACCTTGGACCTTCCTTCCGACGGTCGCGATTGACCGTGCCCACCACACTGCAAGCGACGTACCGCACGGCGCGCACCGCCAGGCGCCGGAATGTTGCGTGTTTTGCGGCGCGCACACGCGCTCCGCCGACGCCGGCGAGTGACACCGCGTACTCGGCGGATGACCGTTCGCGGCGCCGTACCGAATCACCACTCTTCCCTTACGGTTCGCTTACGACAGCCGCCGCGTCGCCTTCCTACACTGCCTTCCGTGCCGCATGTCGCGGCCGTTCTGGAAGGAAACACCCATGACGCGTTCGCTCGTCCTGCTGCTCCTCGCCGTGGCCTGCTGGCCCGCGTCGCCCGCTGCGGCGCCGTCGCCCTCCGTGATCCAGCCCAACGACAACAGGACACCGGCCGGTGTGCTCCGGCAGGGCACGCTGACGCTCGCGCTGCGAGCGGCGACAGGGCAGTGGCAGCCGGAAGGGCCGGCGGGGCCGACGCTGGAGGTCGACGCGTTCGGCGCGGACGGTGATGCGCTGATGGTGCCGGCGCCGCTCATCCGGGTGGTGGAAGGCACCGAGATCGTGGCCAGCGTGCGCAACGATCTCAATCAACCACTCGTCATCAACGGCTTGTGCGCGCGTGACGGCTCGCCATGCGCGCCGCTGCAGGTCCCGCCGCGCGAGACGCGTGAGGTGCATTTCCCCAGCGGCCGGGCCGGCACGTATCACTACTGGGCGTCGACGATCGGCGCCCCCGTTCCCTTCCGCGAACTCGCCGGCGCGTTCATCGTCGATCCGGCGGGCGTGGCGGCGCCGCCAGACCGCGTGCTGGTGATCACCGAGTGGTCCAACCTGACGCCGCGGCAACTCAGCGAGATCCTGACCGCCGACAACCCGACCGAAGTCTTCGTCGGCTTCAATCCGCAGATTGCGTTCTTCATCAACGGCTTGTCGTGGCCGGCCACCGAGCGGCTCACCTACGACGTCGGCGACCACGTGCGGTGGCGCGTCATCAATCTCTCGTCGCAGATCCATCCGATGCACCTGCACGGGTTCTACTTCGACGTGAACAGCCTCGGCAACGGCGTCGCCGACACGGCCTTCGACGCCACGCAGGCGCGGCACGTCGTGACGCAGGTGTTGCCGCCGGCGGGAACGATGACGATGACGTGGGTGCCCGAGCGGGCGGGCAACTGGCTGCTGCACTGCCATGTCATGACGCACGTCTCGCCCGAACGCCGGCTGCCGTCCGGCGCATCAGCCGATGCCGGCGATGCCCGGGGCGCCACTCATGCCGATGCGCATCATGGTCATCACGCCGCCGACCCCGGCATGGGCATGGCGGCCATGGTGATGGGCATCACCGTGCGTGACACGGCGCCGGTGCTGCCGTCGAAGACGGCGCCAGCACAGCCCGCGCGGCAGTTGACGTTGTTGATCGAACCGATCGCGCCACGCGACGGCGCCACGAGAGTGGGATTGACCCTGCGCGAGGGAGACGCGCGTGAATCGTCACCGGCAACCTCGCCAGGCCCGGCCATCGTGCTGCGCCGCGATCAACCGGTCGAGATCACGGTCGAGAACCGCATGAGCGACGCGACGGCAATCCACTGGCACGGCATGGAACTGGAGAGCTACTACGACGGCGTGCACGGCTGGAGCGGCGCCGATCGCCGCGTCACGCCGATGATCGAGCCGGGTGGCCGCTTCGTCGCGCGCTTCACGCCGCCACGCGCCGGCACGTTCATCTACCACACGCATCTGCACGACTATCGCCAGCTCACCTCCGGACTGTATGGTCCGCTGGTCGTCGTCGATGACGAGCAGGCGTTCGATCCGAAGGCCGACCACGTCATCATGCTGGGCCGTCGCGGTGTGACGACGCAGGGCCAGGCCATTCTCGGCGATGCGACGTCGGCGGTGATCAACGGCGAACGCGCGCCGCGGTTGGTGTTGAAGGCGGGCACGCGTCATCGCGTACGGCTGATCAACATCACGCCCGACGACATCCTGTCAGTGTCACTGCAGTCCGCTCGCGGCGTGGCGGAGTGGACGCCGATCGCCAAGGACGGCGCGCCGCTACCACCGGCCGCGAGAACGCCAGCGCCGGCGCGGCAGATCATCGCGGTGGGTGAGACCTACGACTTCGAGTTCGACGCGCCGCCCGAGCGCGGCACGGCATGGCTCGAGGTCCGCACGCCCGGCGGCAAGTGGCAGGCTCAGGGACACGTCGTGATCAGGTGACGACTGGAGGGCTGGAGGGCTGGAGGACTGGAGGACACAGGAGGACCGGCGCTTTCGCGCCGGTAGGGAACAGGAGGGGCCTTCGGCGCGTAGGACCGCCGCTCACGCGGCGGTGGGAGAGGGCTTGGAGGGCTTGAAGGGCTTGGAGGCCGCCGCCGATCTGGATGCCATGGTGGCGCGGCGAAGACCGTGCCGCGCCGCTCTCCGCACCCTTGTGCCGCACCCCCGTGAAGCACCCTCGTGGAGCACCTCCGTGAAGCACCCCCGTGGAGCACCTTCGTGGAGCACCTCCGTGAAGCACCTCCGTGAAGCACCCCCGTGCCGCACCCCCGTGGAGCACCAACGTCCCTACTATTCCGGCGCCTTCACGCTCGACGCCGGTCGCGTGCCTTTCAGGATCCACCGCTGGATGCGACGGCCGTTGCCGGCCTCGCCCGTATACATGCGGTTCTTCGAGTCGATGGCAATCATGTGCGCGCGGATCATCTCGCCGGCCTGGCGGCCCGGCTTGCTGAAGCGATCGAGAATCGCCAGGTCCTTGCGCCGCAGGATCCACACGCGCTGGTTGGTGCCGTCGATCAGGTAGAGCAGGCTCTGTTCGGCATCGCGCGAGAACTGCAGGCTGAAGCCGCTACCCGAGCCGCCGGTTTCGGGACGGACGAAGCGCTCCATCAAGTACTCGCCGTTCTGGCGGAACACCTGGATGCGGTTGCCGCGCCGATCGGACACGTAGATGAGCCCGTCCTTCGACCCGACCAGGCCGTGCAGCGTCGAGTATTGCTGCGGCGGGTTCTTCATGTCGACGGGATAGCTGTACTTCTGCGTGTCGTCCGGCGGCTTGCCGTAGGCGCCCCAGTGGCGCTTGTACTTGCCGGTGGCGGCGTCATACACGACGACGCGCTTGTTGATGTAGCCGTCGGCGATGAAGATCTCGTTGGTCTTCGGTTCGACGTAGAAGTTGGCCGGCCCGCCGAGATGATCCGGATCGTTGCTGCCCTTGTTGACGCCCGGCTCGCCAATGGTCAGCACGTGCTTGCCGTCCTGCGTGAACTTCATCACGTGCATGCCGTTGCTGGTGCCGGTCCAGACGAAGCCGTTGTGATCGATGTAGATGCCGTGTTCCTGATCGAACCAGGTGTAGCCATCGCCAGGTCCGCCCCACGAGCGCAGCACCTTGCCTTCGGCGTCGAGTTCCAGCACCGGCGGCGCCGGCACGCAGCAGTCGGCGATCGGCGGCTTCACCGCGGCGCCAATCTCCTGCGGCGTCAGGCTCGAGGGCATGTGGATGATCCACAGGTGGTCGTTCTCATCGGCGAACAGGCCGCGGATGTCGCCGAGGATCCAGTCGTTGGGCAGCGTCGGCGGCCACGTCGGATCCACTTCGTAGATCGGCAACTGTGCGGCGGTGGGCGACCCCGGCGCCACCTTCGCCGTGGCGCCCTGCGCGCTGGCGAGGGTGGGGAGCAGCAGACAGGCGGCCAGGGCGAGGACGGTGCGCGGCTGATTCATCACGCGCGGATTATCTCGCACCCGTCAGCACCTTTCAGCACCTGTCAGCACC
>JADZCY010000215.1 GCA_020851325.1 Acidobacteriota bacterium | reverse complement strand
CCGAGCAGATGCCCGACGGCACCCGCATCAACCTCGATGGCGAGGACGGCTCGCTGCTGACGCGCCGCCAGGGCGAAGTGCTGGCCGCGCTGCAGCATGTCGTCTCGGCGGTGTACCGCCACGAAACCGCCGAAGGCCAGCGGCTCGTCGTCGACTGCCAGGGCTATCGCAAGGGCAAGGATGCCGAGCTCCGGCAGATGGCGCTGTTCCTCGGCGAGAAGGCGAAGACCACCGGCTTCGCGCAGGAGATCGGTCCGCTCAATCCATATGAGCGCCGCATCGTCCATCTGGCGGTGTCGGAGATCGAAGGCATCGCGTCGGAGAGCATTGGCGACGCGTTCGAGAAGACAGTCATCATCTCGACGCGTTAGTCGCCGGCGCTCGTGCTGTCGGTGGCGCGCCCGACGCAGTCCGTCGTGCTCTTCGTGCTTTCCGTAGTCAGGTTCTTCTCCGTGCCGGCGTGGGCTGCGGCGTCAGTGTCTGAGGACAGGCGTGGACGCTATCCTTGGTGTTCTTCGCGCGCTTCGCGGTCAGAGTTCTCTTCTTAGTGCCTTCGTGGTTTCCTTGCCCGGAATCGCGCGCGCCTAGCACCAGACAGACACCGACGTGTTCTCCACCGACGATACGATCGTCGCCATCGCGACGCCGCCCGGCCGGGGCGGGATCGGTGTCGTTCGCCTCAGTGGCAGTGACGCGCATCGCATCGCCGGCGAGATGACCGGGCGCCAGCACTTCGAACCGCGCCACGCGACGTTCTGCGTGCTGCCTGCCGATGACTCGACGCAGACCGGTGACGAGGTGGTCGTCACCGCGTTTCCCGCCCCGCATTCCTACACCGGCGAGGACGTCGTCGAGATCTCCGCGCACGGGAGCCCGGTGATCCTCGATGGCCTGCTCGCGCGCGCGATGGCGCGCGGCGCGCGACTGGCCGAGCCCGGCGAGTTCACGCTGCGCAGCGTGCTGCACGGCAAGCGCGATCTCGTGCAGGCGGAGGCGGTCGCTGATCTCATCGATGCGGTGACGCCGGCGCAGGCGCGCGCGGCGTTCGATCAGCTGCAAGGCACGCTGACGCACGAGATTGGCGCGATCGAGCAGGCGCTGTTCGACTTGATGGCGCGCCTCGAAGCGTCGCTCGACTTCCCCGAGGAGGGTTATCACTTCGCGGAGCGTCCCGCGGTGATCACGGAACTCCAGCAGCAGACGACGCGTCTCGATGCGCTGCTCGCCACCGCGCGCGGCGGACGACTGTTGCGTGATGGTGCGGTGGTGACGATCGTCGGCACGCCCAACGCCGGCAAGTCCAGCCTCTTCAACGCCCTGCTCCGCGCCAACCGCGCCATCGTCACACCAGTGGCGGGAACGACGCGCGATCTGTTGACGGAGCGCGTGGAGATCGCTGGCTATGCGATCACGCTCGTGGACACCGCCGGTCTGCGTGATGCTGCCGATGCGATCGAGCACGAGGGCGTCACGCGCGCGAAGGGCGCGATCGACGTGGCCGACCTCGCGATCGTGGTGCTCGATCGATCGCGGCCGTTGTCCGCGGACGATCGCGATGTGCTGAGAGACACCGCAAGCATGCCGCGGGTGATCGTCGCGAACAAGAGCGACCTCCCATCCGCCTGGCCGCAGGAAGACGACGCACGCGCGCTGTCGCCAATCGAGGTGTCGGCGGCCACAGCGCACGGCCTTGATGTTCTCGAATCGGCGCTACTCGACGCGCTGACCAGCGAGCGCGATGCCACGCGTCGTCAAGACGATCGAGATGAAGCTGCGCCGGCGTCCATCGGCGTCGTTCATCGGGGAGCAACGACAAGCGACCATCGCGATCCCGTGCGCGTCACCAACCTTCGGCACATCGACCTGTTGTCACGGGCGCGGACGGCGATCGATCGCGCGCACAGCGGGCTCGCCGGCGCGAACTTGCCGGAGGACCTCGTTCTGGTCGACCTTCACGACGCGGCCGAGCGGCTGCAGGAAGTCACGGGTCGGCGGACAACGGAGGATCTGCTGGCGCGGATCTTCTCGCGCTTCTGTATCGGGAAATAGAGCGATACTTCATCGATCCATAATGTTTTTCGATGTCGTGGTGATTGGGGCGGGACACGCCGGCGCCGAGGCGGCCTGGGCGGCGGCAAACACCGGTGCCAGCGTGGCGATCTGCACGTTGACCGCCTCTGGTATTGGTCACATGCCCTGCAATCCAGCCATCGGAGGCACGGCCAAGGGACATCTGGTCCGCGAAATCGATGCATTGGGCGGGCTGATGGGCCGCGCCATTGACGAGACAGGCATCCAGTTCAAGCTGCTCAATCGCAGCCGTGGCCCGGCGGTCTGGTCGCCCCGCGCCCAAGCGGACAAGGCCGCGTACGGCGCGTGGGTGCGCCAGGCACTGGAAGCGCACCCGAACATCACCTTTATCTATGGCCGGGCGGCGCGGCTGCTACGCGATTCCGGCCACGCCTCTGGCGTGAAGCTCGAGGACGGCCGAACGCTCACGGCACGCGCCGTCGTCATCACGACCGGAACGTTTTTGAACGGCCTCATCCATGTCGGTCCGGACCAGAAGCCGGCCGGTCGCGCCGGTGAGCCGCCGACGGTGGAGCTCGCGGAGTCGCTGCGCTCGGCGGGCTTCCGTATCGGCCGACTGAAGACAGGCACGCCACCTCGCCTCGATCGCGAGTCCATCGACTTCGCGGCCGCCGTCGACGCTGGAGTGTTCCACGTGGAACACGGCGATTCGGAACCGGTGCCCTTCTCCTTCAGCACCACCGAACCCCGCCGGAATCAGATCCCCTGCTGGATTGTCCACACCAACCAGGCGATTCACGCGCTCGTGCGGGAGCACATTCATTTGTCTCCCCTCTTCAACGGACAGATCACCGGGATAGGTCCGCGCTACTGCCCGTCGCTGGAAGACAAGGTGATGAAGTTCCCGGACAAGGAGCGTCACCAACTGTTTCTCGAGCCGGAAGGTATCGAGAGTCGCGAGCTCTACGTCAACGGCTACTCGATGAGCCTGCCCGCCGACGTGCAGGAGCGCCTGGTACGAGCGGTTCCGGGGCTCGAACACGCGAAAATGCTGCGTCCTGGCTACGCGATCGAGTACGACTTCGTCCAGCCGACGGAGCTCTCGTCCTCCCTGGAAACTCGCCGAATCCCCGGTTTGTTCCTCGCCGGACAGATCAACGGGACATCCGGCTACGAGGAAGCCGCTGGACAGGGCCTGATCGCCGGCGTCAGCGCCGGCCGGAAGGCGCGGGGACAGGAGACGGTGCAGTTGGGCCGCGCCGAGGCCTACATCGGCATCATGATCGACGACCTGATCACCAAGGGATGTCTCGAACCGTATCGGATGTTCACGTCGCGCGCGGAATACCGCCTGCTGCTCAGGATCGACAACGCCGATTTGCGGCTCACGCCGCGCGGTCGCGACTGGGGCCTCGTAGACGACGAGCGCTGGCAGCGTTTTCAGGATCGTCGCGCGCGGTATGAAAGAAATATAGTGTCCCTGCGGCGCGCCAAGGTCCGTGTCGCCTCCGGAGACCGCGTCACGGCCGACCAGGCCCTGAAGCAACCCGAGATCACGCTCGCCACTCTGGTGAAGGACGGTCATGTGTCGGTCGAAACCACGTCCGGCCACGCGCATCTCGACCTCTCGTCCGTCGAGGTGGCGTTGAAGTTCGAAGGCTACCTGCTGCGGCAGGCGCAGTCGGTGGAGCGCGCCCGTCGGCAGGAAGATCGACGAATTCCGGCGGATTTTCCCTACTTGCGCGTGCCTGGGCTGTCCACGGAGATGGTGCACCGGCTCAGTGACGTCCAGCCGAGCACCCTGGGTCAGGCGTTGCGCGTGCCCGGCGTCACCCCCGCCGCCGTCGCCGTCGTCGGCGCCTATCTGCACCGGTTCGAGCATGAGAACGCGTGAACTGAAGGAGCGCATCCGGCGGCGGGCCCGCCAGGCCCAGATTCCCCTGTCGTCAGAACTCGCCGACGCCCTCGAGGGTTACTACTCCCTGCTGGCGAAGTGGAACGCGCGGGTCAACCTCACGGCGTTCAAACTGCTCCCCGGCGGAGAAGACGAGGCCGTGGACCGCCTGCTGCTCGAACCTGTCGCCGCGGCGATGCACGTGCCGCCCCACGCCGAAACGCTGCTGGACGCCGGTTCCGGCGGCGGCTCACCAGCCATTCCACTCAAGCTGGCCGTCCCGAAGCTTCGGCTGCGCATGGTGGAAGTGAAGACGCGCAAGGCCGTGTTCCTGCGCGAGGCGGCGCGCGAGCTGAACCTCACTGACACGGTAGTGGAAACGTCGCGCTTCGAGGAGCTGCTGTCGCGCCCGGAACTGCACGAGTCTACCGACCTGGTCAGCATCCGCGCGGTTCGCATCGAGACCAAGGTGCTGATGAGCCTGCAGGCCTTCTTACGGCCAGGCGGACAGCTCTTCCTGTTTCGCGGCCCGGCCGGCACCGACGTGTCCGACTCCGTGACCCCGCCCCTGGCGTGGAAAGCGACCTTCCCGCTCGTGGAATCGCTTCGCAGTCGCCTCGTCGTGCTGGAAAAGTACCGGATCGGATGAGACAATAGCAGAACGTTCCACGTGGAACGTTTGTTTTCTGTCAATCAACATAAAATGACCATCATCGCCGTCACCAACCAGAAAGGTGGCGTGGGCAAGACGACAACCGCCATCAACCTGGCGGCGTCGCTGGCGCTCGCCGGCCAGCGCGTGCTGATCGTCGACATGGACCCGCAGGCCAACGCCACCAGCGGCATTGGCGCCAAGGGCACCACCGCCTCCGGCGGCACGGTCTACGACGCCCTGATGGATGCCGACGCCGCCTCCCACGCGCGCGACTTCATCGTCCCGACCAACACCGAGCACCTGTCGCTGGTGCCGGCATCGCGCGAACTGGCCGGCGCCGAGATCGAACTGATCAACGTGACCGATCGTGAGCGGCGATTGAAGCTGCTGCTCGACGCGCTGCGCGACGATTACGACAGCATCTTCATCGACAGTCCGCCGTCGCTTGGCCTGCTCACGTTGAACGCGCTCGTCGCCGCCGATCGCGTGCTCATCCCGCTGCACTGCGAGTATTTCGCGCTCGAAGGCCTGGCCGATCTCGTCGGCACGATGCGCCGCGTGCGTGCTGGACTGAATCCGGAACTCGACATCGAGGGCGTGCTGTTGACGATGAGCGATGAGCGGACCAACCTGGGGCAGCAGGTGGCGCGTGACGTGCGCGAGTTCTTCAAGGAAAAAGTGTACGAGACGGTGATCCCGCGCAACGTGCGCCTTGCTGAAGCGCCGAGTCACGGGCTACCCGTGCTCACCTACGACGCCAGGTCGCGCGGCGCCGAAGCGTACGCCGCGCTCGCCGAGGAGTTCCGTCAGCGACAGGCGAGTTGACGCGTCGGTTCGTCGCACACACGCACGCGCGAGACATGTGATCTGAGGGACTGACCATGGTCGACAAGAAACCAGCGCTCGGCAAGGGGCTGAGTGCGCTGATTCCCGACGCTACCGGCGCTGGCGATCAGCCGCGGACGTCGCTCGAGGTGGACATCGATCTGCTCGAAGCGAATCGCTATCAGCCGCGTACGCAGTACGACGACACCCGCCTCGACGAGCTGGCGCAGTCGATCGGTACCAACGGAATCATTCAGCCGATCGTCGTGCGCCGCGTGGCGCCAGCGGCGGGCGGACGTCAGCGCTATCAGATCATTGCCGGCGAACGGCGCTGGCGCGCAGCGCAGCGCGCCGGGCTGCAGCGCGTCCCCGTCGTCATCAAGGACGTCGCCGACGCCGATCGTCGTCAGCAGCTCGAGATGGCGCTGATTGAGAACATCCAGCGCGAGAACCTGAATCCGATCGAAGAAGCGACGGCGTATCAACGCCTCGTCGACGACTTCGAGTTGCGGCAGGAAGACATCGCGACACGCGTCGGCAAGGATCGCGCGACGGTGGCGAACGTGCTGCGACTGCTGAAGCTGCCCGAGGAAGTGCGCGGCAACATCTCGTCCGGCGAACTGTCGATGGGCCACGCGCGGGCGATTCTCGGCTTGCCGTCGGATACCGCGCAGCGTCGCCTGGCGCGCGAGGTGATCACGCGCGGCCTGTCGGTGCGCGAAACCGAAGCGCAGGTGAAACGCGAACTCGCCGCCAGCACGGCGACGCCCACGCCCGCCCCCGCGCGCGTCACGAAAGACGTCCACACCCGAGCGGCGGAGGAGCAGTTGCGCCTCTCGCTCGGCACGGACGTCGCGATTACACGCAAACGCAAAGGCGGCCTGGTGGAGATCGCCTTCGCGAACGAAGATGAACTGCAGCGGATCTACGAATACCTGACCGAGCGGAAGTAGAGAAAGAAACCACGAAGACGCGAAGGAACACGAAGGGCGCGAAGGGCACTAAGGGAATGAAGATGCGCAGACGCCAAGGAACACGAGGGCGCGGAGGCTGCTGAGGGAATGAACCACAGAGGACACGAGCAAGCTGTCTGTTGCTTCGTTCCTTCGCGCTCTTCGCGGTCAACGTTCTCTCTTCGTGCCTTCGTGGTTTCGTTTCGGAGACACCAATGACGATGAAGAAGAAGCGGCTGACCGAGATGGTCAGCTGCGCTGGTTGAGCCAGTAAACTCGCCGCCGGCGAGCTCGCTCAGGTCTTGAGCGACATCCCTCTCAGCACCGATCCCCGTGTCCTGGTCGACTTCCGGACGGCGGACGATGCGGGTGTGTACGTGTGGGAGGGTGGGCCGGCCCTGGTGCAGACGGTGGACTTCTTCACGCCGATCGTCGACGACCCATACACGTATGGCCGCATTGCCGCCGCCAACGCGTTGAGCGACGTCTACGCCATGGGCGGGGAGCCGCGGACGGCGCTGGCCATTGCGGCGTTCCCGAAAGACACGCTCGACCCCGCCGATATCGCCGCCATCTTCCGCGGCGGTTACGACACGTTGCGGGAAGCGGGCACCGCGCTTCTCGGCGGCCACACCGTCGCTGACCCGGAGATCAAGTTCGGCTACGCCGTCACCGGCGCGGTGGATCCCGATCGAATCCTCACGAATGCCGGCGCGCGACCCGGCGACCTGCTCCTCCTGACCAAGCCCATCGGCACCGGCATCATCGGAACGGCCATCAAGAAAGGCCAGGCGCCAGCCGAGGCGGTGGAGGCCGCAATCCGGTCAATGACGACGCTGAACAAGGCCGCGGCGGCCGCGATGCGCGGCTTCACGGGCGTGCATGCCTGCACGGACGTCACCGGCTTCGGATTAATAGGCCATTCAACAGAAGTGGCTGTTGGCAGTGATGTTACGGTGCAGATAGACAGCCAGTCAGTGCCCCTGTTGCCGGAGGTCCTGGCCTTGGCCGCCTCCAACCGCTCCGGGGGAATGACGAGCAACCGACTTTATTTTGGCGATCGCACTAAAATCGCTCCCGCGGCTACAGAAGAGCTCCGGCTGGCGCTGTTCGACCCGCAAACCTCGGGCGGGTTGCTCATCGCGGTTGCCGCTGACCAGGCAGATGAGCTGGTGCGCGCGATGCGCGAGGCCGGCGTGGTCGCCACCGCGATCGGACGCGTCCTGCCAGCCGAAGACGCCCGCGTCGTCGTCCGCTGACCGCGGGGAAGCGTGCTATCCTTAGTCGTTTGTCATGATTCCGGACATTTCGACCCTGTGGGTCGTTTTCTTCCTGCTGCTCTGCACATACCTGCTGAACACGCTGATCTTCCAGCCGATCCTGAAGGTCATCGACCAGCGTACCGCCGCCGTCCGCGGCGCCCGTGAACTTGCCGAGTCGGCCGCCACCAAGGCGACCGCGGCGGCCGCGGAGTACGACCACGCGATGACCAGCGCCCGTGGCGAGGTCTACAAGCAGATCGACGACACGCGACGCGCGGCGCTCGATCGCCGGACGCAGTTGCTCACCGAAACGCGAGCCGCCGTCGAACGCGAGTCGACCGACGCGACGACGCGCGTGGCGGAGGAATCCGCCGCGGCCCGTGCCGCGCTCGACCGCGAAGCCGCCGGCCTGGCCGATGCCATCGTCACGCGCGTGCTGGGACGCGCGTCCTGAACGCGCCCGACACCCGGATATGGAGACTGGTGTGACCACCGCTCGCCTCACCGCTTGTGAATTTATGCACAGAGTTCGGCGGCTCCGCGACGCCGCCTTCGCGTGCGCGTTCGTGGTGGCGCTCGCGGGCGCGGCCAACGCCCAGGCACCAGCGGAACCAGCGGCGCCACCCGCGGCCGCCGCGCCGGCCGCCGATCACGTGCAGCCGGCCATCGATGCACAGCCCGCCGACACGCACGCCGCCGAGGCCGAACACGCCGCCGAAGCCGAGCATCACGGATTCAACCTCGCCGATCTCTTCTGGCCGGTGCTGAACTTCGCGATCATGATCGGCGTCCTCTACTACTTCTTCAGCGAGCCGATGGCGGGATATCTGCGCGATCGCAGCAGCGCCATCCGCAAGGATCTCGTCGAAGCCTCGTCGATGAAGGCCGCGGCGACGGCGCAACTGGCCGAGATCGATCGCAAGATGCAGGCGCTGCCCGGCGAGATCGAGGCGCTGCGCACGCGCGGCCAGGCCGAGATCGCCGCCGAGGAACAGCGCATCGCGCAGCAGGCCGCCGCCGAACGCGATCGCCTCGTCGATCAGGCGAAGCGGCAGATCGACGTCCAGGTCCGTCTCGCCAAGCGCGAACTCACCGAACACGCCGCCGACCTGGCCGTGGACCTCGCCGCCGATCGCATCAAGAGCGAAACGACGCCGGCCGATCACGAGCGGCTCGTCTCCCGTTACCTCCAGCAGGTGAAAGGCTGATGTCCACGCGAACCTCCGCGACCCGCTACGCGCGGGCGCTCTTCGACGTCGCGCGCCAGGAAGCCGATGTCACCAAGGTGCAGCAGGATTTGACCACCGTCGTCGCCGCCATCACCGAGCATCCGGAACTGGATCGCGCGCTGCAGAATCGCGCCATTCCCGAAGCGGCGCGCAAGAACATCGTCATCGCGGTGGGTGAAAAGCTCGGTGTGTCGCCGGTCGTCAGCAAGCTGCTCGCGCTGCTCGCCGAGCGCCGTCGTCTCGAGCTCCTGCCCGAGGTGGCCGCCGTGTTCACCGAGCGGCTGCTGGAGTTCCAGAACATCGTGCCGGCGGAAGTGACGACAGCGGTGCCGCTGTCGGCCGATGCGGCACAGGCGCTCGAGGCCAGCCTCGCCAGCGCGACGGGAAAGAAGCTTGCGATGCGCCAGTCGGTTGACGCGTCCCTGCTCGGGGGCGTGGTCGCGCGCGTTGGCAGCACGGTGTACGACGGCAGTGTCCGGACGCAGTTGAAGAAGATGCGCGACCAGTTGGTCGCCCAGGGCTGAGGACCATGAGCATTCGATCCGACGAGATTTCCAAGATCATCAAGGACCAGATCGGCAGCTTCGCGGTAGACGTCGACGTCGCCGAAGTCGGCACGGTGACGTCGCTCGGCGACGGCATCGCGCGCCTGCACGGTTGCGAGCGCGCCATGGCCGGCGAGATGCTCGAGTTCCCGCACGGCGTGATCGGCGTGGCGCTCAACCTCGAAGAGGACAGCATCGGCGCCGTGTTGATGGGCGAGTATCGCGCCATCAAGGAAGGCGATCCGGTGAAGCGCACCGGCCGCATCATCTCGGTGCCGGTCGGTGAAGAAATGCTCGGCCGCGTCGTCAACGCGCTGGGACAGCCCATCGACGGCAAGGGCCCGATCCTCACCAAACAGTTCGCGCCCATCGAGCGCATCGCCCCGGGCGTCGTCGATCGGCAGCCGGTGCGCGAGCCGATGCAGACGGGCCTGAAGGCCATCGACGGCATGGTGCCGATCGGCCGCGGCCAGCGCGAGTTGATCATCGGCGACCGCCAGACGGGCAAGACCGCCGTCGCGCTCGACACGATCCTCAACCAGAAGGACACCGGCGTCATCTGCATCTACAACGCGATCGGTCAGAAGCAGTCGACCATCGCCCAGGTGGTGCGCACGCTGGAAGAAGCCGACGCGCTGCGCTACTGCATCATCGTCGCCGCGGCGGCGTCGGACCCGGCGCCGATGCTCTACATCAGCCCCTACTCGGCGACGACGATGGGCGAGTACTTCCGCGACAGCGGCCGTCACGCGCTGCTGATTTACGACGACCTCTCGAAGCACGCGCAGGCGTACCGCGAAATCTCGCTGCTCCTCCGCCGTCCGCCCGGCCGCGAGGCGTATCCCGGCGACGTCTTCTATCTGCACTCGCGCCTGCTGGAGCGTGCGGCGAAGCTGAACGACACGCTGGGTGGCGGTTCACTCACCTCGCTGCCGATCATCGAGACGCAGGCCGGCGACTTGTCGGCGTACATCCCGACCAACGTCATCTCGATCACCGACGGCCAGATCTTCCTCGAGTCCGACCTGTTCAACCAGGGCGTGCGCCCGGCCATCAACGTCGGCAACTCGGTGTCGCGCGTTGGCGGCTCGGCGCAGATCAAGGCGATGCGTCAGGTGGCGGGCACGCTCCGTCTCGACCTCGCGCAGTATCGCGAGCTGGCGGCGTTCGCGCAGTTCGGCAGCAGCGACCTCGACAAGGCGACGCAGCAGCAGCTCAATCGCGGCGCCCGTCTCGTCGAGATTCTGAAGCAGCCGCAGTATCAGCCGATCCCCGTCGAGCAGCAGGTGGTGGTGGTCTACGCCGGCACCAACGGCTTCTTCGACAACATCGCCGTCGCCGACGTGCAGCGCGCCGAAACGGATCTTCATCGCTTCATGACGACGCGCTTCAGCACGTTGCTGGCGTCGATCCGCGAGAAGAAGACTCTCGACGATGCGATCAAGGGCGAGCTGAACGCGGCGCTCAAGGAGTTTACCGAGCAGTTTGCCGGCGCCCGCGCCTAGGCGAGCGAGTGCTCAGATAGTCCGCCATGCCGTCACTGATTGACATCCGACGCCGCGTCCGCGCCACCAAGTCGACGCAGCAGATCACGAAGGCCATGAAGATGGTCTCGTCGTCGAAGCTGCGGCGCGCGCAGGAGCGGATCGTGAACAACCGCCCGTACGCGCAGGAGATGCTGCGGGTGTTCAACAACCTGGCGACGCGGGTCGATCCGGCGGCGCATCCGCTGCTCAATCCGGATCCGACGCCGGGCCGGACGCTGCTGATCGTCATCACCGCCGATCGCGGGCTGTGCGGCGGCTTCAACACCAACGTGATCAAGGGCGCGTCGCAGTTCCTGTCCGATCAGAAGGTGGAGAACCCCGGCCGCGACGTCGCGCTGGCGCTGGTCGGCCGCAAGGGCCGCGACTTCTTCCTGCGCCGCGGCTTCGACGTGCTCTACGAGGAAGCCGGGTTGTTCCAGAACGTCAAGTGGAGCCACGCCCAGGCGATCGCCAAGTCGGCGATCGACGAGTTCCTCGGCCCCGACATCAGTTCGGTGTACCTGGTCTACAACGAGTTCCGCTCGATCATCTCGCAGCGCGTCGTCGTCGAACGGCTGCTGCCGATTGCCAAGCTCGAACCAACCTCCCCGGCGCTGCCGTCGGTGGATTACCTGTTCGAGCCGTCGCCTCAGGAGATTCTGCGCACGCTGCTGCCGTACCACGTGTCGGTGCAGGTGATGCGGGCGCTGCTCGAATCGTCGGCGGCCGAGCACGCCGCGCGCATGACCGCGATGGACGCGGCGACGCGCAACGCCAAGGACATGGTCGACCGCCTCACGCTCTACATGAACAAGGTGCGCCAGGCGGCCATCACCCGCGAGATCATCGAGATCGTCGCCGGAGCGCAGTCAGTCTAGGGACACTCGAAGCGCGCGTTTGAGAGTCTGAGAAAGAGCATATGAGCACAGCAGCCAGCGATCAGAAGGTCGGGAAGGTCATCCAGGTCATCGGCCCGGTGGTGGACGTCGAGTTCGGCGGTCACCTGCCGGAGATCTACAACGCCCTGCGCGTCACCTCCGACGGCCAGAGCGGCGGCGAGGCGATCGACGTCGTCGTCGAGGTGCAGCAGCACCTGGGCGAGAACCGCGTGCGCGCCGTCGCCATGAAGCCGACCGACGGCATGCAGCGCGGCATGGCCGCCACCGATACCGGCGCGCCGATCTCGGTGCCGGTCGGTCCCGAAACGCTCGGCCGCGTGCTGAACGTGCTCGGCGAACCGGTGGACTTCCCCGACCGTCCGGTGCAGGCGAAGGAACACTGGCCGATTCACCGCCCGGCTCCGACACTCGAACAGCAGTCGACCGAACTGAAGATGTTCGAGACGGGCATCAAGGTCATCGACCTGCTCGAGCCGTACCTGCAGGGCGGCAAGATCGGCCTGTTCGGCGGCGCCGGCGTCGGCAAGACCGTCATCATCATGGAGCTCATCAACAACATCGCCATGAAGCACGGCGGTGTGTCGGTGTTCGGCGGCGT
>JADZCY010000214.1 GCA_020851325.1 Acidobacteriota bacterium | reverse complement strand
TTCGCACGTCGTGTCGTTCTCGCTGGCACGGTGCAGCAACTCGTAGCCGTAAATCTGTTTCCGCCCGTCGAGGATGGGCTGACGGGCGACGTGCACGACGGTGGCTGGAGCTGACATCACGGTGGCTATGTAATCGGCCGTGAGAGCTGGGTCTTGAGAAGGACTTAGGTCCTAGGTCTTAGGTCCTGGGACGGAGGTGCGGGGCAGGCGCAGCCCTGCAAGCCCTCCAGGCCGCAGCCTCGCCGAAGCGGGAAGCGCGAAGGCGGGCCAAGCCCTGCAAGGCCTGCAAGCCCTGCAAGGCCGAAAGCCCTTCAGCCCTCCCGCCCGATCCGTTTCGCCAGCCAGGCGCGGGCGACGCGGAGGTCGCGTTTGGCGGTGGCCAGCGAGATGCCGAGCAGCGCCGCCGCTTCGGCGCGGCCGCAGCCCAGGAAGGCGCACAACTGCACGAGCTCCGCCTTGCGCGCATCGAACGCGGCGAGTTCGGTGAGGGCCTGGTCGAGATCGAGCAGGTCGTCGGCGCTGGCGTCGGTGAACTGCAGGTCTTCGGTCAGCGGCACGCGCGTGCGCCGCGCCCCGCGTTTGGCCGAATGCCGCGCCCGCACGTGATCGATCAACAGGTGCCGCATGGCGGCGGCGGCAAATCCGAAGAAGGCGCGGCGGTTGACGAAGTTGGCGCGCTCCTGACGGAGCAGCCGCAGGTAGAGATCGTGCACGAGCACGGTGGCCTGGATGCTGTCGGTGCGCTCGCGCCCCATGTAACGCGCGGCCATCATGCGCAGTTCCGGGTAGACCTCGGGGATCAGCCGCTCGAGGGCCGCCGCATCGCCCTGGCTCCAGCGGTGCAACAACTGCGTGACGTCACCGGCGGTATCGCTCATGACCCGTCTCGCCTCAACCCCTTGCCGTCATCGTCATCGCTCGATCCATCGGCCGGCGCGCGCGGAACATCACTTGATCCGGTGCGCTGTGGGGGTAGTATCTCGGATCTCCCCCTATGGATGCTACACGCTGGCGATTGGTCGAATCAGCTTTTCACGAGGCGGCTGACGAGCCGCCCGGCCCTCGTCGCGTCGCACGCGTGCGTGCGATCTGCGGCGACGACACCGCGCTCGCCGTCGAAGTGACGGCGCTGCTCGCCGAAGACGACGCGGCCCGGGACGAGCCACGGCCCGACCCGCACATCGGTCAACGTCTCGGTCCCTATCAGATCGACGCGCTCGTCGCGCGCGGCGGCATGGCCGCCGTCTATGTCGCGCACCGCTGCGATGCGGTGTTCGATCAACGCGTCGCCATCAAGATTCTCGACACGTGTCTCACCGACGCGGCGCAGATCGCGCGTTTCCGCGCCGAGCGGCAGATCCTCGCCGCGCTCGAGCACCCGGCCATCACGCGCCTGCTCGACGGCGGCGTGACGCCGGCCGGCGCGCCGTACCTGGTGATGGAGTTCGTCGACGGCATGCCGATCGATCGCTACGCCGATCGTCATCGCCTCGACGTGACGGCGCGGCTCCGCCTGTTTGCCGCGGTGTGCGACGGCGTGTCCTACGCGCACCGCACCCTCGTGCTGCACCGCGACCTCAAGCCCTCGAACATCCTCGTCACCGCCGATGGCCGCGCCAAGATCGTCGACTTCGGCACCGGCACCTGGCTGCACCCCGATCGCCAGACGACGGTGACGCGGGCGCCGTTGACGCCGGCGTACGCCAGTCCGGAGCAACTGACCGGCCAGGCCGTCGGCACGGCGAGCGATCAATACAGCCTCGGTCTCGTGCTCTACGAACTGCTCACCGGATCGCCGGCGTTTCCGCACGCGCACTCGCTGATGGCGTCGATCGAACGCGCGCTCACCGGGGCGTGTCCGCCGGTGCGGCAGATGGCCGTGGCCGACGCCGCGGCAGCGGTGCGGCAGACCTCCGCCGCACGGCTGCGACGGCATCTCGCCCGCGACCTCGGCGTCATTCTCCAGAAAGCGATGGCGCCGGTACCGGCCGGCCGCTACGCGAGCGTGCAGCATCTCGTCGACGATCTCGCCCGCTGGCAGGCCGGCGACGCCATTCTCGGCCGCGCGCCGTCGGTGGCCTATCGTGGCTCGCGGTTCGTCCGCCGCTATTGGGTCGCGGTGTCGATGGTCGCGGTGCTGCTGGCCGGGCTCGCCACCACCACCGCGGTGTCGCTCCAGCAGGCGGCGCGTGCCGGCGTGCAGGCGCAGCGCGCGCGGGAGGAATCACGACGGGCGCAGGCCGAGTCGGCCAAGGCGCAGCAGTTGAACACGTTCCTCACGCAGATGTTGTCGATGGCGAATCCGTCGTGGATGACGCCGAGCGCCGTCGCCGCCGGCAACCTTTCCGTGCAGCAGATGCTCGACGCCGCCGGCCGTCTCATTCCTGTCCGCCTGGCCAACGCACCGGTCGTCGAAGCCGAAGTCCGGCGGACCATGGGCGCGACGTATCAGGGACTGGGCGCGTTCGACGAGGCGCACGCGCACCTGATGCGCGCGTTGCAGTTGTATACCGCGCAGCAGGACGCGCGCGGCGTCGCCGAGGTCAATGCGCTGCTCGGTCTCGCCGCGCTGCAGCACGGCGATCCTCCCGAGGCCGAACGGCGTCTCCGCGCGGCACTTGCCTATGTTCGTGCACATCAGGACACGGTCGATCCGGCGTTCCATTTCTCCGTCGTCAACGATCTTGGCGGCGCGCTGTCGCACTGGCAGCCTGGTCAGGCTGAAGCGCGCGCGTTGTTGCAGGAAGCGGTGGCGGTGGGCGTGCGGCACGGCGTGAACGCCGCCGGCGTCGGTGTGGCGCTGCTGCATCTCGGACGCGACTACCTCGAGTCCGGCCAGGAGCAGGAGGCCGAGGCGATGCTGCGTGCGTCCAGCGGGCTGATGGGCACGCTGCCGTACGCGGCGCCGGAACGCAGCTCCGTGCTGCGCACGTGGTCGATGCTGGAGTATCAGCGCGGCCGCTACGCCGAGGCCGAGCGCCTCGGCGCGGAGGCGGTGGAACAGGGGCTGCGCAGCCGTCCGGCGGGGCATCCGCTGCAGGCGTCGTACCTCACCGCATGGGGCCGCGCGCTGGTTGCCAGCGGTCACCTGCAGCACGGCACCGACGTGCTGACCGACGCGTATGCGCGTTACCGGCGGATGCGGCCGGCCAATCACGTCGATCTCATCGAGCCGCTCGTCGGCCTCGGGACGGCGGCGCGGCTCGCCGGCAATCTGTCGCAGTCCGAAGCGCTCCTGCGCCAGGCGCTGGCGATTGCCGAACGCGATCCGGCGCGTGTCGATCGCACCGCCGAAGCAGCGCGTGAACTGCGGCTGACGTTGCGCGCCGCGCATCGCGTCGCCGAGGCGGGCATGGTGACCGGAGGCCAAGAGTAGGCTTGCAGGGCTTGGAGGGCTTGCAGGGCTTGGCCCACCTTCGCTTCTCGGTTCGGGCGGCTGCGGCTTGGAGGGATCGTGGGAAGTGTTCTTGCCCAGAACCTAAGACTCAGGACGTAAGACCTCGATCGGCTTGAAGGGCTTGCAGGGCGGGGCCACTTATAATGCGCGTCGGCAGGCGATCGGATGATCCGTCGCGCCGAAGGGGGGAACCATGACGTGGACGCGCCGCAACATCCTGAAGGCCTCGGCCCTGGCCGCCGCCGGCGCCGCCGTGCCCGGCGTGAGCGCGGCGCAACCGCCCGCACCCGCGGCTCCTGGCGCGCCGGCCGCGCCGGCGCCGCCGCCGGCACCGGCCGTCTTCACGCCGCTTCGCCGCAATGTCGGCATCTTCAACCAGCGCGGCGGCACCATCGGCTGGCTGACCACCCCTGACGGCCTGCTCGTCGTCGACAGTCAGTTCGCCGACACCGCGCCGAATCTGCTGAACGGGTTGAAGCAGCGCAGCCCGCGGCAGATCGACGTGCTGATCAACAGTCACCATCATCCCGATCACACCGGCGGCAACGGCGTGCTGCGCCCCGCCGCGAAGCAGATCGTCGCGCACGAACGCTCGAAGGAAAACCAGCGCGTCACCGCCGAACGCAGCAAGGCCCAGACGACGCTGCCCGACATCACGTTTGCCGAGACGTGGAGCGTCACGCTGGGTGACGAGACGATCCGCGCCCGCCACTGGGGCCCGGCCCACACCGGCGGCGACGTCTCGATCCACTTCGAGCAGGCCAACGTCGTCCATCTCGGCGACCTGCTGAACAACCGCGGCTTTCCCAACGTCGACGCGCCGGCCGGCGCCTCGGTGCACGGGTGGATGCGCGTGCTCGAGCAGATGGCCGCTGCCTATCCCGCCGACGCGCTGTATGTGTATGGTCACGCCGAAGCCGGCCATCCGTTCATCGGCACGCGTTCGGACCTGCTCTATCAACGCGACTACTTCGCCGCCGTTGTCGACTACGCGGCACGTGCACGCAAGGACGGCCGCACGCGCGACGACCTGGCGAAGGTGGACGTGCTGCCGCGCTTCGAACATTTCGGCGGCCAGAAGACGCGTCTCGGCCTGGCGCTGACCATCGCCTTCGACGAACTCGTCAAGGCGGGCTAGATCGCCCGCCGCCACCTGCGCTGATGCTCGAATCGCTCGAACAACTGCTGATCGTCCTGGCGATCGGCTCCGCGGTCGCCATCGGCGCCAAACGCATCAACATCCCGTACAACGTCGCGCTCGTCGTTGTCGGCCTGCTGCTGGTGCTGATGGACATGCTGCCGCACACGTCCATGGACCCGGCGCTCGTGCTGCTGGTGCTGCTGCCGGTGCTCGTCTTCCAGGGCGCGCTGTCGGCCGACGACACCAGCATGCGTCAGGCGGCGCGGCCGATTCTGGCCCTCGCCGTGCCCGGCGTGCTGCTGTCGCTGCTGGCGACGGCGGCCATTGCCGCCGTCGAACTCGGGCTGCCGTTCTCGGTGGCGCTGCTGCTCGGCGCCGTGCTCGCCATCACCGACACGGTGAGCGTGCTGATTGCCTTCCGCAGCGTCCGCGTGCCGCATCGCCTGGCGGCCATCATGGAAGGCGAGAGCCTGTTCAACGACGGCACCGCGCTGGTGCTGGTGAGCGTCGCCGCCACGGTGGTGATGCAGGGCTACGCCGATCCCACACAGATCGGCCGCACGCTGGTGATTGCCATCGTCGCCGGCGCGCTCCTCGGCACGGCGTTCGGCACGCTCGGCGCGCTGATCCTCCGGCATGCGCCCGACGACCTGACGGCGATTCTCGCGTCGCTCGTCTCCGTGTTCGCGACCGCGCTCGTCACGGAACACTTCGGCGGATCGGCGGTGATCGCCGTCGTCCTCGCCGGCGTGCTGATCGGCCACGAGATGCGGGCCCGCCTCGAGCCGTCGCGCGTGCTGGCGCTGCAGGGCTTCTGGGAGATCGCGGCGTTTGTCTGCAACGTCTGGTTGTTCCTGCTCGTCGGCATGCAGTTGCGCTCCGACATGCTGATCACCGAGGCCTGGCCGATCTTCCTCGCCGTCATCGCCTTGCATGCCGGCCGCGCCATTGCCGTCTACATCTGCTTCGGCGCGCTGCATCTGGCCGGCGAGGGCGTGCCGTGGCGCTGGCAGCACGTGATGGTATTCGGCAACGTGAAGGGCGCGCTGTCGATGGCCGCCGTGCTGGCGCTGCCGCAGGGCATTGCCTATCGCGAGCGTCTCATCGCCATCGTCTTCGGCGTCACGCTGGTCACGCTGGTGACGCAGGCGCTGCCGTTCCGCCGCTTTCTCACCTGGCTTGGCGTTGCCCACCGCGCCGGCGACGACACCGCGGATCGTTGCCGCGCCGTGCTGATTGGCGCGCGCCGGGCGCAGAAGGAACTGGACACGCTGATGGCCGAAGGCCTGATCTCGCGCCACGATCACGCCGAACGGTGGGCGGCGTTCCAGCGCGACGTCATCGAGGCCGAACGGCAACTCCGCCGGCTGAGCGACGATGTCGATGGCGCGGCGGCACTGCCGGCCGTGCTCAACGCGCGCAAGGCGGCGATTCTCGACGCCGCCCGTCGCGGTCTCATCACCGAACGCACGGCGGCCACGCAGGTGGCGGCACTCGACGCCGAGATCCTGCGAGCGGCGGCCGCCGATCATCACGAGGGTTGAAGGACTTCAGATGCGAATCCTGATTGTCGGCGCCGGCCGCGCCGGGCTCGAGGTGGCCACTCACCTGACGCGCATCGGTCATCAGGTGACGATCGTCGACAACGACGAGGGCGTCACGCGCCGCGCCTCCGAACAGCTTGGCCTTGTCGCGTTGAGCGGCGACGCGACCATTGCCGCGGTGCTCGAAGAGGCCGACATTTCGCAGAGCGAAGTCGTCGTCGCCATGCTGCGCCGCGACGCCGACAACCTGGCGGTGGCGCTGCTGGCGCGCGCCGCCGGTGTCGAACGCGTCATGGTCCGCATGCGCGACAACGCCTACCGCCCGGTCTATGCCGCCGCCGGCATCGATCGCGTGCTGTCGGAGACGGATCTGATCACGGGGTCGGTGGCAACGGCCATCGAGCACGACGCCATCCGCCATGCGATGCTGCTCGGCGACGGCAGCGCCATCGCGTTCGAACTCACCATTCCCGCCGGCAGTGCGGCGGCGGGCAAGACGGTGATGGAACTGGCGGCGCTGCCCGGCTTTCCCGCGACGTGCGTCTTCGCGGCGCTGTATCAGGCCGACGGCCGCGTCGAAGCGCCCCGCGGCGCGACGGTCGTGCACGTCGGCACGACCGTCCTGCTGGTGACGCGCAGTAACGAAGTGGCGCAGGCGGTGCAGACGCTCACCGACACGAGGTAGGACCGCCCCCCTTCGCGCTCCGCGCTACGGCGATTCACCATTGCCAATCTCAGAAGTCACCGTCTTTGACGTACAGGTGACTCCAGAGCGTTACCTGCAGCAGGCACGACTTCACCCACGCCGCGTGCATCTTGTCGACGTCCGCGGCGGTGTGACCTCCCGCTGCCAGGAACGGCTTGAGCGTCGTCGTCACCGGGACGATGAGGAGGAACAGATCGCGGAATGGAACGAGAGGGGTGGAGGCGGCGCCGTCGGTGCGGTTCTTCTTCGCGCGGTGATGCCGCAGCGCGATCTCGTGCTGATAGTCGAGCCAGGCCTGGTCGTACTCGGCGGCAGCGGTGTCGAGAATCCACTGGCCGAAGCGGCGGCGCACGGCGCCCAGGTAGTCGCCGATCGGCTGGCCATCGCGGCCGCTGAACGACGCCACCAGATGCGGCGTCGACGCCACGAAGCCGTACCACACATCGAGGATGGCGTCGACCTGCGGGCGCACGACGTCGGCCGACATGCGGAGGTAGCGCACGTCATCGTCGCCGAAGAGCGCGCTCTGCTTCATCGCCGCGAAGGCATCAGGCGTGATCGGCGATCGCGCGAGGTTGGGGCTGCCGTAGGTGTATCCGGGAATCGTCGTCGTCTCGTTCATGCGTAAGCTCCCTGCGTGTGGGCCACGACGATGACGCCGTGGCACGGTGCTGTCGGTTACGCTACGTGGAACGACGCCCGGTGTCAGGAAGGCACTTTCCGGTAAGGTAGGTACGTCATGGTCGAGCCCGAGGTCCTGATCGAAACGCCCGCCGACGCGCGAGCCGTCCCCGTCTCGGCCATGGTCGAGAGCATCGTCGGCTGCAAGTGGTCGGTGCGGCTGCTGCAGTTGTGCGCCGAGGGACTCGAGCGTCCAAGCGCGTTCCTGCGCGCGTGCCCGGGCCTGTCGGCCAAGGTGATGAACGAGCGCCTCCGCAAGATGACGCGGTTTGGCATCATGCAGCGCAGCGTCCGCGGCGAGAAGCCGCCGATCGAGGTCGAGTACGTGCTGACGCCGTTCGGCCGCCGCTTCATGGGCCTGCTCGACGAAGTGCGTCGCCTGCAGGACGCGCTCGATCGAGGAGCGATATAGGGCCTAGGTCCTAAGTCCTAGGTCCTAGGTCCTAGGGCTTGTCCGCCCGCGCCACGCACTGCTTGCGAATCTCCTGCTTGTCGGCGTCGCTCACTGACGCGCCGAGTTTCTCGAGCAACATCTCGATGCCCTTGCAGCCCATCGCCAGGGCCTTGTCGACGATCGTCTTGCACGCGTCCTTGCCGAATCGGGGTTCGCAGGCGTCCATCAGGACCTGACGCAGCGTCCGGCCGGCCTGCGGACCGGGCATCCCACGTCTGAAGCGGAACTGATCCCACGGGCCGTCGCGATCCGGATCGGGCGGCACGAACGGTCCCGGCCGCTTTGTCTTTCCTGGCTTGGCGGTCGCCAACTCGATGAACACATCGACGCGGCGATTGGCGGCGCGTCCAGCGACGGTGCGGTTGTCGGCGCGCGGCTGCCTCTCGCCGGGACTCGGCGCGATGTCGATCAACACGCGATCGAGCAGCGGCCTCAGCTGCACGATCAGCTCCTGCTTCACGGCCTCGGCGCGACGGTTGCCGAGGCCGACGTTGTGCTGTTCGGTTCCGCTCGCGTCGGTGTGTCCCACCAGCCGCACGACGCCAATCGGCTGCATCGTCTGCCAACTGGTTTTCACCGCGGTGGCGAGATGCTGCACCGCCTGCTTCAACGTCGGCGTCAGTACCGCCTTGTCGACGGCAAAGCCGTCGATGCGAAAGAACGTGAGCAGCGGCGGCGCCTGCTTCAGCGGTGTCGTCGTGCGAGCGGGTTGCGGATCGCCGAAGCCGGGAGCATGGATGTACATCGGTCTGGTCTCCTGCGCGAATGGCTATGCGATGGACTGCTGCCGGTTGGGCGTCGGGAAGTCGCCGCGCGGTCCCTGACGAATGAGCTGCTGCAACCGCTGGCGGTACGCGCCTTCGAGTTGCTCGATGTGCCGGCGCGCCCGATCGGTCGTGCCCGCCGTCGTCGCGCCAGCCACGGCCCGCCAGTTGATTCCCCAGCGCGCCTCCATCGATGTCTGGAGTGAGTCCACGTCGCCCTGGAAGTACGCGCGTGCCACGGCGTCGAGACCGAAAGCCGTCACGACGTCGCGAACCACTGGCGTGAAGGCGGCGTACGGGCGATCGCGGTAGTAGAGACGAATGCGCTGCGCCTTCATGATCTCTTCGGTGATGAGCTGTGTCAGGCCTTCACCGAAGCCCGTGCCGAACCGGGCTTGAAACGTGCCGATGCATAGTTGCGGACACTGCCCTTGCACCGGTACGTGCGGGTGCGCGAAGAGGTGCACGCACTCGTGCAGGGCGTACTCGAGGCGCGTCTGATCGCGCAGACCCGGGGCGGGAAGGACATACACCGTGCGCGTCCAGCGATCGACCGTGCCGCCAACGGTTCGATTCCCACTGCTCCTGAACAAGTGCCGCAGATGCCGCGGCACCTGGCTGCCGACATTGGTGACGATGCGGAAGAAGCGTGACGGAACGGTGGTGGCGTGCCGAGCCATGGCGATCGCCAGATACTTCTGGTACGGCGACGGGCCGGCGAGGATGGTCAGCAGATGCCGCGCATCGTCTTCACCGACCGGGTGGCCACCGGTGTTGAATGGCGGCGTGTAACCCGACGGCGGCGCCGACAGTCCCGCGGCGCCGAACCCATCGTCCTGTCGAAGATACATGACACCTCCTACATCCACGCCGTCTGTGCCATCTGTGGCCGTCTGTGCCATCTGTGCCATCTGTGGCCGTCTGTGGCCGTCTGTGCTATCTGTGGCCGCCGAGGGTCGTGTTGTACCAGAAGCGGCCGAGCAGGCGGCCGCCGACCTGCGTGACGGGCGGCGCGGTCGAGAACTCGATCACCGGTCCGGATCCTTTGAACCGCACCACGAACTCGAGCAGCGTGCCCTCGCGCAGCCGCAGGTGAATCGGAAACCCCGACAAGCCCCACGGGTTGATGATGCGGTTGAAGGTGAGCCACGGAGCCAGCGGTTCGCCGTCGCTCCGGATCTGCCATTCCAGCGCCGGCGTCTCCACGGCCGTCGGCGTCAACGCGTACGCGTCGGTGTACTGCGCGAAGTAGTGCAGCACGCCGCAGTAGTGCGCGTGCAGTTCGTACTTCGCCAGCACCACCTCGTCGCCCACGTTCGTCGGCGCCGAGACGATGCTGGAATCGTCGAAGTAGCTGGCGTCGGCGGGAATCCCGCAGACGTGGCACGTCGGCTCGACCGCGGTGGCGATCATTCGCCGAGCCTCTTGTAGCCGTGCAGCACCAGGAACAGCGTGCCGTCCTTGAACAACGGACCGGCCGACAGTTCTTCGATCTCGATGCGGATCGTGGAGCGCGGCACGAACGGCACCGGGCGCGCGAACGGACGAAACGGTCTGTCGCCATCCGCCGCGCCGAGTCCGGCGATGTTGTGCACCGCCTTGTTCTGCAGCTCACGTCCGCTCCCCGAGTCGACGATGGAGTAGAGGAAGTGGATGCCGCCGAAGCGCAGCAGCAGGCTTTCGGCCAGCGTCGTGAACGCATCCTTCGCTTCGAAGCCCGGTCCGGCGCCCGTGAAGAGTGCGCCGAACATCGTGTCGAACGGCGGTGGCGCGGTGGCGGCGGTCAACGCGCGGGCGGCTGGCGTGAAGCTGGAGCCCACCGACACGGCGACGAACGTGCCTTCGGTGCTGATGTTGATCACGTCCTGTGTCCGCGCGCCGCGCACACCGGTGAGCTTGAAGGTGGCGACATAGTCGTACGGGATCTCCTTCACCGCTGTCCCGCTCGTCATGCTGCCGCTTCGAGGTTCCGCCACGGCGACGGCGTCGCCGCCCTGGCCCAGAGTTCCGTAACGCATACTCGTGCCTCCCGTGTGCGGCGTGGTTACCAGAGTGGCGCCCACATCGGGGCGTTGGCGGCCGGGGCAAAGGCTGGCGTGCGTGGTGGCCGTTCACGCTCGTAGCCGTCGATGCCGTGCAGCCGGCCGTCGCGAACGTAGCCGTTGATCGCCTGCCCGTCGTCGGCGATGCCCTCCAGCGGGTCGTCGGCGAAGCCCTGCAGGTCGTCGTCTGCGAAGCCTTGCAGGTCGTCATCGGCAAAGCCTTCGAGATCGTCGGCGCTCAGACCTTCGAGCGGATCCGCCGATGCGTAGCCATCCAGATCCGGATCCGCCGAAAGCCCCTGCAGGTCGTCGCCGTCGGCCAGTCCCTCGATCGCAGCGTCGGCGCTGAAGCCGTTCAGCTCCTCGTCTGCTTCGAGTCCCTGCAACTCGTCGTCTTCGAGGCCCTGCAGATCATCGTCGGCCAGACCCTGGAGCTCGTCGTCTGCCAACCCGTCGACGCCTTCGTCCGCGTCGATGCCGTGGAGTTGATACACCGTCCCGTCGTCCGCGGCGTACAACGCGCCGACATCACCGAGTCCCGCCATGCCGGCGCGCTTGAGGAACGGCGTCGCCACCGTCAGCGCCGCCGCGCCGCCGGGAATGAACGGCGCCAGCTTCTGCGCCAGCGGCATCGCCCTCTTCGCCAGGCGCTTCAGTCGTTTCCAGAAGCCGAAGGGACTGCCGAGGCCATCGACGCCCTCCACCCACTGATACAACTGGCCATCGGCGGCTTCTGCCACTTCGCCGAAGAACGGCGCCGAGCGGCGCGCGTACGGTGCGTTGGTCGCCAGCGGTCCCGTCGGTTGCCAGTAGCCGACGTGGTTGCCGAGGCCATCGACGCCCTGCACCCACTGATAGCGCGGCGTGTCGGCACCCTGGCACCCACCGGGGCAGCCGACGCCCTGTATCGTTTCGTCCTGACCGTGCCACATCACACACCTCCTACTGGACGTCGCGCGTGAGATAGCCGTCGAGCACGACCCAGAGCCGCAGCGGACCGACGGCGTCACCCAGACGCACCGGGGTTCGGTGCGACACCGTCTTGGCGCCTTCCGGCACACCCTGCGGGAAGAGGATCTCGACGCGGAAGTTCTGGTTCGGTTCGATGTGCACGGGCTCCGAGAAGCGGAACGTCGCCATCGGATCGGGCTGGCCGTGACTCGGCAGGCCCTGCGTGCCGGGACTCACGCCGGCGCCGGCGGGGAAGTAGTAGGTCGGCATCTCGATCATCGTCTTTTCGCCGACGAGGAGGCTGGTGACCGAGTTGTAGATCAGGTCGGCGAGAACGTTGTCGGTGTCCGGATCGTGCACGTCCTCCTTCGGCCGGCTGATGCGCTCGCGACGGAGCAGCGGCGACACGACGACACGCATGGCGCGCACTTCGTAGCGATTGAGACTCGGCAACTGTCCCGACGCCTGCAGGTTCGTTTCGAGGCGCGTCTTGTTCTGCACGTCGACGAAGAAGCGCAGGATGCGCGCGTCGCGCTTCGCCATCTCGGTCGCGAATGTCGGCGCGACGGCGGCGCCGTTCTGGTCCGGCACGACGAACGCGTCGTAGAGCGGCCAGTGAAGCTTCTCCTGAATTCCCTGCACCTTCGCCATAACACCTCCTGATTGAGTACGTCTGCGCTTGACCCGTGGTGTCGCCCGCGGCGGCTCACCCGGATTCACGATCAACAGTTCGTCGAGACCGAGCGTCATCCTTCGATCCCCCGCTGCGTGACGCGGTAGCTGCCGCCGACGATGAAGAGGCGGCGGCCGGTGATGTCGGAGACCAGCCGTGGCGGGTCGTCCATGAAGTGGATGTAGGTGCGCGGATGGCCGACCCACTTGCTCGAGCGATACACCAGGCCCGCAAGCTCGCCGAGTTCCACCACCACCGGTGGCATCAGTCGCGCGTGCGTCACCTGCTGGACCGACCCTGCCGGCAACTGCGTGAAGCGGCGATAGAGCGTCGCGGCGGAGCGCACGTCGTCGTTCAGCGCCGGCGGCGTGGCACGCCCATCGGCATGCGCATCGGCATGCGCACCGGCGCGCGGGCCATCAGCGGCGCCACTGGCCGCGCCATGCTTCTGATGGTCCCGACGCGCCGCACCGCGAGCGGCCGCAGCCGCTGCATGGCGACGCGCCTGAGTGCCGCGCGTGGACGGCGAAGCGTCGGGAAACGCGAGGCGGCGGGCGGGAAGCGGGAGGCGGAATGCGGGAGACGGGAGGCGGGAAGCGGGATGCGGGACACGGCGCGATCCCTGATCACGGCCAGCAGCCGTGTCGCCGTCTTCGGTCGCGGCCGCGCGTCGAGACCCTTCTGCCAGATGAAGCGCAGGCGCGTGCGTGCCCAGGGATGACGCACGAGCGACTGACGCCGGCGCAGCAGGTTCCACAGCGCCTTCACGCGCGGGTCCTTCGGTTGCAGGCCGCCCTGGCGAATGGCGGCGATCAGCCCGCGCAGCCAGCCGCGGGCGAGTGAGGGCGGCGTCGTCGGTGCCGGCAACGGCTGCGGCGGTGGCGGCGGTGGACCGGGTGTCTGATCTTGAGCGAGCATCGGCGTGGTCCTCCTCGATGGACAAAACCTGGCGGACGGGCGTGCGCGGCGACCATCCCATGCCGTGCGGCATCGTGGCGTCGAGCGGGATCCATTGGTCGTGGTGACGGGCTTCGAGATAGATGTGCGAGAAGACATCCGGGCGCCGGCCGTCCGGACCCGTGAGGACGATGCGGACCGGGTGTCCCACCGACTTGACGAGCGCGCCGAGCACGATCGTCATGTCGTCGCAGTCGCCGGCCTTCAACGCGAGCATGCGACGAGCCGAGTGCAGCACCTCGATGCGGAAGGGATCTTTCGTGTAGCGGACGTGACGCTGCACCCAGCGAAACAGCGCGTCGATCTCGCCGAGGTAGTCCTTGGCGGCCACGCCGCGCGCGATCAGGATGTCGATGGCCTTCTGACGAACGTAGAAGTCGCCGGCGCCTTCGCGGATCAGTCGCGCGACGTGCGCGGCCGTAGTGCGCGTGCCGGCCAGGCCGCCGGCAATGCGGTGGCGATCGACGCGCGGTGGTTCCGGTGGCGCGGCCAGATAGCGGCTCATCGTCCGGTCACCGGTCGTCGGCGGTCCGCTCGGGCAGCAGCGCCCGCGAGGGCAGATACGTCGCGATGAAGCGCAGCACCTCGCTGAAGTCGCGGTAGTGATGGCGTTCGCCGCCCGGCAGGTGTTCCACCCAGAAGCGCCACTCGGGCGCCGCGCCCGGCCGGTCGCGGGGCTCGCTGCGCGCGCGAATCACGAACACGTGCACGTCGGGTTCCAGCAATGACATAGGCGACCCTGCCTGCCGCGACACGGTGTGAACGCGAGACGGCGTTCCGTGACCACATGGCGCCATCCTAGAAAGGCATGGTCACCGCGCCGTCACGCGGCGGTCACCGGCGTCTCACCGGCGAAGAATATTTTTCAGTGACGACGCGGACCGGATTCGGCCACGCGCAGCGCTTCGAGAATGGCCCGGCGCGCGTCTTCGAGGCTGGACGCCGCGGCGCGTAGTGAGGCGGCCAGGCCGGAGGGGCTGCCCGGGCTCGTGATCACGCCCGACGCCGCGGGTCTTGCGCGCCCCGTGGTGACGAGCGCGGCGCCTGGCGGCAGCAGCGGCGCGCACAGCGCCTGCGTCTCTTCCATCGGTGGGATGCCGAGTTCCTCGTCGAGCAGCGTGCGGCACTGTTCGTACTGGTGCAGCGCCAGCGCGCGATGGCCGCGACCGAGGTGCAGGCGGATCAATTCACGGTGGACGTCCTCGCGGAGCGGATCCAGCGTCAGGATCTGTTGGCCGCACTGCAGCGCCTCGTCGAACGCGCCGGCGCCCGTGTGATGCGTCATCAACGTCGCCAGACTGTCGAGATAGAGCAGACGCAGGCGTTCACGTTCGCGGAGCGCCCAGTCGTCATAGAACCCTTCCAGCAGATCACCGGTGTAGTGCGCGATGGCCGCTTCGGCCTGCTGCCAGGCGGCGGTGTCGTGCGGTGACGCGGTGAGCCCGCGCAACGCATGCGCGCCGTCTTCGAACGCGGCGACGTCAATCCAGTGATCGCTGGCGCTGTTGAAGCCGACCATCGCATGTTCGCTGATGAGGTAGGCGCCGGACGGCACGCCATTCGGTTCCAGCGCCTGCTTCAGCCGCCACAGCGCCGTGCTGAGGCAACTGCGGGCGCGATCCTCACGTTGATCGCCCCAGAACACCGCGGCCAACGCGTCACGCGCGTGCGTCTTCCGCCGGTGCAGGATCAGCCAGGCGAGCAGCGCCTGCACGGTGTGGATCAGCCGCGCGTCGCCAGTCGCGTCGACGTGAGAAACCCGCACGGCGCCGAAGAGCTGGATGCGAAGGCGTGCCATGGGCGTCTCCGATGGACCGCGTGGACGAGCGGACGAATGTCGCACGTCTCTGGTGACGCAC
>JADZCY010000213.1 GCA_020851325.1 Acidobacteriota bacterium | reverse complement strand
TCCTCCACGTCACCGGATTCGAGCAACTGCTGGCGGTTGGCGTGATGGCCCCAGATGCCGGCGTAGCAGTCGGCCTGTAGCTCGAGCCGCACCGACAACTGATTGGCCTGCGCCTCCGACGACTGCCGCTGCAGGCGCGTGACCTCGGCGTTGGTGCCGAGCAGATTCTGGATGTGATGCCCGACCTCGTGCGCGATCACGTAGGCCTGCGCGAAGTCGCCGGGCGCGCCGAAGTTGCGGTCGAGTTCACGGAAGAACGACAGGTCCAGGTACACCTTGCTGTCGCCCGGACAATAGAACGGGCCGGTCGCCGCTGACGCCGAACCGCATGCCGACTGGACGGCGTCGCTGAACAGCACCAGCGTCGGCGGCTGATACCGTTCGCCGCCGGCGCGGAAGACCTCGGTCCAGGTGTCTTCCATGTCGCCGAGCACCGTGGCAATGAACTGCGCCTGCGGGTCGTCGGCGCTCACCGGCCCCGTCGGCACGCTCTCGTTTGCCGGCGCGCCGCCCGGCAGGCCGCCGGCCAGCTGCAGCAGCGACAGCGGATTGGTCCCCGTAAGCCACGACACGATCAGGATGATGAAGATCATCCCGATGCCGCCACCGCCCAGGCCCATTCGCCCGCCCACCCGCCGGCCGCGGCGGTCTTCGATGTTGGTGCTCTGTCGCTCGTTCTCGAGACGCATGGTCGATAGCTTACACCCTGTGCTACGATTGAAGGTTTGAATTACCCGCCGCGAAGGTCAACAGAATGATTTCCGTCAACGACGTCTCGATGCGCTACGGCTCGAAGGTGCTCTTCGAGGAGGTGACGACCGCGTTCCTGCCCGGACGCCGCTACGGCCTGACCGGCCCGAACGGGGCCGGCAAGTCGACCTTCATGAAGCTGCTGACCGGCGAACTCGAGCCGCAGCGCGGCACCGTCGTCAGGCCGCCGAAGCTGGGCGTGCTGCGCCAGGACCAGTTCGCCTTCGACAGCTACCGCGTCATCGACACGGTGATCATGGGCAACGGGCGGCTGTGGACCGCGCTCGAGGAGCGCGAGTTCCTCTACGCCAAGCCCGAAATGACGCACGACGATGGCATGCGCCTCGGCGAACTCGAAGGCATCGTCGGCGAGGAGGATGGGTACTCGGCGGAGAGCGACGCGGCAATCCTGCTGCAGGGGCTCGACATCGCCGACGACCTGCACGAGCGCCGCATGGGCGAACTCCAGGGCGGCCAGAAGGTGCGCGTGCTGCTGGCGCAGGCGCTGTTCGGCCACCCGCAGGCGCTGCTGCTGGACGAACCGACGAACCATCTGGACCTCGATTCGATCCACTGGCTGATCGACTTCCTCGGGCGCTATGACGGCACGCTGATCGTCATCTCGCACGACCGCCACTTCCTGAACGCGGTCTGCACGCACACCGCCGACATCGACTACCAGACGATCATCACCTACACCGGCGGCTACGACGAGATGGTGCTGGCCAAGACGCAGATCCGCTCGCGCGTCGAGGCCGACAACGCGCAGCGCGCCAAGAAGATCGCGCAGTTGAACGACTTCATCCAGCGCTTCTCCGCCGGCACGCGGTCGAGCCAGGTGCAGTCACGCCGCAAGGAAGTCGAACGCCTGCAGACGACGGACCTGGCGCGCTCGAACATCCAGCGCCCGTACATCCGCTTCGTGCCGGCGCGTCCTTCCGGCCGGCACGTGCTCGAGTTCAAGGGCCTGCGCAAGGCCTACGACAGCCACGTCGTGATCGACGGCTTCGACGGCATGATCTCGCGCGGCGAGAAAATTGTGCTGGCCGGGAGGAACGGCGCCGGCAAGACCACGCTTCTGAAGGTGCTGATGGCCGACGCGCCGGGGATGACGCCGGCGCCGGAGGACATCGACGCCGGCACGGTGAAGTGGGGCCACGAGGTGTCGATCGGCTACTTCCCGCAGGATCACACCGGCCTCATCGACAAAGGCACGACGGCCGTCGAATGGCTGCACCGCTTCGATCCCGACGCCTCGCGTCAGGACATCCACGGGCTGCTCGGGCAGATGCTGTTCACGGGCGAGGAAGGGCTGAAGCCGACGCACGCGCTGTCGGGCGGCGAGACGGCGCGGCTGCTCTTCTGCCGCATCATGCTGCAGAAGCCGAACGTGCTGATCCTCGACGAGCCCACGAATCACCTGGATCTCGAGTCGATCAACGCGCTCAACATCGCGCTGCAGAAGTTCGAGGGCACGCTGCTGCTGGTCACCCACGACCAGGACCTGATGGAAGAAGTCGGCACGCGGGTCTGGCAGTTCGATCACGGCCGCGTCATCGACTTCAAGGGCGCTTACGAGGAATACGTCGCCTCGCTGCGCTGAGGCACGGTGCGGTTCCAGCGCGACCGTGCGCCGTCACGTGCACATCGATGGCCACGGCGCGTCATTTCGTGGCATAATCGGAGTTTGCCCTGACAGGAGACTAGAGCGCAGGAAGTAGAAGTTTGCCGATGCCGATTCCGCGGCCGTTGAATTTCCCTCAGTAAGAGCGTCCCACGCTCCAGCCGATTACGTGAACACAGCTTCAAGACCGTTCCGCCGTTCGCGGCGCCCCGAGGCCCCGCGACGCGGTGGCCGTCCGTCGTCTCGTCCCCGTTCGTTCGCGAGACCCACGCCTCCGCCGCCGGTGTTCGAGTCGGCGCCGTTCAACGACACCCCGGTGTCGTTCGACGCACTCGGCCTGGATGCCCGACTGTCGCGCGCCGTCAGCGATCTCGGCTTCGAAAAGACGACGCCGGTGCAGAGCGCGGTGTTTCCGGCGATTGCTGCCGGCGACGATCTGGTCGCCTGCGCGCAGACCGGCACCGGCAAGACCATCGCCTTCCTGCTGCCGACGCTGCAGCGGCTGCTGGCCAACCAGGCCCAGGCACGGCGGACGCCGCGCCTGCTGATCCTGGCGCCGACGCGCGAGCTCGCGCTCCAGATCGAAGACGACGTTCGCTCGCTGGTGCGCTACGCGCGCTTCTCGGGCGTCACCGTCTGCGGCGGCATGAGCATGGGCGCCCAGGCGCGGGCCCTCCGCGGCGGCGTCGACATCGTCGTCGCCACGCCGGGACGGTTGATCGATCACATCAACCGCGGCGGCGCCACCTTCGAGCATCTCGAAGTGCTGGTGCTCGACGAGGCCGACCGCATGGTCGACATGGGTTTCTGGCCCGACGTCCAGCGTATTGTCGGCGTCCTGCCGGCGACGCGCCAGACGCTGCTCTTCTCCGCCACCACGTCGCGCGACGTGATGAAGGCGGCGAAGGACATCATGCGCGACCCGAAGATGATGCAGGTGGGCAAGAGCGGCGGCCTCGCGCCGACCATCACCCACGTCAGCCATCACATCGCGTCGGACGCCAAGGCCGAGTGGCTCAACAGCTTCCTGGCGCGGACGCCCCAGCACGCGCTGGTGTTCGTGCGCACGAAGCACCGCGCCGACCGTCTGGTGCAGACGCTGGCCTCGCATGGTCATCGCTGCGTGCCGCTGCACGCCGACCGCTCGCAAGGGCAGCGCTCGGCGGCCGTCGAAGGCTTCAAGACCGGTCGCTTCCGCGTGCTCGTGGCGACCGACATCGCCGCGCGCGGGCTGGATGTCGACGGCATCAGCCACGTCATCAACTTTGAACCGCCGTCGACGGTGGACGCCTACGTGCACCGCGTCGGCCGCACCGGCCGCGCCGAAGCCAGCGGCACCGCGGTGACGCTGATTGCCCCCGACGAACGGCAGACGATGCGCGCCATCGAACGCGCGCTGCAGCTCAAGACCGTTCCGGCCTGACCCGCTCGACGACGCGCGATGGTGCCTCCCGCACCGTCGCGCGTTCCGCCTCCTCTCCACTCCTTACCCACTCTCACAAGTCCTCACACGAGTGCGCTCACCTGCGCACAGTGCGGCGCGCAGCGCGCGCACGCCTTCGGTCGTTCGCATCCGCTTCGATAGGGCGACTTCACCTGACAGGAGCGTCATCCGGCCGGTTCCGCCGGGTGGCAAGCGTTTCGCTCTCCAGATACAGCGTCGGCGTCCATCCGTGAGGTTCTTACACAGCACGGACTCGTAATAGGGACGCCAGACTATGGAGTGTCTGGTCATGGCGTTTCGATTCGGAATTCAGTCGCGCGGTAATTACGGTCTCTCGGTTGCGCGTTCTTACAGGTTCTCACTGCGGGCGACGCTGTCGCTGCTCCTGCTCGCGCTGTCGTCGCTCTCAGCCTCGGCACAGAGCTACAACGTTCAGTGGGACCGCAATACAGACGCCGCGACCACGGGGTATCGACTGTATTACGGCACGGCGCCAGGCACTTACTCGACCAGTGTCGATGTCGGTAATGCAGTCACCCATCCCGTGACGCTGACGCCGGCGACGACGTATTACTTCACGGTGCGCGCCTACAACGCCGAGGCCGCGCTCAGCCCGGCCGCCACGGAAACCAGCTTCACCACGCCGACCTCGGCGCCACAGCCGCCGACGGCCAGCTTCACGGGCACGCTGGCGGGTTCCGGCACCGCCAGCCTGTCGTGGCAGACGACCAACGCCTCCAGCGTCAGCATCAACGGCGTGCCCGTGGCCGTCAGTGGGTCCGTTTCGTACTCAATCACGGCGACCACGACCTACACGCTGATTGCCACCGGCGCCGGCGGCACGGTGACCAGAACCGCCACCGTTGCGGTGCCCGTGGTCAACTGCCAGATGAGCGCGTGGACCTACAGCTCGGCAACCGCGTGGAGCGCCTGCACCGCCGGCCAGCGCACCCGCACGGAAACCTGGACCCGCACCATCACCACACAGCCGTCGGGCGGCGGCGACGCCTGCGGCCCGACGAGCGAGCCGCGCGTCGTCACGCAGTCGTGCACGATGCCGGCGCCGACGGCGCAGATCTCGTCCAGCCAGGGCAGCAGCGCCGGCACGGTGGTGGTGACATGGCAGAGCACCAACGGCACCAGCGCGACCATCAACGGCAGCCCGGTGGCGCTCTCGGGCACGCAGCAGTTCACGGTGTCGCAGCCAACGACCTACAACCTGTCGGTGACCGGCGCCGGCGGCTCGACCAGCGCCGCCACGACGGTGACGCCGCGCATCGACTGTGCGATGACCGGCTGGTCGTTCCAGTCGGCAACAGCGTGGGGCGCGTGCTCGGCCGGCCAGCGTGCGCGCACCGAAACGTGGGCACGCTCCGTCGTGACCAGCCCGATGGGCGGCGGTGCCGCCTGTGGCCCGACGCAGGAGCAGCGGACCGTGTCCGAGCCGTGCGCGATGGCGCCAACGGCGAGCATCAGCGCCGTGGCCGGACCGACCACCGGCAACGCGACCGTGACGTGGCAGACCACCGGCGCGTCGGGTGCAACGATCAATGGCGCCGCGGTGGCGCTGTCGGGCACGCAGCAGATGCCCATCTCGGCGACGACGACGTTCCGTCTGGTCGCCACCGGCCCGGGCGGGACGGCGAACGCCTCATCGACCGTCACGGTCACGCCGGTGGACTGCGTGATGAGCGACTGGTCGTTCCGTGACGCCGAGCCGTGGGGCGCCTGCGATGGCGGCACGCAATCGCGCGGCGAAACCTGGGTGCGGTCAATCGTGACGCCTCCCGCGTATGGCGGCGCCGCCTGCGGTGCGTCCACCGAGCGGCGAACGGTGAGCCAGTCGTGCACGAGCGCGCCGACGGCGCCCGGCGTGCCCAACGCCTTCCGCGTCGGCATGGCGGGACAGAACGTGACGCTGTCGTGGACGGCGCCGGTGAGCGGCGGCACGCCGAAGGGCTACCGCCTGTGGGTGGGCACCGGCGGCATCTGGCAGATTGCCAATGGCGTTGCCACCGACGGCACGCGTATCTCCGGCCGCCTGCCGAACGGCAACTACTCGGCGCGCATTACCGCCTTCAACGATGTGGGCAGCAGCGACGCCAGCGACATCCTGTCGTTCCGTGTCGGCGCCAAGGCGCGGCCGCACGCACCGGCGGGGTTCACGGCCGCGTTGCAGAACCAGGTCGCGGTGCTGTCGTGGGTGGCTCCGGCGAGCGATGTGGAAGACACGCCGACCGGCTACGTCATCGAAGTGGGTTCAGCACCGGGCCTGTCGAATCTGGTGGTGCTGCGCGTCGGCGAAGTATCGAGCTTCCAGGCGCCGGTGGACGCCGGGCGCTACTTCGTGCGCCTCCGCGCCGTGAACGAAGCCGGTATCAGTGAGCCGTCGGAAGAGCGCGTGCTGCAGGTCGGCGCCGGTCCCGACGCGCCACTGGCGCTGGCGTCGAGCGGTGATGGCAACGTCATCGCGCTGACCTGGCAGCCGCCGACCAGCGGTGTCGTGCCGGCCGCGTATGTCATCGAGGCCGGCAGCGCGCCGGGCCTTGCCAACCTGGCCGTCCTGCGCGCCGGTGACGCGACGTCGTTCACCACCACGGCGCCGGCCGGTGTCTACTACGTCCGCGTGCGCGGCGTCGGCGCCGATGGCGTCGCCGGTGAAGCATCGAACGAGATCGTCGTCCGGCGGTAGAAGTACAAGAGGCGACGCCCCTTCGGCAGGCTCAGGGTCGTCCCGAGCAGCGTCGAGGGGCGAAAGCACGAAGGGACACGAAGGGGGCGAAGGACTCAAAGACGACCGTGACGCACCTTCGTCAGATCTCGACCTGGACGCCGAGTTCGACGATGCGGTCCGGCGGCAGCCGGAAGAATCCGGCGGCACGGCCGGCGTTCCTCGCCATGAAGACGAATAACCGTTCGCGCCAGTGCGCCATGGCCGCGGTCCGCGTCAGCAGCAGCGTTTCGCGTCCCAGGAAGTACGTCGCTTCGTCGGTCACCTGCAACGCCGGCGCTTCGCGCAGTGCCTGCGGCACGTCGACGTCCTCCATGAAGCCGAAGCGCAACACGACGTCGAACACACCCTGACCGACGTCACGCACTTCCACGCGATCGGCGGCGGCGACGTGAGGCACGGGCGAGGTCTTCACCAGCAGGGAGATCACCCGCTCGTGCAGCACCTTGTTGTGCCGCAGGTTGTGCGCCAGGGCCGGTGGCGTGCCTCTGGGCTGCGCGGTCATGAAGACGGCGGTGCCGGGAACGCGCACGGGCGGTGACTGCGTGAGGCCACCGACGAACTCGTCCAGCGGAATCGACCGCGACGTCAGCCGCGCGGCGACGATGCGTCGGCCCGTCTTCCACGTTGTCATCAACGTGAAGAGCACCGCGCCAATCACCAGCGGCAGCCAGCCGCCGTGCGTGATCTTCAGCACGTTGGCGCCGAAGAACAGCAGGTCGATCGTCAGGAACACCGCGGTGATGGCGAAGACCAGCGGCGCCGGCCAGTGCCATCGCTCGATCGCGACGACGTGCAGCAGGATGGCGGTGATCAGCATCGTCAGGGTGACGGCGATGCCGTAGGCAGCGGCCAGCGCCGTTGACGATCCGAAGCCGATGACGATGGCGAGCGTACTGAGCATGAGCGCCCAGTTCGCCTGCGGCACGTAGACCTGCCCGATCTCGTGCGACGAGGTGTAGATGATGTCGAGGCGCGGGCAATAGCCAAGCTGGATGGCTTGCTGCGTGAGTGAGAACACACCGGAGATGAGCGCCTGCGAGGCGATGATGGCGGCCGCCGTCGCCAGGGCGACGAGCGGGATGGTGGCCCATGCCGGCGCGAGCAGGAAGAACGGGTTGGCCGCCGCGGCCGGATCGTGCAGCAGCAGCGCGCCCTGACCGAAGTAGTTCAGCAGCAGCGCCGGCAGCACCAGCGCGAACCACGCCAGGCGGATCGGCTTGCGGCCGAAGTGTCCCATGTCGGCGTAAAGGGCTTCGCCGCCGGTCACCACGAGGAACACCGCGCCCATGACGGCGACGCCGTGCAGGCCGTGTTCGCGGAAGAACGTCACCGCGTGCGACGGGTCGACGGCGCCCAGCACTTCCGGCGCGTGCAGCAGCGAGCGCACGCCGAGCACGGCCAGGACGACGAACCACACCACCATGATCGGACCGAACAAGCGACCGACGCTGGTGGTGCCGTGCCGCTGAATGGCGAAGACGGCGATGAGGATCACCACGGCGGTCGGCACGACGTAGCGACTGAACACCGGCGTGACGATCGTCATGCCTTCGACGGCGCCGAGTACGGTGATGGCCGGCGTGATCATGCCGTCGCCATAGAGCAGCGACGCGCCGACCAGTCCGAGCAGGATCAACACCGGCGTGCGCCCGCCCTTGCCCTCGCGCACCGGCAGCAGCGCCGTCAGCGCCAGGATGCCGCCTTCGCCCTGGTTGTCGGCGCGCATCACCAGCGCGATGTACTTCACCGAGATCACCAGGATCAGCGAGTAGATGATCAGCGACAGCACGCCCAGCACGTTCTCGTGCGACGGCGGTACCGAGTGCGAACCGAAGAAGCACTCGCGCATGGCGTAGAGCGGACTGGTACCGATGTCGCCATAGACGACACCAATAGCGGCAAGCGTGAGCGGCAGCAAGGGACGGCGCGAGCCGGCGTGCGACACGAGTGGACCTCCAATGACGCCGGCGAGGTTAGCTGACGGGCTCGAGGTTGGAAGTCCTCTACCAGGATCGCCCTGGATACGCCCCGTGATTGGGTCCCCCGCGACGCGGTTCCTCCGCGTCTTTGGCGTGTGTCCACCTACTCTGCGCCAGCACGGCCAGCGTTGTCCAGTGCCACGTGAGCGGTTCGAATCCTCCAGCTGCCGCCTGATCACCGACTCACCATGGGCAACCGCTTGCCTGCTTTGGGCGCGACCGTGGACACGGAATCAGGCACGGATGAGATCGTCCGCGGCACAAAGGTTGCTCAACGCCATGGCGGAGGTTTGTGATGCAACGCACATTGGGGATGACGACGCTGGCGCTGTTCCTGACCGTGGCCTGCGGCGGTGGTCGCGACATCGACGTGCAGCAGATGGCCGACGGCGCGCTCGACAGCGTCGCGCTCGGCGACAAGGTGGACGCGCACTACGACCGCGACGACAAGGTGGTGCGGTTGTCGGGCACCGTGGCGACAGCGACCGAACGCGACAACGCGGCGCAGGCCGTCGAGAAGTCCGTCGGTCCACACGCGCAGGTGGCCAACGAGATCGTCGTCGAGGGTCCGCACGCTGACGCCGCCGATGACATGGACGACGGCATCGAAGAGCGGTTCGAGAATCTGCTGGCCAACACCGAGAACCTGAAGAACCTCGACGTCGACGTGCGCGTCGAGAACGGCGTGGTGACGCTGTCCGGTGACGTGCCGAGCGAGCAGGACCGCGCCAGCATCGAAGGCATGGCCCGCGCCATCCCCGGCGTGCGCGACATCGTCAACTCGCTGAAGGTCAACGCCGACGCCGCGCGGGCGCGGCGTCAGTAACTGATGGCCTCATTTACTTCTCTTTGCCCTGGAGTCCGTATGCAGACACGCTTCTCGTTTCCCACGCTCGCGGCCGTTGCGCTGGTGAGCCTGTTGTCAGCTCGCCCGGCGCAGGCGGACTGGCTGTTGACTCCGTATGCCGGCGTCAGCTTCGGCGGCGCCACGACGGGTGAACACCTCACCTACGGCGCTTCGGTCAGCTTCATGAGTGCCGGCATCTTCGGCCTCGAGATCGATGGCAGCATCGCCCCCGATCTGCTGTCCACCGACGGCGACCTCGATCTCGACGTCACCGACAGCAGCGCGACGACGCTGATGGCCAACATCGTGGTCGGCGCGCCGCTGGGATCGCCCGGCGTGCGGCCGTATGTCACCGCCGGCGCCGGCTTGCTGCGACTGAGTGTCGACACGGTGGACGAATTCTTCGACACCGACAACAACAGCTTCGGCGTCAACGTCGGCGGCGGCCTGGTCGCGTTCGTGGCCAACAACGTCGGCCTGCGCGCCGACGTGCGCTACTTCCGGTCGCTGCGAGAGGACGAGGTCAACGACGGCGTCGATCTCGGCAGCTTCGACTTCTGGCGCGCGACGCTCGGCGCGACGTTCCGCTTCTGACGTGTCGATGAGGAGGGTGAGATGAGCATGATTCTGATTCTGCTGGTCCTGCTGCTGCTCATCGGCGGCGGTGGTGGCTACTACTACGGCGGCCCGATGTATGGCGGCGGCATTGGCGGCCTGATTCTCATCATCCTGGTCGTCTGGCTGCTCGCTGGCGGACGGAGGCTTTGAGGGCTGGAGGACTGGAGGGCTGGAGGGCTGGAGGAGGTCTGGAGGTCCGCGCAGCGTCCGGCTTGGCTTCCGGCCTCCGCCCACGGTCCCGCCGGGATCTCGCTCACCCGGCGATGATAGAGTCCCGGCTCAGCATGCGTCTGACCGCTCTCATCCTTCTCGCCGTCCTCGCCGGTGCCTGCGGCGGTCCGCGTCAGCCGGCCGACCTCGTCATCGAAGGCGCCACCGTCGTCGACGTGCAGCAGGGGACGACGACCTCCGGCCGCGACATCGTCGTACGGGAGGGACGCATCATCGACGTCACGCCCGACGCCTCAGCCTACGCACCCGCGACTACGCTCGACGCGGCCGGCGCCTTCGTCATGCCGGGCCTGTGGGACAACCACGTCCACTTCGGCGGCGGTCCGGCCCTGATCGAGGAGAACCGCAACCTGCTGCCGCTGTATCTTGCGCATGGCATCACCACCGTGCGCGACGCGGCCGGGGACCTGAGTGACAGCGTCCTGGCGTGGCGGACGCAGGTGGCCGACGGGACGTTGCTCGGCCCGCGGATCTTCACCTCGGGGCCTAAGTTGGAGGGGATCGAGTCGATCTGGCCCGGTGACCTGGAGGTTGGCTCCGAGGCCGATGTCCGGGTCGCGCTCGATCGCCTTCAGGCGATGCAGGTCGACTGCGTCAAGATCACGGAGAACACGCTGACCGCACCGCTGTTCATGTATGGGCTCGACGAAGCCCGGCGCCGCGGATTCATCGTCTCGGCTCACGTTCCGATTGCGCTGACGCTCGATCAGGTGTCCGAGGCCGGGCTCGGCTCGATTGAGCACATGTCCTACCTGCTGCGAGGCGGTTCGCCGCGTGAGGCCGACCTGAGTGGCGCGGTGGGGGCTGGCCGGATGTCGCCAGGCGACGCCCTCACGGCGATGATCGAGTCGTTCGACGCGTCGACGGCAGTGGCGACCTTCTCGCGGCTCGCGGCCCGCGGCACCGCCGTGACGCCGACCCTCAACGGCAGCCGGATCCTCGCGTATCTCGACCAGGACGCCCATGCCGGCGACGCCTACCTGCGATACATCGGTCCCGGCCTCCAGAAGACCTACGAAGGCCGCGTCACCCGCGCCGCTGCCGACGATGCGGCGGCGGTGGAGCGGAGGCATGCCCGCTTCGAGCGGAGCGCCGCGCTGGTGCCGCTGCTCCAGCAGGCCGGTGTGACGCTACTCGCCGGCACCGACGCGGGCTTCCTCAACTCGTTCAACTACCCGGGCATCGGGCTCCACGACGAACTGGCGCTGCTCGCAAAGAGTGGTCTGACGCCGCAGCAGGCGCTCGCCGCATCCGTGATCAACGGCCCTGCATTCCTGCGGGTAGCGGACGGCTACGGGGCAGTGGCAGCCGGGAAGACGGCAGACCTGGTGATCCTGGATCGCAATCCGCTGGACGACATCTGGGCGACGCGCGGTATCCGCGCCGTGGTCGCACAGGGCCGGCCGTTCGATCGCGCGGCACTCGACGCCATGTTGGCGGATGTCGCGAGCCGGGCATCCGGCCGAAGCGCCCAGCCTTCCGTCCAGTAGCGCAGGCCGTGGCAACGCGGGCGGATGGACGATCTGGGGGTCTAGGGGGCTGGAGGACTGGAGGGCGGGGGACTGGAAGGCCGAGGCCTTGGAGCGCCGTGCGCGGGCTTCGCCCCCAGTCCACCAGCCCTCCGGCCCTCCAGACTTCCAGACCTCCAGTCCTTCAGTCCTCCAGACCTCCAGCCCACCAGTCCTCCAGACCCTTTGATTTGCCGGGGGTGGGAATCGAACCCACACGGCCCGTGAGGGCCTCGGGATTTTAAGTCCCGTGCGTCTGCCAGTTTCGCCACCCCGGCTCACGCGGACAGTGCGCGCTCCATCGTAACGTGCCGGCCGCCGTCGTCGCACTCCCGCCTCCCGCCTCCCGTCTCCCGTTTCCCGCCCGCCCCGCATCAAGACTTCGGCGCGAGCGGCGTCTCGACGGTGAAACTGAGGGCTGGCAGTCCCGGAAGCAGTTCACTCCCGGAAAGGCGCCGCCCCGAAAGCAGACCCGGCAGCACTGCGCCGTCCGCCTCCCGCCTCCCGAAGCAATTCGCCTCCCGCCTCCATCGCCATCGCTTCCGCTATACTCCGCGCGTCTGTCCCCCGCGGAGGTAGTCACCTATGAAACGCGCAATGTTCGGTGTGCTGGTGCTTGCGGCCAGCGTCCTCGTCCCCTCTGTCAGCTCGGCGCAGTCGCTCGGTACGTTCCGCTGGCAACTGCAACCGTACGGCAGCGTCCTGACCCTCAACGTCACGCAACAACAGAACGGCGTCTACACGCTCGACGGCTTTGAAGCGCAGTGCGGCGGCAACGCCAGCCTGCCGGCCAGCGGGACGGCTGTGGTGCAGCCGAACGGCGACGTCATGCTCGGCGTCACGACCATTACCATTCAGGGTCGTGGCCTGCACACGCGCGCGACGATCAACACCTCGAACTACAACGGGTTCTGGAGCGACAACGCCAACAACGTCAGCCAGCCGCTGCTGTTCAATCCGGGCAATACGTGCCCCGGCGGGCCGCGCACCGGCCCGACCTCGCCGGATCCGGCGCCAGTCGGAGATGCGACCGCGGCGCTGCTGGCCCAGATTGCCGAACTGCGCGCACAGATCGCCGCACTGGGCGCCAAGCAGCAGTAGTGCGCTGAGGAGTTACACGGCCTTCGTCTTCCACCCACCACGGCGGAAGACGAAGGCACTGGCCACGGCGAGTGTCGAGAACGCGACGGTCATCGCGATATACACCCCGCGCGGTCCCCAGCCGAGGACGATGGCCAGCCACCAGGCCAGCGGGATCTGCCACAGCCAGAAGCAGATGAAGTTGAGCCACGTCGGCGTCCACGTGTCGCCGGCGCCGTTGAAGGCTTGCGTCAGCACGAGTCCATAGGCGAAGAAGACGAAGCCGACGCTGCAGATGCGCAGGCAGTCCACCGCATGCGCGGCGACCACCGCGTCGGTCGCGAACCACGACACCAGCGACGGTGAGCCGACGAAGAACGCGACGCCAATCATTCCCATGAAGATCGCGTTGTAGCGTCCGGCGGTCCACACCGCCTGCTCCGCGCGCTGCGGGTCGCCCGCTCCCAGCGCCTGCCCCACCATCGTCGCGGCCGCATTACTGACGCCCCACGCCGGCAGGATGGCGAACATCATGATGCGGATGCCGATGGTGTAGCCGGCCAGCGCATCGCTGCCAGCGCTGGAGATCACGCGGACGAGGCCGATCCAGCTCGAGGTGTCGATCAACACCTGCAGGAAGCCGACGCCGCTCAACCGGCAGACCGTCCACATCACCTGCGGCAGCACCGTCAGGTGACGAAGTCGAGCGCGCACGCGGGTGTGGCCCGAGAACAGCACCGCAATCTGGATGAGAACGGCAATACCGCGGCCGATGTTCGTCGCGACGGCCGCACCGGTGACGCCCATCTCCGGGAACGGCCCCAGACCGAAGATCAGACACGGATCGAGCACGATGTTGATCAGGTTCGAGATGACGAGCATGCGCATCGCGATCGCGGCGTCGCCGGCGCCGCGGAAGATGGCATTCGAGAGGAACAGCAGCGTCACCGTCGCATTGCCGATCAGCATCACGCGGCCGTAGCCGAGCGACGACTCCAGCATCGACGGCGTCGCGCCCATCAGGCGCAGCCAGTCTTCCACCCAGATCGCGCCAGCCACGGCAATCGTCGCTGATACCACCGCGCCCAGCAGCAATGCCTGCACCGCGCCACGGGCCGCGCCTTCGGGGTCGTGCTCACCAATCCGGCGCGACACGACCGCCGTGGCGCCAATGCCAAGCGCCATCGCCACCGTATAGACGATGGTCAGGAGCGACTCGGTGAGGCCGACCATGGCCACGGCGTCGGCGCTGATGCGCGAGACGAAGAACACGTCAACGACGGCGAAGAGCGACTCCATGCTCATCTCGACCACCATCGGCACGGCCAGGACGACGATGGCCTGGCCGACGGGGCCGGTGGTGAAGTCGCGCGTGGAGCCGCGCAGACTTTCGAGCACGAGTTGGCGCAGTTCGGTCATGGAACGGACACGGAGATTGCCGCGGACGTCGCGGGGTCGCGCCAACGTCGTCCCGCGAGGCGCGGAGAGAACGAACGATCCTACGGGGGTGAAGCGATCGCGCTGGTGCGTCGATCGCGCTAGTGCACGGTGATGGTCTGCGCCGAGGCCTGTGACATGACGCGTGCGATGAGCGAGCTCAGGCTGGCTTCATCAACGGCAAACGGCCCGGCGCTGGCGGCGCCGCTCGGCATCTCGACATGGACGAGCACGCCGTCGGGATGCGGACTGACGATCCAGCTGAAGCCGCGCAGCGAGACCGGGGGCGTTTCGCCGTCCGGGTTGCGCACGCGCTCGATGGCGAGCAGCATGTTGCTCAGCAGCTCCTCGACATCGTCTTCCTTCCAGGTCAGCGGATCGGTGGTCGGACCGTCCAGCACAGCCGTCTCGGCGACATCGGTTCCCCGCACCCACACGTCCACATCGATCGTCCGCATCCGATCAGTGTACAAGCGAACCACCGCTGCGACGGGGACTTCCCGTGGTGTCCGAACAGGAAACCTCGAAGGCGCGAAGAAACCCTTGTTGATCACGAAGGACGCGAAGTTCACAAGGGACAGAAGAAAGGACGGAGGGTGGTACATCGCTGACCTTCGAGTGCTTCGCGCTCTTCGTGGTCGGCGGACGGCCTCCGTGCCATCGCCCCTCGACGCTGCTCGGGGCGACCCTGAGCCCGTCGAAGGGTCGAAGGGTCTCCCGTCTCCCGCCTCCCGCTTGCCCTGAGCGAAGTCGAGGGGCCTCCCGTCTCCCGTGTTCGATGTCCTGCATTACCATGGTCGGATGATCCTCTCGGGCGCACGCGTGGCCATGCTGGTGGAAGACCTGTTCGACGACACGGAGTTGGCGTCGCCACGTGATGCGTTGCTGGCGGCCGGCGCCAAGGTGGTGCTGGTGGGGCCGATGGCGGGCCGCGCATACACCGGCAAGGGCGGCGCCGTCGTGACGGCGGATGTGGCCGCGGGCGCGGCGCGCGTCGAGGATTTCGACGCGGTGATCATCCCCGGCGGCTACGCGCCCGACAAGATCCGCCTCCGCCATGCGATGGTGGACCTCGTCCGCGATTCGATGGCCGCCGGCAAACCGGTGGGCGCCATCTGCCATGGCCCCTCGGTGCTGATCAACGCCAACGCGCTCAAGGGCCGGACGCTCACCTGCTGGCCATCGATTGCCGTGGACGTGAAGAACGCCGGCGGCCGCTACGTCGATCGCCCGGTCGTCGAGGACGGCAACCTGATCACCTCGCGCAAGGTGGACGACGTGGGACCGTTCACCGACGCGATCATTCGGCAATTGATAGCTAGGTCTTAGGTCCTAGGTCTTAGGTCCTAGTTCGACTTTGTCAGATCGCTGAAACTGCTCGTGTTTCGCGGGTGATCTGAATTGAGGACATTGTACTTTTTGCGGCGGTTTGCTACCGTGCGCGGTGGTGGTCGACCACACCGCCACGGCGC
>JADZCY010000212.1 GCA_020851325.1 Acidobacteriota bacterium | reverse complement strand
GCGCGGTGCCCGAGGACGAAGCGGCGGAGCAGTATCGGCTGGCGCTCACCTACCAGGACATGGGCATGATCGAGGACGCCATCGCGGCGCTGGAACAGGCGGCGCGGTCGACGCGCCAGCGGTTCGATGCGGCCTCGATGCTCGGCCGGCTCCATCTCGACCAGCAGGACGTCATCAAGGCGATCGAATGGTTCGAGCGCGCCGCCGAAGCGCCGGCGCCGACGCCGGACGCCGGCCGCGCGTTGTTGTACGATCTGGCCAACACGCTGGAAGACGCCGGTGAGAGCTCGCGTGCCCTGGCGGTGTTCGTCGAGCTCGAAACCGAGTCCGGCGGCTACCGCGACGTCGACGCGCGCATCGATCAGCTGTCCAAGGTGAAGTCAAGGGGTTAGCGGAACTGCGGGGTCAGTCTCTGTTTCGGCGAATCCTTCTCATCGTTCTCCTGCTCGAGATCGGGCTGCTGCTCGTGATGGTGCCGTGGTCCCGGTTCTGGGAACGGAACTACTTTGCCGACATGGCGCCGCTGCTGCACACGGTGATGGAGAATCACTTCGTGCGCGGTGCCGTGTCCGGCCTCGGCCTGGTCAACCTCTGGCTCGCCATCACCGACCTTGGCGCGGTGCTCCAGCCGGGGCCGACAGACGAAGCGGCGGCGGGGAGCGATGGGTGAGTCGGCGAGCGCGCGGTTCCGGCCGCGCCTGATGCTCATGACCGACCGCCGGCGCCTCGTCGCGGCGGCGGGGCAATCCGAGGCGGCGTGGTCCGACCTCCTCCTCGATCAGATCAGCGGTGCCCTCGCCGGCGGCGTGGACCTCGTGCAGATCCGCGAACGCGACCTGGCGCCGCGCGCCCTCGTGACCTTCCTGCGCCGCCTGTGGCACGCCGTGCCGGGCGCCTCCACCCGTGTGGTCATCAACGACCGTCTCGACATCGCGCGTGCGGCCGGCGCCGCCGGCGTGCACCTGCCGGAGGCCGGCTTGCCGCTCGAGGATGTGCTGGCCGGCGTTTCTGCCGATAAGTTCCTTGTCGGCAGCTCGGTCCACCGGACCGGCGACGCCAGCCTGCGGCGGTCGGCCAGCTATCTGCTGGCGGGCACGGTGCAGGCCAGCGAGAGCAAGCCGGCCGGGTGGCGGACGATCGGCTGGACGGGACTGGCCGACATCGCGGCTGCCGCCGGCACGACGCCGGTGCTGGCGATTGGCGGCCTTGGCGCCGCGGATGTTTCGCGGGTGCGACAGGCGGGCGCGAGCGGATTGGCGGCGATCGGCGCGCTGCTGCCCGAGCCCGGCGCACGTGACGTGGGTGAATCGGTGCGGCAACGGGCCGCGCGGATCGTTTTCGCGTTTGACTCGCAGGAGGGTGTCTCCTACACTCGGGAAGCAGGCCGTTGATCCCTCAACCGGCTTGTTCTCCCCCAACTGACGGTTTCTTGCTGTGGCGGCACAGGCCATTCGACCTGCTCGTGTGTCCGAGCGCGTGCGCGAAGCGCGCGAGGCTCGTGGACTCTCGCATCGGCAAATCGCCGACGCGACGAAGCTGTCCGTCCGCGTCGTGATGGCGCTCGAGAACGGACGCCACGGCGACCTGCCGTCAGGCATCTACCGCCGTTCCATCGTCCGCGCCGTCGCCCACGAAGTCGGCCTCAACCCCGAAGCCACGCTCCGCGCCTTCCTCGAAGAAGTCCCCGATGATCTGCCGGCGCCCGGACAGGTGAGCGTCACCGTCGCCGCGACGCCGGCTCGCCGTCCGATGCTGAAGCGGGTGCTGGCGGTGTTCGGCGCCACCATTCCGCTGCTGGCGGGCGTCGCCTACTTCGGCCAGGTCGGCACGTGGCGGCATCAGGACACGCCTGCGCCGCACCGCGAGGCACGTCCGTCGCTGCCGGCGGATGCGGCCGCTGCCGGCGGTCTCGAGACCGTGGTGACGCACACCGGCGGGCCGGTGGTGATGTCCATCTCGGTGTCGGATCGTTGCGAGCTCCGCATCTTCGCCGATGGCGTCATCGTCGTCGGGCGTGTGCTCGAAGCCGGCGAGTCACTGCGCGTGCCGTTCAGCGATGCCGTCGAGCTTTCGGGCGATAATGCCGGCGTCGTGCAGTTCAGCATCAACGGGCAGTCGGGGCGCATGCTGGGCGACGCGGGTGAACCGCTGTCGGCCCGCATCACCCGCGACGATTACCCCTCCTTCCTTTCCAGGTCCTGATGGACGTCGGACTCAGAACGCCGCTGCTGGATTTCTTCCGGCGCGGTGAAGTTGCGCGCGACCTGCGGCTGCTGGCGGCGCAGGGCGCCGTCGCGCCGCGCCCGGTGGAACAGCTCGGCCTGCTGGTGCTGCTCTCGGACGATGCGGACGGCGAGGTGAAGGCCACCGCGCTGCGAACGCTCGACGCGCTGCCGTCGGCGCAGGTGGCGGCGGTGCTGGCGCGCTCCGATGCGCCGACCGAGTTGCGCGCGTTCTTTGCCGCGCGTGGCATCGACGCCGTGGCGGCCGCCGCGGCCTCCGACACGCCGCTCGTCGACACCGACGACACCGACTACGGAGCGGAAGAAGCGACCGCGGAAGACAAGGCGGAGACGGCCAAGCGACTCGCCGACATGACCGTGCCCGAGAAGGTGAAGGCGGCGATGAAGGGCACGCGCGAGATGCGCGCCGTGCTGGTGCGCGACCCGAACAAGATGGTGGCGGCGGCGGTGCTCAGCTGTCCGAAGGTCACCGAGCAGGAAGTGGAAACCTTCGCGCGCATGACGAATGTGTCGGAAGACATCCTCCGCACCATCGGCCAGACGCGCGCGTGGGTGAAGAACTACACCGTGCTGCTCGGGCTGACCAAGAACCCGAAGACGCCGCTGGCGATGACGTTGACGTTCCTCAATCGCCTCAACGACCGCGACCTCCGCGGCATCTCGCTCGACCGCAACGTCCCTGAACCCCTCCGCATCGCAGCGCGCAAGAAGGTTGTGATGACGGAGAAGTGACCTTCAGGATCGCGATCGTTTCAACGATTGCCTGAAGGTTCCGAGCTCCATCGTATTCAGAACATCCTCCGCGCTCAGCCAGGCGCGGCGGGCGACGAGGATGCCCCAGCGCGGGCGATCGAGTTCACCGGTGGCGTGCGCGTCGGAGTTGATGATCAGCTTGACGCCGCGATCGCGGGCGAGACGGGCGTGCGCGTCGGACAGATCCAGGCGGTCCGCATGTGAGTTGATCTCGAGCGCGACGCCGTTGGCGGCGGCGGCGTCGATCACCTTCTCGATGTGCACGCGTGACGGCGGCCGTCGCAGCAGGATGCGATTGGTCGGATGGCCGATGACGTCCACCGACGGATGCTCGATGGCGCGGATCAACCGCGCCGTCATTTCCTCATCAGTCTGCGACAGGCTGGAGTGCACCGAGCCGATGACGATGTCGAGCGATGCCAGGCAGTCGTCGGACAGATCCATGCGGCCGTCGGGCAGAATGTCGCACTCGATGCCGGCGAGCAGTGTGAGTCCGGAATGAACGCCATTCATCGCGCGGATGCGCGCGGCATGGCCCGCGACGCGCGTTTCGTCGAGGCCGTTGGCCATGGCCAGCGCGCGGCTGTGATCGGTAATGGCGATGTAGCTGAGTCCACGCGCCGCGGCGGCATCGGCCATGGCCTCGAGCGAATCGCGGCCATCGCTTTCCGTCGTATGCATGTGCAGATCGCCGCGCAGGTGTTCACGCGTGATCAGCTCCGGCAGGTGGCGGGCGATGGCGGCGTCGATCTCGCCGCGGTTCTCGCGCAGCTCCGGGGGAATCCACGCCATCCCCAGCGCCTCGTAGATCCCTTCTTCCGTCTCTCCGGCGATCGGCGACATGTCGTCGGCCTTGAACAGCCCGTACTCGTTGAGCCGCCATCCGCGTTCGAGCGCACGGTCGCGCAGGACGATGTTGTGCGCTTTCGAGCCGGTGAAATACTGCTGCGCCGCCCCGCGTTCCTGCGGCTCGACGACCCGCAGGTCGGCCTGCAGGCCGCCGGCGAGCAGCACCGAGGCTTTCGTCTCGCCGTTGCCGAGCACGCGTTCCACTTGCGGGAACGTGACGAACACGTCGAGGATCGATCGGTCGGGCGCGATGGCCAGCATGTCGACGTCGCCGCACGTCTCGGCGCCGCGGCGCAGGCTGCCGAGGGTCTCGACCGGCACGTCGGGCCGCGCGATCCGCAGCCATTCGATCAGCGCCGTCACCGCATACGTGGCCTCGGACAGGAGATGCCGTCCGGCGTGCTGCTGTCGTTCGGACAGCGCCTGCAGGATCAGCGCTTCCTTCTTCGCGCCCATGCCTTTCAGCGCGCGAATGCGGCCCGCTTTCGCCGCTGCTTCCAGATCTTCCAGGCTGCGGATGCCGAGCTCGTGGAACAACCGGCCGGCCGTTTTCGGGCCGACACCCTGGAGTGCCAGCACTTCGAGCAGCGTCAGCGGGAACTCGCGCAGCAGATCCTGTCGCACCGCGCAGTCGCCGCTCTGCGCGATCTCGACGATGCGGGCGGCGAGGTCCTTGCCGATGCCGGCCCAGGCGCGGAGCTGCGCTTCGTCCATCTGGTGCACGGCTTCGGCGGCGTGCCCGACGACATCGGCGGCGTTGCGATACGCGCGGATCTTGAACGGATTCTCGCCCTTGATCTCGAGCAGGTCGCCAATCTGGCCGAGCACCCGCGCGATGGCGACGTTATCCAACGATCAGGCCCTGCGTCTCGATGGTGAAGTCGAGCAGGCGGGCGCCGCCGTCGGCGAGCGCCTGTTGAACGGCGGCAATGCGGTCGGGCGCGGCCATGGCCACCAGACACCCACCGCCACCGGCGCCGCAGACCTTCGCTGCGCCCGCACCGGCGGCGACGGCACGGGCGATCAGGTCGTCGATGGCAGGAGTGGTGACACCCGGCGCCAGGCGTTTCCGATTCTCCCATTCACGACCCAGGCACGCGCTCACATCGTCCCAGCGCCCGGCGGTCAGCGCCTCGCGCATGTCGGCGGCAGTGTCGCGGATGCGCTCGAAGCAGTCGTGGATGTGTCGATCGCCGTCGATGTGGCGCTTGGTGATTTCCCAGTTGTTGGTGCCCGAGTTGCGCGGCTCGCCGGTGTAGCAGAGCACCAGCCGCGCCTGCAACTCGCGGGCGTCGACGGTGAGCGGCACGCGTGTCACCGCGCCGGGCGACAACTCCACCGCGGCAATGCCGCCGTAGAGCGCGGGACGATAGTCCTGAAGGCCGGTGGGGACGCGGATCACCTGCGCTTCGATGTCCTGCGCGGTTTGGAGCAGATGTTCGGCGTCGAGGCCCCAGCCGCTCCAGGCGTTGAGGGCGCCGCACACCGCGATGTTGAGTGCCGACGAACCCGCGATGCCGGCGCCGGCCGGCGATTCACACCGCGTGATCAGGTTCAATCCGCGCGCGCCAAAGTGATGCGCCAGCCGGCCCAGCAGCGGCAGCGTCTCATCGTCTCGGAGTGATTCGGTGGCTGGCAGCGTCACTTCACGGCCGGTGTCTTCCGACACGAGACCGACGCGGTCGTCGGCGCGCGGTTCGAGCCGTGCGTGCGCGCGCAGGCTGATGGCGGCGTTGAGCGTCTGCGCGCCGGGGTGGAACAGGTAGAGCGGCCAGATGTCGATGGTGCCGCCGGCCAGGTCGATGCGGGTTGGCGCGGACGCGGTGATACGCACGGCGCAATTATAATTCTCACCATCACCATGCCTCTTGCGACGCGCCGCGCCATCGGCCAGCTTCTGATTGGCAGCTTTCCGGGGCGAACCGTGCCGGCCGACCTGCGGGCGCTGGCGCGCGAGTTCGACCTTGGCGGCGTGATCCTGTTCTCGCGCAACGTCGAGGCGCCGGAACAGGTGAGCGAAGTGGCGGCCGAGGCCGAGATGCTGGGCCGCGAACTGCCGGCGTGGGTGAGTGTCGATCAGGAAGGCGGGCGCGTGGCGCGCCTGAAGGCGCCGTTCACCGAGTGGCCGCCGATGGCCACCCTGGGCCGGGCCGGATCCGACGACCTCGCCGAGCGGTTTGCCGCCGCGTTGGCCGCCGAGTTGAGCGCGGTCGGCATCACGCTGGACTACGCGCCGGTGCTCGACATCCACACCAATCCGAAGAACCCCGTCATCGGCGATCGCGCGCTGGCCGAATCGGCGGCGGAAGTGGCGCGCCTCGGCCGCGCGGTGATTCGCGGCCTGCAGTCCGCGGGCGTGGCTGCGTGCGGCAAGCACTTCCCCGGGCATGGCGACACGAGCACGGATTCGCACCTCGAACTGCCGCTGGTCGAACATCCGCCGGATCGCCTGCGCGCCGTCGAGTTCGAACCCTTTCGCGCCGCCATTGCCGAGCAAGTGGCCTTCATCATGACGGCGCACGTGCTGGTGCCGTCGCTGGACGAGCAGCGTCCGGCCACGCTGTCCGCCGACGTCGTGCAGGCGCTGCTGCGCGAGGAACTCGGCTTCGACGGCGTGATTCTCAGCGACGATCTCGAAATGAAAGCCGTGGCGGCGACGTGGAGCATTCCCGAGGCGGCCGTGGAGGCGATTCGCGCCGGCTGCGACGGGCTGCTGATCTGCAGCGGCGACGTCGACCTGCAGGCTCGCACGCTCGAAGCGTTGATTCACGCCGCCGAGGACGGGCGCATTCCCGCGAAGCGGCTCGATAGCGCGATGCAGCGGCTGCGCGCGGCCAAGGGCCGCTTCCTGTCGCACGAGCGGCAGCCACTGCACGAGCGTCAGCGCCGGCTCACCGCGGTGCTCGGCTGCGATCGGCATCAGGCAATTGCCGCGGACATGGCGGCGCACCTGTGATCCGCCCGCGCCGCGTGCAGCCCGGCGATCGCATCGCACTCGTCGCGCCGGCGAGTGGCTTCAAGCCGGGAGAACTGGCGGCCGGCATCGCGGAACTGCGGCGGCTCGGCTTCGATCCGGTGTACGACCACGACATCCTCCAGCGCGCGCGCTTCGAGGCAGGCCCGGCGGCGGTCCGCGCCGAGGTCATTCATCGCGCCTGGGCCGATCCGTCCATCGCGGCGCTGCTGGCGGTCCGCGGCGGCTATGGCAGTCAGCAACTGCTGCCGCTGCTCGACGCCAGTCTGGCGCGCGAGTCCGCCAAGCTGCTCATCGGCTACAGTGACATCACGGCGCTGCACGCCTGGCTGCTGCAGCAGGGCATCGGCTCGCTGCAGGGACCGATGATCGAACGCCGCTTGAGCGTCGGGCCGTCGGCGTATGACGAAGCGTCGTTCCTGTCGGCCATGCGTCCCGAACCGATGGGCGCGCTGGCACCGCCGTCGCTCGAGGTGCTGCGGCGCGGCGAGTACGAGGGCGTGATTGCCGGCGGCACGCTGACACAGCTCGTGTCGCTGCTCGGCACGCCGTGGGCCGAGAGCGTGCCGTATGGCGCGATTCTGCTGCTCGAGGATATCGGCGAGCGTCCGTATCGCATCCATCGCATGCTGACGCAACTGGCACAGAGTGGTTTACTCGCGCGCGCCGGTGCGATCGTCTTCGGCGAGTTCACGCGATGTGACGAGGACGGCGGAACGGTGTCGATCAAAGACGTGTTGCGTGATTTCGTCGACGGCTTTCAGGGACCGGTGCTGTTCGGCTTTCCGTTCGGACATGCACGCGAGGCCGTGTGGAGCGTGCCGCTCGGCGTCCGCGGCCGCGTGACCACCGCGCCCGCCCGTCTCATCGTCGAAGAAGCCCTGGTGTCGTAGACGTGCGTATCCACCTGATCGGCGCGTGTGGCACGGCCATGGCCACGCTGGCCGCCATGTTGAAGCAGCAGGGGCACGATGTGAGCGGCTCCGACGAACACGTGTATCCGCCGATGAGCGACTTCCTGATCGGCGAAGGCATTACGCTGCTCGAAGGCTACGCGCCGGCACACGTGGAGGGCGCGATCGATCTGGTGGTCGTCGGCAACGCGATCTCGCGCGGCAACGCAGAACTGGAAGCCGTGCTCGATCGCCGCCTTCGCTATTGCTCGCTCCCTGAAGCGATTCGTGACTTCTTCCTGTGGACTCGTCGTCCGATTGTCGTGGCCGGCACGCACGGCAAGACCACCACGACGTCACTGGCGGCGTGGCTGCTGACGCATGGCGGCGTCGATCCGAGCGTGCTCGTCGGCGGTATCGCTCGCAATCTTGGTGGCAATGGCGCCAGCTATCGGATTGGCGGCGGCGACGCGTTCGTGATCGAGGGCGATGAGTACGACAGCGCCTACTTCGACAAGACAGCGAAGTTCCTGAAGTACGTGCCGCACGTGGCGGTGATCGGCAACATCGAGTTCGATCACGCCGACATCTACGCCGACCTCGACGCGGTGCGCCTGGCCTTTCGCCGGCTCGTGAATCTGGTGCCGCGGAGCGGCCTGACGCTGCTTGGCTCGGACAGTCCCGCCGCCGCGGCGCTGGCGCCGCTGGTGCGCAGCCGCCTGCAGACGTTCGGGATGGCCGAAGGCGCCTCGTGGCGCGCGGTGGATGTGTCGTTCGGAGCCGCGTCGAGCGGCGTCTTGTCCACGACGTTTCGTGTTCTCGAAAGCGGCACGGACCGCGGTGTGTTTCATCTGCCGCTCACCGGGCTGCACAACGTGCGCAACGCGCTGGCGGCACTGGCGATTGGCGCCGATCAGGGCATTGCGATCGAGACGCTGCGCGAAGGACTGGCGCGGTTTGCCGGCGTCAAGCGCCGGCTGGATCTCGTCGGTGAACGCCGCGGGATTGCGGTGTACGACGACTTCGCGCATCACCCGACGGCGGTGGCCGAGACGCTGCACGCGGTGAAGGCGTCGCTGCCCGGTCGTCGTGTGTGGGCGGTCTTCGAACCGCGCTCGGCGTCATCGTGCCGCCGCATCTTCCAGGACGATTTCGTGCAGGCGTTTGCTCGTGCGGACGAGGTGATCGTCGCGTCGGTGTTCCGGTCGACGCTGCCGCCCGAGGAGCGGCTGTCCGAAGCGCAACTGGTGGCCGACCTGACGCGCACCGGCGTCGCCGCACGTCATCTGCCGGACGTCCCGACGATCGTCGACGCCATTGCCGCCGAGGCCCAGCCGGGCGACGTCATCGTCATCATGTCGAACGGCGGGTTCGGCGGCATCCATGGCAAGCTGCTCGAGGCGCTGGCGTGACGCTGCGCCAGGCCGGTGATCGCCTGTGGCTGATCGAACTCGGCACGACGATCGATCCGGAGTTGAACGCGCAGGCCATTGCGCTGGCCGACCGCGTGCGGCAGCGCCGCATCGATGGCGTGCGCGACGTGGCACCGGCGTACGCGTCGGTGGGCGTGCACTTCGATCCGCTGCGCACGGATCTGGCGCGCCTCGAACGCGCGATTCGAGAGGCCGCCGCGGAGGCGCACACGACGCCGAGCGAAGCCGGTGCGCTGCACGAGATCCCGGTGCGGTATGGCGGTGTCGACGGCCCGGATCTCGCCGCCGTCGCGGCGCGAGCCGGCTGCGAACCCGATGAGGTGATTCGCCTGCACACCAGCCGCGACTATCGCGTCTACATGCTCGGCTTCGTTCCAGGCTTTGCGTATCTTGGTCGCGTCGATGAGCGCATCGCCACGCCGCGTCATGCCGTGCCTCGGACGCGCGTGCCGGCTGGTTCCGTCGGGATTGCCGGCGTGCAGACGGGCGTCTATCCGATGGAAACGCCGGGCGGCTGGCAGTTGATTGGCCGTACTGATGTGCGCTTCTTCGACGCGCAGCGCACACCCGCGGTGCTGGTGCGCGCCGGCGACCGCGTGCGGTTTGTCGCCGCATGACGATGGGCGCGTTGCACGTGGTGAAGCCGGGCCTGCTCACGACGGTGCAGGATCTCGGACGGTGGGGACATCAGGCCGAAGGCGTGCCGGTGGCGGGTCCAATGGACGTGCTTTCGCATCGCCTCGCCAACGCGCTTGTCGGCAATCCTCCGGACGCCGCCACGCTCGAGCTGACGCTGCTCGGCCCCGAGTTGATCGTGCAGGCCGACACCGCGATCGTCGTGTGTGGCGCTCGCTTCGTTCTGCGTGTGGACGACGAGGTCGTCGAGACCGGTGTCGTGCGATCCGCCCGCGCCGGTGCGCGGTTGCGAATTGGTCGCTGCGATGGCGGCGCGCGAGGCTATCTCGCGGTCGCTGGCGGCGGCATCCTGACGCCCGCGGTGCTTGGCAGCCGAGCCACGCACCTGCCGAGCCGCATGGGCGGCGTGGACGGCCGTGCGCTCGTCAGTGGTGACGTGCTGCCGATTGCGGCGCAGGCGTCGTGCAGGGCGGCGCACCGCTCCGCACCCCGCACGTTCGATCGCCCGGTGACGCTTCGCGTGCTCGATGGACCGCAGGCCGCGTGGTTTACGGACGAGGCGTGGCAGCAGCTCACCACAGCGCGCTATCGTCTCTCGCCGCAATCCAATCGAATGGGATATCGTCTCGAAGGGCCGATGTTGTCGAGACGTGTGCATGACGATGTGATGTCGTCGCCGGTGGACATGGGGACGATGCAAGTGCCGGCGGCGGGCGAGCCGATTCTGCTGATGGCCGACCGTCAGACGGCGGGCGGCTACGCACGTATCGCGCAGGTGATCTCGGCCGACCTTGATCTGGCCGGGCAGCTCGGACCGGGCGATGAGGTGCGCTTTGCGCGCTGCACGATGCGCGAGGCTGCGGCGGCGTTGATTGCGCATGAGCGCGCGCTGCTGGCGCAGATGCCCGAGGAGGCGCGCGCGTGGCAGTCATGAGCGTATCGGCGCCGTTTCTCGACGCGCTGCGCACGCGCTTCGGCGCCGATCGCTGCCGCGAAGCGGCGCCGCTGGCGCCGATGACGACGTTCAAGGTCGGTGGCGCGGCAGACGTGCTCTTCGAACCATCGTCGAGCGCGGAACTGATCGAAGCGGTGACACTGGCGGCGTCGCACGGTGTGCCGGTCCGCGTGCTCGGCGGCGGATCCAACGTCCTCGTCGCCGATGCCGGTCTCCGCGGTCTCGTGCTGCGGCCGCGCGGGGGGGAAGTGCATCCCGCCGGACCGACGCTCGTGCGTGCGGACGCGGCGGTCACCATCAACGGCCTCGTCCGCTGGACGATCAATCGCGGTCTGGCCGGCCTCGAGGCCTGGGCCGGTACGCCGGGCACCGTTGGCGGCGCCATCTACGGCAACGCACACTGGAAGTCCGTCAACATCGGCGACCTCGTCGACAGCGTGCGCCTGGTGCGGCCAAACGGGGCGCTGCTGCACGTGCCGTCGGACCGCATGGAGTTCGGTTACGACGACAGCCGTCTGAAGCGCACGGGCGAGATCGTGGTGTGGGCGGCGTTCATGGTCCAACCGGGCGCCGATCCCGAAGCACTCCGCGCCGTCGCGCGCGAATCGCTGGCGTTTCGGAAGCGCACGCAGCCGCTGGCATCGCCGAGCGCCGGCTGCATCTTCATGAATCCCGATCCGGCGCGGCAGCAGATCCCCGACGGCATTCCGGCCTCCGCCGGCGCGCTGATCGATCGCGCTGGCCTGAAAGGCGTCGTACACGGCGGCGCGCAGGTGTCACCCACGCACGCGAACTTCATCATCAACACCGGCACCGCCACCGCGGCCGACATCGCGGCGCTGATCGACCGCTGCCGCGACGACGTCCGCACACGCTTCGGCGTGACGCTTCAGGAAGAGGTCGTCCGCCTAGGCTTCGACGGCTAATCGCCAATCACCCCATTCGACATCCCGAATCGCTCAATCGCGAAATCACCCATCGTCAACAATCGCGAAATCCCGCATTCCGTCAATCATCCCTGTCATTGCCCATGTCAACGCTAGTCATCCACGGCGGCCGACAGTTGAACGGCCGCGTCAACGTCGAAGGCAACAAGAACGCGGCGCTGCCGCTGATGGCGGCCTGCCTGCTCACCGACGAGCCGTGCACGCTCACCAACGTCCCTCGCATCGCTGATGTCGAGGTGATGGCGCGCCTGCTGCTGGACCTCGGCGCCAACGTCGAGGGCATCGGCAGCACGACGCTGCGCATCCAGTGCCGCGAGGTGACGAAGGCCGAACCCGACAGCACGCTCGTCGGCCGCCTGCGCGGATCCGTGCTGCTGCTCGGGCCGCTGCTCGCACGACGCGGCGCCGCGCACGTCGCGCCGCCGGGCGGCGACTTCCCGGCGCGACGCACCATCCGCACGCACATCGACGCGCTCACGGCCATGGGCGCGCGCGCCATCGAAGGCCCCGGTCATCGGTTCGAGGTGCCGAACGGACTGAAGGCCGCGTCGATTTATCTCGACGAGGCGTCGGTCACCGGCACCGAAACGGCGTTGCTCGCCGCCGCCGCCGCACCCGGCGTGTCAGAGATCCGCCACGCCGCCTGCGAACCGCACGTGGTCGAACTCTGCGAGTTCCTGCGCAGCATGGGTGCCGGCATCAGTGGCGAAGGCTCGCACACCATCCGCGTTGAAGGTGTCGCGCGTCTGCGCGGCGCGTCCAAGCGGCTCGAAGGCGACTACATCGAAGCCGGAAGCTGGGCGGTGGTCGGCGCCATCACCGGCGGGGAAGTGGAGATCGGCGGCACGCGTCCGGTGGACATGGAAGTGGTGGCCAGCGTGCTGCGCAAGATGCAGGTCGATTGCGAACAGCAGGACGACGTGTTCCGCGTGCGGCCGGGCAAGCTCGTGGGCGCGGGAAGAATCACGACAGGCTTGTGGCCCGGGTTCCCCAGCGATCTCGTCAGCCTCGTCACCGTGCTGGCCACGCAGGCCGACGGCGCGACGCTCGTGCACGACTGGCTCTACGAACTGCGCCTCTTCGCCCTGGAACAGATGAGCGGCATGGGCGCCGATCTCTTCCTCTGCGATCCCCACCGCATCATCGTCACCGGCCCACGCCGCCTGCGCGGCAAGCCGCTGGACAGCCGCGACATCCGCTCCGGCATGGCGCTCATCGCCGCCGCGCTGGCCGCCGATGGAGAAAGCCGCGTCGAGCCGCTCGAGACTGTGGAGAGAGGTTACAGCCGCCTCGTCGAGCGACTGCAGGAACTGGGGGCCAGGGTTTCGAAGATATAGAGATCGCGAATCTGGTGAGCTCGTGAGCTGGTGATCTGGTGATCAATCTTCCGAAGTGGAGAGCTCACGATTTATCTAGCGATCGTTCGCACCCGCGGCAAAACGAGGCCTGGAGGGCTGGTGGACTGGAGGGCTGGGCTTCGGCATACAGAGATCGCGAATCTGGTGAGCTGGTGAGCTGGTGATCTCGTGATCAATCTTCCGAAGTGGAGAGCTCACGATCTATCTAGCGATCGTTCGCATCTGTGCATCTGTGGCCTGTCTTTATCTGCGTAATCTGTGCTTTCTGTGGCCAAACGAGGTCCGGAGGGCTGGTGGACTGGATGGCTGGGGGCTAAGGCCTGAGGCCGGAAATCTGTGGCCGTTATCTGCGCATCTGCGGCTGTCTTTTCGTCTGCGCTATCTGTGCATCTGCGGCCTGTCTTTGTCTGTGCCATCTGTGGCCTATCTGTGGCCCATCGGTGGCGGCGGCTTCGGCGGCCTGATTGGCGTCGCCGGCGTGGTACCAGGCGCGCCCTGCGGCGGGTCGCCGGCTGACGGCGCAACACCTGGCGGACGGGCCGGCGCGGGGGCCTGCGGCGCGGGGAGCGGCAGCGGCGGCAGTTCGACGCTGCCGGGAGTGCCATCGCGGCCTACCTTGAACGCCGCGAGATCCGTGGCCGTGAGATCCAGCACGCGCACAATCCGCGGCGTCAGCGTCAGGACGATGTCGGTTTCCTGCGTTTCCTTGCGGTTGTAGGCAAACAGCCGGCCGACGATGGGGATGTCGCTGAGGCCCGGCACGCCGGCGAGCGAGCGGCGCTCTTCGTCGCGGATGAGACCGGCGAGCATGTTGGTCTCACCGTCCTTCAGACGAATCACCGTCTGAATCGAGCGGTTGCCGAACGTCGGCAGTCCGCCAAACCCGGCGCCCGAGATGCTGCTCAACTCGATCTTCACCGCCAGCGACACCGCATCGTCATGATGCGTGCGCGGCGTGATGTCGATGTTCACGCCGATGTTCTCGTAGTTGTAGGAGACGATCGGCTGCGTCTGCACGCCGCCCGAGGCAATCGGCGCAAAGGTGGTGACCGGCACCGGCACGCGTTCGCCGAAGCGCGCCTGCGCCGGCATGCCTTCGGAGGTGCGGAGCTGCGGGTTGGCCAGCACGCGCGTCGCGCTGTCCGTCTTCAGCAGGCGGTAATAGAGCGCCGGCAGGTTCGTCAGATAGACGTCCGACTGCGTCAGCTTCATCAGGTCGCGCAGCGACAGGCCCTCGCGATTGACGTCCACCTGACCGTTGATGCCGGTCGGCGAGGTGCTCGGCGAGGCGAGCTGCAGGCCGAACTCGTTGAGGTGCGTGCGGTCCACCTCCAGCAGTTCGACGTCGATGATCACCTCGGGCCGCGCCTTGTCGATGGCCGAAATGATGCGTCCGGCCGCGGTGATGCGCTCCGGCGTGTCCTTGATCGTGATGGCGTTGGTGGCCGACAGCGGCGCAATGCGGCGCGCGTCGACGACGATGCGGAGGATGTCGATGGTTTCCTTGAGGTCGGCGTTGCTCAGGTAGAAGGTGCGGACGACTTCCTCTTCGTACTCACGACGCTTCGCCTGCGTGTCGGGGACGATGGTCACCGTCCCCGGCGTGGTGACGCGCCAGAACGTGCGCGTGGCCGAGGCGACGGAGTTGAGTGCCTGATCGAGCGGCGCGTGCCGCAGGTCGATGGACAGCGACTGATCGCGATACGTCGGATCGAAGGCGATGCTGATGCCGGCAAAGCGCGCGATGGCGGAGTAGACGTCGCGGGCGCTGGCCTCGCGGAACACCAGGGTTTCGGGCAGCGTGACGTCGCTCGGCAGTTCAGTGCCCGGCAGCGGCGCACCGCGGCTCTGATCGATCAACGCTTCGAGATGCGTCTTGCCATCCTCGCGCACGGCCACCTGTGTGCGCAACTGGCCGCGCACGGTGCGGAGTTCGTTCTGGATGTCGCCGTTCAGCGGGCTCAGCTCGGCGGCAATCTGATACTCGACGACCGCCTCTTCGAGTTTGCCGAGCGCGGCGAGCCGCCGGCCGGCGGCAAAGTGATCCTGCGAGGCGCGCAGGCGGGCGCGTTCGAGGCCGAAGCGGGCGTCCTTGCTGTTCGGGTTCTGACGGAGCGCGCGCGTGTATTCGGCGACCGCGGTGTCGTAGTCCTGGCGGCTTTCCGCCAACCGCGCATCGGACAGGCTCCGCGTTGTCGCGCAGGCGGAGAAGGCCAGCGACAAGACGAGGGCGAGCACCGTGAGGGTGCCGCGACGGTTACTTGGGACGGGCGCCATGCTGGACGACATCGACCCCGCGGGGGATACGGAACCGGAACGTGTTATCGGTCAGTCCCGCATTTTCCTTCAGGTTGCTGAAAGTGAACGCGGAGCGGCCGCCCTGGCGGTCCACGGCGACGAGAAAGCGGATCTGCAGGGACGCGGGGTCGACGCCGATGCCGAACCACTCGTAGTCGGGGTCGGGCTTGCGTGGATCGAGGCGCAGCGTCTGCAGCCCCTGTGCAGCGCCGGGCAGCGGCGTGAACGTCGCCGTGAAATCGCGGGCCATGTTGGCGCGGCCGGCCAGGAACAACGCCGGTGTCGTCGCTTCGCCGGGGCCAGGCGCCGGGGTGATGATCACCTGCTTGTCGACGACGAGGTAGGTGTAGATCGAAGAGCCGTCGGAGACGAACTCCTTGCGCTCGGGCTTGGTGTAGAGGAACCGGAACTGGCCGGGTTGGCGAACCTGGAAAGTGCCGCTCTCGGTGGTCTTCGTCCGGAGCACGCCGCCTTCGTAGGACTGAACGAAGGCGCCCTCGAAGTCCTTGATGGCGCCGTAGCGCGCCTGCACGCGCGTGGCCAACGCGGCGGCGTCCGGCGGAGGCGCCTGCGCGAGTGGTGTCGCGACCAGCAGCGATGCGAAAGCCAGGGCAAGGAGACGCACGGTCTAATCACCATAGCAGGTTCAGCGCGCCTTCGCCGCAAGCGGCTTCGGCGGGGACAGAAAGGACGGGGGACTGGAGGACTGGAGGGCTGGAGGACTGGAGGACTGGAGGGCTGTCCGCCTTCGCCGCGCGGCGGCTTCGGCGAGACAACCTCCGCCTGAATCGTGAGCGGAGGTTGGTGGACCGTGGGAGGATCGAACTCCCGACCTCCGCATTGCGAACGCGGCGCTCTCCCAGCTGAGCTAACGGCCCTTCGAACGAACTTCGTTATCTTACACCAACCCGAGCGTGACACGGGAGGCGGGAGGCGGAGGGCAGGGGTGATTGCTCGATCGGCGGATTTCGCGATTGTTGCCGATGGGCAATCGAGCAATCGCCGAATCGAATCGCCAATCGTCAGTTGCCGATCGGCAACAATCGCCAATCTCCCGATTCGTCAATCCGTCAATGCCCGTCCTCCACATTGAGTGTGTCGCCGACGAAATACATCGGCCGCTCCTTGGCTTCGCGCGCGGCGCGGCCGAGATAGGCGCCGACGATGCCGAGGTTGAGGAGGATGAGACCGCCGACGCCGGCCACCGCGGCGATGGCGATGCGCACGTCCGACGCGGGACCGGCGAGGCCGATGGCGACGGCGATCGACCACAGCGCCGCCGCCGCCATGAGGACGATACCGATGGCGCCGGAGACGACGAGCGGGATGTCGGAGTAGCCGATGACGACCGACGCCGCCATGCGCGCCGAGCGCATCAGCGTGTAGCTGCTACGCCCGTGCCGGCGGGCGCGGTGCGGCACGTCGACGTAGGCGGTGCGCACGCCCATCAGCGCCATGATCGCGTTGACGTTGCGCATGCGTTCGCGGTGCTTGCGGAAATACTCGACGGCGCGCCGCGTCAGCAGCCGGAAGTTGCCGACGCGATAGTCGTAGTCGATGCTGAAGAGCAGCGAGATGAAGGCGTAGAAGAGGCGCGCCAGCAGACGTTTGACGAAGGCGTCACGCCGCTGCATGCGGCGCACGAGCACGAGGTCCGCGCCACCGCGCGCGGCGCCCAGCATTGCGGCAATCGCCGACGGATCGTCCTGCTGATCGCACGCCATGATCACGACGTAGTCCGCCTCCACACGATCGAGACCGGCGGTGATGGCGACGTGCTCGCCGAAGTTGCGAATCAGCCGGACGCCGCGGTAGCGCGGCTCGTCCGACACCAGGCGTTCCACCTCCGCCCAGCTCCCATCCGTGCTGCCATCGTCGATGAACCAGACGGTCCAGTCGACGCCGAGCGAGGAGAGCGCGGGGATCAGTTCGTCCGACAGCGGGCGCAGCGACGCTTCGGCCTGATAGACCGGGATGACGACAGCGAGGCTGGCCATCAGCAGTGCGGCCGCGCGGACGGCGTGGACATCGACCGGGATTCTATCAAAGGCGATATGATCGGCCCTCGGTGACGCCGAGATCTCTCGACGCCGGCGACGCCGCGCTCCTCGCGCGGCTGGCCGACGCCTATCCTTTCAAGCCGTATCGCCATCACCGCGTGTGGTCGCGGGCGCGGCAGCAGCAGATGCTGGCCGCCGAAGTGGCGCGCGTGCGTGCGGACGAGGAGCATCTCGCACTCGCCGTGGGTGAAGGCGATGAGATGGCGGTGGCGTTGGGCCGATCGCTCCCGTGGGACACGGCGTTCTTCGGCGTGCCGATGGCGCGGCTGGACTACCTGCTGCGCGGCGACGCGGCCACACCCGGACACATCGAGGCGGTGGTGCGCGCAGCAGTGGAGGAGTGGCGTGCACGCGGTGTGCGTCACGTGACGGCCAAAGTGGATGTGGCCGACATGGCGGCGGTGGCGGCGCTCGAGGCGCGCGGCTTCCGCCTGATGGACGCGCTCGTCACCTACTTCACCCACCCGCACCGGGAACCGCCGGCGGAAGTCCGCGAGGTCGGCCATGTTCGTCCGCTCGAACCGCGCGACGTCGATGAAGTGCTGGCTATCACCCGCGAGGCGTACGTCGGCTTCCGCGGCCGCTTTCATCTCGATCCGCACCTGCCGCGCGATCGCAGCGACGCGTTCTACGAAGAATGGGCGCAACAGTGCATCGCCGGCCGCATGGCCGATCGCATCGTCGTCGCGGACGACGGGCACGGGGGGCTGCACGGATGGGCGAGCACGCGGCGCGTCGAGCCCGCATCATCGGTCGGCGGCGTGGCGCTGTGGATCGGCAGCCTCGGTGCCTGCCGCCGCGACAAGCCCGGCGCATACGCCGGTCTCATTCGATCGCTGGCGATGGAGAACTATCAGCGCGGCGACGTCACCGAAACGCAGACGCAGAACCACAACATCGCCACGGTGCGCATCTACGACGCCGTCGGCGCCCGCTACGTGCGCGGCGAGTACACCTTCCACGCCTGGCTGGATACGTGAGCGGCGTCGGGTATCACAGGAAACCACGAAGGCACGAAGCGAGCCTTCGTCGTCCGCGAAGGGCGCGAAGGGCACGAAAACAAAGAGAGCATTCTCCTTTGTGTGCTTCGCGGCCGCTTGCCCTGAGTGACGTCGAAGGGTCGTGATCCTTCGGGTCTTCGTGGTGTCTTTAAGCGTCCCGGCAAACGTCTATTTCACTCCCGTCAGCTTCACGCTCAGTTCGCGCAGCTTCGCGCGGGCGGTGACGTCTTCGGCCTGTGCGTTCGGACGCGCGGGGTTCAGGCCGTTGTAGAAGCGGCCGCTCTCGACCGTCGCGCCGGCAATCTGCTGCATCAGCGCCGTGGCGCCCTCATCAACGGTGGAACGCGACGGCATGCCCGACTGCCGCACCATCGTCGTATCCATCATCGTCGCCGGATGGAGAGCGGTGACGATGATGGGGCGATCTTTGAGTTCCGTGGCGAGATCCATCGTGAAGAGGATCTGCGCCAGCTTGCTCTGTCCATAGCCCTGCGCGGCGCGGCCGGGCCGCTCGAGCATCACGTCGTCGAAGTCGATCGGCGACTGCGCGAGTGACGAGACGTTGATGATGCGCGCCGGAGAGTTGACGCCGATGATCGGCAGCAGCGTGCGCGTGAGCAGGAAGCCGGCGAGATAGTTCACCGCGAACTGCAGCTCGTGCCCATCGCGGCTCACCTGCCGATCGCGCAGCAGCACGCCGGCGTTGTTCACCAGCACGTCGATGCGGTCGTAGTCCCTCCGGATGGCGGCGGCAAACGTCCGCACGTCATCCAGCAGAGCGAAGTCGGCCGCATAGAACCGCGCCGTGCCGGCGCCGTCCTTCGTGATTTCATCCACCACGGCCTTGCCGCGTTCCTGATTGCGTCCGTGGACGATGACATGCGCGCCACGCGCCGCCGTGCGCCGTGCCACTTCACGCCCGAGTCCATCGGTGGACCCGGTAATCAAAACGATCTTGCCCTTCACGTCGGCATTGTCGGCTGGTGCCTGCGCCGACGTCCACCGCAAACCCGCGGCGACGGCGACAACGACGACAGTGCTGAGCCAGAACCAACGGTGGGCGCGAACAACAGTCGGCATGGTGTGGCCTCCGGCAATGAAACCACGATGGCACGAAGATCCTCTGCTGACCGCGAAGGGCGCGAAGGGCACAAAGACTGGTCTGGCCCCTCTGCAACCTTTGCGTCCTTCGCGTTCGCTTGCCCTGAGCGACGTCGAAGGGTCGTGCCCCTTCGTGTCTTCGCGGTTTCCTGTGTCCCGCTATTTCTTGTCGGCGCTGTAGACGACCGACGCGAACATCATCTCGTCCACCGTCAGCGGGCCCCAGCGCACGGTGGCGGTGGCGTCGGGGTTGTTGACGTTCCCCGGCGAGTTGTCGAACGTCGCCGTGCCTTCGAGCTTCGAGCCGGCCGGAACCGCAATCGGATCCTTGAACACGTAGTGCAACTGCCAGTCGAAGTCGAAGCGCGGGACGGAGAGGAGTTCGGTGCGCGTGCCGTCCGGCGTCTGCAGCCAGAAGCGCCAGCTGCGGCCACGCAGGTGCGCGTGCGGGCCGAGACTGTGCAGCTGCACCGGTTCGCGGAACTCGAGCGAGGCGTTCACGACATGATTGGCATCGCCCGGCGGAATCGCGAACTGTTCCTGCGCCATCGACACCGTTTTCAACTGCACCTTCGGCGGCGTCTTCGCGAAGCGGAGACCGACGCGCGTGCGGTCCGTGCTGGCTTCGCCAAACGAGGTGTAGTGCGTGTGCAGCGTCAGCACCGAGCCGGCCTTCAGCAGCTTGCCGGAGCCGAGCTCGTACACTTCGGGCCGCGTGCCGACCGCGACGGAGGCGAGGTTCGGTCCCCAGCCAATCAGCGGCGGTTCGAGATTGCCACACACTTCGTCGATGCAATACATCTCGCGGCCGGTCGGGACGGGTCGCGTGTCGCGTTCAGGCCCTTGCGCGAAGATGCGGAGGTGATGCACGGCCCGCGGCTCGCCGGGACGAATCTCCACGGCGGTCACCCAGCGGTCTTCCTTCAAGTGCGTCGGCACCTTGAAGTACTGGTATTCGATGATCCCCGTCGCGGGAATGGGGAAGGACTCGTCCATCGACAGGATCAGATCCGGCGTGCCGATGCGCCATTCGTCGGACTGTGCGGCCGGCGGCGCGGGCGGCGCGCCCTCACCGCGCGGCGCTCCGGCGTCCACCCAGCGCGTGATCGTCGAAATGGCGTCGGCGGACAGACTCGGATCGTTCGCGAAGTGGCCCACTGCCGGATCCGCACCCCATGGCGGCATCGTCCGGCCGACCACCTGACGCTGGATGGCGCGCGCCCACGGACGCGTGGCCTCGTAGGTGAGAAACGACATCGGCGCCATCTGGCCGGGGCGATGACATTCGACGCAGTGTTCGTTCAGGAGCGGCGCGATGTCGCGCACGTAGGTCGGCGCGTCAGCGGCGACAGCAGTGGGAGCAGGCGCCGATTGATCACCCGCCAGCACGGCGGGCATGGCCGCCGCCAGCGGCATCACCAGCGCGACCAGCGACAACGACCACCGCACGCGCGCTCGGCTCATGGCACCACCACCTGCACTTCGTTGGACGCGGTACTGCTCGAGCCGCAGTTGTTGCGGCTGACGATGCGGACGTAATAGGTGCCGGCGGGTGCAAAGGCCTGGAACGACGTGGCCGGGTTGGTCGTTTCGTAGACGAGGATGTTGGAGGCACCAGGCCCGCTGCCGGCGTGAATCTGATACCGGGACGGCAGGTTACCGGATGTGGGCCCGGTCCAGTTGAGCGTCACGGTGTTGCCGGCGCGCGTGAACGAGAGATTCGCCGGCGCGAGCGGCGGCGCGGTGCAGGCGCGTACCTGGACGACGAGATCGGGCGACGACGCGGGACCCGTGGCGCAGGAGTTTCGCGCCGCGACACGCACGTAGTAATCACCGGGGGGCGCCGTGCCCGCGAAGGCCGGCGTCGGACCGAGCGGCAGCACCAGCGCGTCGGATGCACCGGGCGACATCCCAGCCGACAGCAGGTAGCCCTGCGTGACGCCGGAGGCCGGCGGGTTCCACGTGATGCCGACAAAGCCGTCGGCGTTCGTGTAAGCCAGTCCTGTCGGTGCGGCGGGCGCCTGACACGGGCCGACGGTCACCACCGTGGCCGGCGACAGCGCGCTCGTGCCAAGCACGTTGCGAGCGCGAACGCGGACGTAGTAGACGCCGGGCGGCACCGCGCCGACCACCGTCGATGTGTTGGCGTTCGGCAGCGGCAGCACCGCGATGTTGTTCGGCTGCTGCTCCGACGTCCCGGCCTCGAGGATGTAGCTCTGCGCCGGCCCGCCGCTGGTGGCCGGCGTCCACGACAGCGTTACCGAGTCGAGCGACACGGTATTGGTGATGGCCGTTGGCGCCTGCGGTGGCAGGCCGCCACTCGGGATGTCCGGATAAATCGCACCCAGCCCGTTCACATCGTCGGTGCCGAGCCCGGTGGATCCGCCAGTGCAACTGGAGCGCAGCGTCGTATACATCACGGCGTTGCCGTCGCCGGAGTGCCCGAGGCCCACCGCGTGACCGAGCACGTGCGTCAACGCGTCTTCCAGACACGCCGCCGTGGCGAGGTGCGGTCCGCTGTTGTTCAGGATCGCCAGGCCCTGCACGAACGCGTTGAACGTGACGCCGTTGATCGTCTTCTGGAAGCCGGGCGTGAAGAAGCCGCCGCCCATGCCGAAGGTGGCGGAGTCGCCGTCGGGAATTTCGCCGCAGGGGTCGTTCCAGTAAAGGCCGATGCGTCCGTTGCCGCTGAATCCGGTGGATGGGCAGGTGTGCGGGCCGGTCTGCGCGCGGGCGAGCTGCAGTTGCGAGCCGACGCCGTTCCAGGCGCCGATGGCGCGATTGAGTGCAGCGCTGGCGTCGCCGGGCAAGCCGCCGGGAATCGTCTGGAAGTCCACCGGCACGCTCACGCCATCGTCGGCCTGATGCCAGCGCGCGGGACCGCCTTCGCTGCCGGGGATGAACGTGTAGCCGGGGCTGTCCGGCGTCGGCGCGTCGGCCGGGATGGCGACGAAGTTCGCGGCGTGCGGGCGCGACGCGGCGATCGCGGCGCGTGTCGTATCGTCAAGCCCCGTTGCGAGCGAGCCTTGGATCGCGGCCAGCCCGCCGCCGCGGATGTCGGGCAGCACCGTCCACTTGCCGCGGCCGAGGCCGACCGTGTAGAGCGAACCATCGCGCGGGCGGCTGTTGAGGAAGAGCAGTACCGACTCGCCGGCGGCAAAGCGCGCCTGATCGGCAATGTAGAGGCCCAGCTGCGGCAGCGTGCCGCCGAGTTGTTTCACCACCACCGTGCGCGCCGGGACGGCGCCCTTCAGCACCTCGTCCACGCGGACGGTGACGTAGGTGTAAATGGCGCCCTGATCCTCGCCAGCCGCCATCGCCTCGACGGCACCCGTCACGACCACGGCAGAGGCGTCGGCAAGGTCGGCCACGGCGGACGGCGGTTGCTGAGCCTGCGGCGTCTGGACGAGCAGGGTGAAGAGCAGCGCGACGAGCAGGCGAATTGGCATGGAGTTCAGGCCGCGGCGGGGACGGTCGCGGGATGGGTCATTGTACCAAACCGCGCCGTATAGCCGGGGGTCTATAGCCTGGGGGTCAGGTCACGATTCGTGAGTCACGACGAGCCGGGGTCACGACGAGCCGGGGTCACGGGGTCACGACGAGCCGGGGTCAGGTCACGATTCGTGAGTCGTCAGTCGTCGCCGGACTCCCGAATCGTGACCTGACCCCAATCTTGAGCCCAATCTGAACTACGGCGTGTAGCCGGCGGCGATGTAGGGGCGCAGCGTGCCGCGGCCGATGGTGTTGCCGCGCGCCGTGGCGTCGGTGACGTCCGACCAGTTCCAGGTCGGACGCCCGCCGCAGTGTCCGCCAATGATGTCCCACAGATAGACGTCAATCGTGCCTTCGTCCGGCAGCGATCCGTAGTTGTAGTTGGCGATGTCCTGCGAGAGGTCGCCGGTGTTGCCGCGCTTCCAGTTGAGAATCCAGCGCGTGTCGATGTGGCGCAGTTCACGAATCACCTTGAACATCCAGTGGTTCGTGCCGCCGGTTTCGTGGCACGAGTTGGCGAGATCGAAGGGATACGCCGTGGCCATGGCACGGGCGACGCTTTCGCCGTACGAAGGCTTGGGCAGCCGGCGGCCGGTGGCCGGGTTGGGCGTGCGCGGACCAGCCGGCGGCGGATCGGTTGGCCCGACGGCAAACGACGCGGTGCCGAACACGGCGCCGGGCGTGGTGCCGTTGAAGGCGCGCACGCGCCAGTAGTACGAGCCGTTGGGCAGATTGGCCGAGTACGACGTCGCGCTGCCGTCGAGTGTTGCGGCGGTGCCGAGGTTGCGGTAGTCGCCGTAGGCACCTTCGATGCGGTAGTTCGTGACAGGCAGGCCGCCGGCGGGCGGATTCCACGACAGCGTGACGTTGTTCCCGCTCACGGTCGGCGCATTCGGCGTCGGCACGCCGGGGAGATTGCCAATCGTGAACACAATCTCCTCCGACGGATCGCTGGCGCCGGTGCCGTTGGCGGCCATCACGCGCGCGAAGTAGGTGCCCGCGGGCAACAGTCCGGCGACGTTCGGGACCGAGTAGGTCGCGACATTGCCGACGTTCAGCGTCGCCAGGTTGGCCCAGTCGAACTGCGTCCCGGCCTGCAGGACGTAGGTCGTCGGCGCGCCACCCGTGGTCGGCGGCGCCCACGTGAACACCAGCGTCGAGCCGTCCATTGTGGCGGCGGGCGCGATGGGCGCGCCCGGCCGCGGCGTGCCAACGTTGAACTGCACCTCGTTGGACACCGGACCGAGCGTCGAGCCGGCGACCGGGTAGACGCGAATGAAGTAGGTGCCGACGCCGAGCGCGCCGCCGGCGGAGAGTCCGTTGATGGTGGCGGAGATGACGTTGGTGCCGGCCGAGTAGGTGCCGACGTCGACGCGGTAGCCGGTGGAGCCGGCAACAGCGGTCCATGACGCGCCGACGTTGTTGCCGGACACATCGACGGTGAGGACAGGCGCGGACTGCGCGAGGGCGAAGGACGGACTGACGAGGAGGGCGGCAGCGCCAAGCAGCGCCGCGAGCAAAGTCTTCTTCATGCGATCGGGCTCCAGGAGGCGCCGGCACGGCGACCTCGCAACCCCGACAATTATGGGGCCACCCGGTTGAGGTGGCCCCATAAAATCTCGCACGTTCAGCGGCGGGTTACTGCTGATCGGAAACGATCGGGAACCCCGCGTTCATGTACGGGAGCAGCGTCCACACGCCTTTAGTACCCGCCGCGCGAGTCGCGTCGGTTTGATTGATCCACGCCGCCGACGGATTCGAGCCGCAGTGGCCGCCGATGATGTCGACGATGTAGACGTTCTCGGTGCCCTCGTCCGGCTCGCTGCCGAAGTTGTAGTTGACGATGTCCTGCGACAGGTCGCCGTAGTTGCCGCGCTTCCAATTCAGGCCGAAGCGGTTGTCACGCTGGCGCAAACGGCGGACGAGTTCGAACATGAAGCGGTTGTTGCCGCCGTGCTCGGTGCACGACTGGAAGAGCAGGTCCCGCCGTTCGGCGGCGAGCTGTTCGACCACGGCCTCGCCCCAGGACGGGAACGGCAGCCGCTGCCCGGGTGCCGGATTGGGCGCGCGCGGTCCCGGTGGCGGTGCACCGTCGAGGACGATCGGCTTCTCCGCGCTCGTCGCCTGCTGACCGCACGACACCGCGGTAGTCAGTTTGGCGTGGAAGGTGCCGAGCGGAGCGCCGGTAATGCTCCAGTTCCCGGCGTTCGCCGCGAACGTCTGCGACGCTGCGGGCGCGCCGCCGGGCGACGTCGCCACGTCAATGCGGTATCCCGACGCGCCGGGCACCGGCAGCCACGTGAACTGCGCGAAGCGGCCGAATGAGAAGAACGTGAAGTCGCGCGCCGGCGGCACCGAGCAGCCGCCGCCCTGGGGCATGCTGAGCAGCGTGTCGTTCGACGCCGGGCTCACACCGCCGGCGTTCACCGCGAAGAGACGCAGGTGGTAGTCGCCGGCGCCGAGGTTCGGCACGGCCAACTGCGGCGTCGCGCCCAGCGGAAACACGCCGTGCTCCGTGCCGCCCGGGGTGGTGCCGGCGTGCAGGATATAGCCGCTCGGAGCGCCCCCGCCGACGCCCGGAGTCCAGGTAATCAGCGCGGACCGTCCGTTCAGATACGTGGTGAGTGCCGTGGGCGCCGTCGGAGGCGCGACCATCGCGGTCACCGTGATGGGAATGCCGGCGGACCACACATCGCCGCTCGGCGTCCGGGCGCCGACGCGCGCATAGTAGGTGCCGACGGCGGGTGCCTGCGCTGACGTTGCCGTCGTCAGTCCCACCGGGACCGTCAGGATGTAGTTGCCGGGCGCAACGCCGGCCTGCAGCACATATTCGGTGGCGTCGGCCACCGGGGTCCACGAGAAGTTTACGGTCGCACCCACGGCCGACGCGGTCAGCGTCGGCGGGGTCACCTGCGCGTGCGTCAGCACCGACGCACCCACGACCGCCGCCAGCACGGCCGCGGCAACGTGAGTCAGGGGGAACTGCAGTCTCTTCATTCAGCCATCCTTTCGGTCAGGGCCACGGGCGCCCGGTTGCACCAACACACGTTCAGAACAAAGTGGGGAGTGGTCTCGATCCCCCGGGTGGCTTCCGACTTCTCGGCCTGTCGCTCTCCGGCCTTCAGGCGCGGCCAGCTCTCCAGCCTCCGGCCCCCAAGTCCTCGAGCCCCCAGTCCTCCAGCCCCCCAGCCCACCAGACTCCTAGGGTTGTCCGCCCGCCGCGATGTACGGCTGCAGCGTCCAGCGACCAATCTCACCCTTGTCAGCCGTGGCCTGCGTCTGGTCGATCCACGTCGGCCCGGGGTTGCCTCCGCAGTGCCCGCCGATGACGTCGATGATGTAGACATTCGTCGTGTCTTCATCCGCCGTTGAACCGAAGTTGTAGTCGATGGCATCCTGCGACATGTCGCCGCGGTTGCCGCGTTTCCAGTTCAACCCCCACCGCGTGTCGTGACGACGCAGTTCCTGCACCAGCCGGAACATCCAGGCGTTGTTGCCGCCGTGCTCGCGGCACGAGTTCCGCAGCTCGTTCGGATAGGCACGCGCGATCGCCTCGACGACGCTCGACATGTTCGGCAGCGGCAGGCGCTGTCCCGGCGGCGGGTTGGGCGTGCGCGGACCGGTTCCCGGCGGCGGCCCCGTCACCGTCAGCGGCACCACGTTCGATCCCGTCTGCGCGCCGCAGGCGGCGCCGGTGACAACGCGGGCGTAGTAGGTGCCGGCCGGCGCATTGGGATAGGCAAAGCTTGTCGTGCCTGGGCCGAACGTCTGCGACAGCACGGCGGGCGATGTCGGGCTCAGCGACACTTCGAGGTTGTAGCCGGCCACACCCACCACCGGCGACCAGGCAAAGCCCACGGTCTGGCCATTCACCGACGCCGCGAGTGACGACGCCGGCGGCGGCACGCAGGGACCGCCACCACCGGGCATGTCGATGCGCACTTCGTTCGACGGTGCGCTGCGGCCCGACGCGTTCACCGCGTAGACACGCGCGTAGTAGGTGCCGTTCGGGACGTTCGGCACCGTGGTCTGCGTGCTGATGGGCAGCGGAATGCTGCCGAGGTTGGCGGCCCCGGGACTGGTGCCGGCTTCGAGCAGCACGCCGAGCGGCGCCGAGCCGCCCATGCCGGCGCGCCACGACAGCACGACGTTCCGGCCGCTGATGCCGTACTGCAGATCCTGCGGGGCAGCGGGTGTGCCGGCCGCGCCGCCGATTACCAGTTGCACGACGTTCGAGTACGGGCTGAGGCCCGAGGCGTCGTACGCCTGCACGGCCACCCAGCCGGTGCCGGTGAACGGCGAATCGAATGTGTAGGAAGTAGCCGGGCCGACGTTCTGCGCGTATGCCGGTGCGCTCGGGTTGACGCCCACCGAGAGGCGATAGCCCAGGGCGCCCGGCACCGCGTTCCACGACAACGTGACGCGCTGGCCCGATACCGCCGGCGCGTTGAGCGCGGGAGCCACGGGCGCCGCCAGGAGAACCACCGCGCCGAGGCCGAGCAGCAGCGCCATCAACCCGGATGCCGTCCACGCCCGCACCGTTTTTGCCCACACCAACATCGCAAACATCCTTTCAAGCGTTGGGGGAGAGGTTTGGGGTTTGGAATCCGAGGGGGCTGGGAGGCCCCGCGGGCGCAAAACCGAGTCGGAGTATAGCACGGTGTTGCGTCACACTTTCGCCTCCAACCTCGGCCATTCCGGCCGGAATGCTATAGTGGCAACCCCGATGTCCCCAGTGAGAAAGATTGGTGTCCTGACCGGCGGCGGCGACGCGCCCGGCCTCAACGCAGTCATCCGCGCCGTCGTCAAGGCGGCCTGTAACGCCGGCATCGAAGTCATCGGCCTCGAAGACAGCTTCGATGGACTGCTCGACCCCTCGCGGACGCGGCCGCTGACGCCGAAGGACGTCACCGGCATCCTGCGCCTGGGCGGCACCATCCTCGGGACCACCAATCACGGCAACCCGTTCGAGTATCCGGCGGATACCGCCAACGGCAAGGTGGATTACTCGGACCGTGTCGTCGAGACGTTCCACAAGATGGGACTCGACGCACTCGTCGCCATCGGCGGCGACGGCACGCTGGGCATCGCGCACCAGTTCTTCCTCAAGGGCATTCCGCTCGTCGGCGTGCCGAAGACGATCGACAACGACATCGTCGGGACGACGACGTGCTTCGGGTTCGATACGGCGGTGTCATTTGCCGCCGATGCGATCGATCGCCTGCACTCCACGGCGGAGGCGCACAAGCGGATCATGGTCGTCGAGGTGATGGGCCGCTACGCCGGCTGGATCGCGCTGCACGCGGGCGTCGGCGGCGGCGCTGACGTGATCCTGATGCCGGAGATTCCGTACAGCATCGAGTGCGTGGCCGAACACGTGCGTCGGCGTGACGCGCTTGGCGCGAAGTTCAGCATCGTCGTGGTGGCGGAAGGCGCGAAACCGATTGGCGGCGAACGCGTCGTCCTCGAGCAGGCGCGCGCCGGCTACGTGGAGCGCCTCGGCGGCGTCGGCGTCACGGTGGCGACGGCGCTCGAAGAGATGACGGGGAAGGACGCGCGCTACGTCGTGCTCGGCCACCTGCAGCGCGGCGGCGCGCCGACGCCGTTCGATCGCGTGCTCGCAACGCGCCTGGGCGGCAAGGCGGTGGAACTACTGCGCCGCGGCGTCTTCGGCAAGATGGTGGCGAACCATCCGCCGGACATGGTGCCGGTGCCGCTGGCGGATGTGGTCGGCCGTACCCGCACCGTGCCGCTCGACTACGACCTGCTCGCCACGGCCAGGGCGATCGGCATTTCCTTCGGTGAGCCGTAGCATTCACGGATTGACGGATCGGGGGATTGGGCGATTGTTGCCAATCGGCGATCGGGCAATCGGCGATTCGAAATGCGAATCAGAGATTGCCGATTGCCAATTGCAGACAATCGCTCAATCTCCCGATCTCTCGATTGCCGATGTTTCTGTCATTGACGGGTCTTTTAGAACGTCGAGGTACTTGAGTGCCCCGCCGGTGTTGAAGAGCACCACGGTGTCGTTGGCGCCGATGCGGCCGTCGTTGACGAGCGCGCGGATGGCGGAGAGTGACGCGCCGCCTTCGGGCGCGGCGCTGATGCCTTCGAGACGTCCGATCTCGAGCATGTCGCGCACCATCTCGCTGTCGTCGATGGCGAGCGCCGTGCCGCCGCTCTCGCGCACCGCCTGCAGTATCAGGAAGTCGCCGATCGCCTTCGGCACGCGCAGGCCGTCGGCGCTGGTGTGCGCGTTCTCCCACGGCGCCGCCTTCTCGGCGCCGGTCTCGAAGGCGCGCACGATCGGCGCGCAGCCGCTGGCCTGCACCGACACCATCTTCGGCCGCCGTCCCGGCGTGATCCAGCCAATGGCTTCCATCTCGGCAAACGCCTTCCACATGCCGACGAGTCCGGTACCGCCGCCTGTGGGATAGATGATCCAGTCGGGCAGCGTCCACTCCAACTGCTCGGCGAGTTCATACCCCATCGTCTTCTTGCCTTCGACGCGGTACGGTTCCTTCAGCGTCGAGACGTCGTACCAGCCAAGGCCGCGGCCGGCCTCCGCGGCAGCGCGGCCGGCGTCCGTGATCAGTCCGTCGACGAGCGTCACGGTGGCGCCATACAAGCGGCATTCGTCGATGAAGGGCTGCTTGGCGTCGCGCGGCATGAACACCTGACAGGCAAGACCCGCCGCCGCGGCAAACGCCGCCGCCGCGTTGCCGGCGTTACCCGCGGTCGGCAGCGCAATCGTCGTCGCGCCCAGCGCCTTCGCGCGCGTGATGGCCGCCGATTGTCCGCGCGCCTTGAACGACGTGGTGGGATTGAGCGACTCGTCCTTGATGAAGAGCCGCGACAGCCCGAGTGACTGCCCCAGCCGCTCCGCGTGCCGCAGCGGCGTGAAGCCTTCACCCAGCGACACCGGGACATCGCCCGGCAGCAGCGGCATCATCTCGCGATACCGCCACATCGTCGGCTCGCGGCCGACCAGTGAATCACGCGACCACGCGCGCGCCGCCGTCAGATCGTAGCGCGCCAGCAGCGGCAGGCCGCAGGACGGACACAGAAAGTGCCGCTCACGCGGATCGAACGGTCCCGCGCCGCAGATGGACGCACACTCGAGATGGGTGAAATAGGCCACGCCACAGATTACACAGAAAGCACAGACAGGCCACAGATGACACAGACAGCACAGAACGAAGACAGGTCGCAGATGCTTCAGAATCTGCCCCCAGCCCCCCAGCCCCCCAGCCCCCCAGCCCTCCGTTGCCGCAGATGCGCAGATGCATCGCACATGAGGGCCGCACATTCGGCCTAAGACCTAGGTCCTAGGACCTAAGACCTTCATTGCTATCTATTCAACAGCTCAGCATCCTTCTTCTGCTGCAGTTCGTCGATGCTCTTGATGTGCTCGTCGGTGGCCTTCTGCACTTCCGCGAGGGCGCGCTTCTCGTCGTCTTCGGAAATCTCGTGCTCCTTGAGCATCTTCTTCAGCTTGTCGTTGGCATCGCGGCGCACGGTGCGGACCTGGTTGCGCGCTTCTTCGGTCATCTTGTGGACGTGACGCGAGAGTTCCTTGCGCCGTTCGTCGTTCAGCGCCGGGATCGGGATGCGGATGACCTTGCCGTCGTTGGCCGGATTGAGGCCGAGGTCCGAGGCGCGGATGGCGCGTTCGATGGCGCCCATCAGCGAGCCGTCGAACGGCTGCGCGACGATCATCGACGGTTCGGGGATCGAGAGGCCGGCCACCTGATTGAGCGGCATGCGTGATCCGTAGGCCTCGACGTGAATGCCGTCGAGCAGTCCCGTCGTCGCACGTCCCGTTCGCACCTGCGCCATTTCCTTGCGCACGTAGTCGATATGCCCGCTCATCCGCTTGCGGACTTCCGCCTGCAGGCCCTTCACATCGCTCACATCCATGACGTCACACCTCTCACGCCGTTACCGTCGTGCCGATTGGCTCGCCCATGATCACCCGGCGGATGTTCCCCGGCTGGTTCATGTTGAAGACGACGATGGGCAGTTTGTTGTCCATGCACAATGAAATGGCGGTCGCGTCCATCACCTGGAGCCGCTGCTGCAGCACCTGCAGGTACGAGATCCGCTCGTAGCGTTCGGCGCCGGCGTGCTTGATCGGATCCGCCGAGTAGATACCGTCCACCTTCGTCGCCTTGAGGATGACCTCGGCGCGCATCTCCATGGCGCGCAGCGCCGCGGCGGTGTCGGTGGTGAAGTAGGGGTTGCCAGTGCCGGCCGCGAACACGACGACGCGGCCCTTTTCGAGGTGGCGCACGGCGCGTCGGCGGATGAACGGTTCGGCGACGGCGCGCATCTCGATGGCGGTGAGCACGCGTGTCGGCACGCCGTACTGCTCGAGCGCGTCCTGCAGCGCCAGCGAGTTGATGACGGTGGCCAGCATGCCCATGTAGTCGGCGGTCGATCGGTCCATGCCGCGGGCGCTGGCGGCCAGGCCGCGGAAGATATTGCCGCCGCCGATGACGATGGAGGTCTGGACGCCCATGGCCTGGATGCCGGCGACGTCCTCGGCGATGCGCGTGGTGACGGCGGGATCGACGCCGTAGGACTGATCGCCCATCAGCGCTTCGCCGGACAACTTGAGGAGGATGCGTTTGTAGGAGGGCTCGGAAGACTCGGACACGAAACGGAATTATAGCCGAGCGATTGCGTACAGCTCACCGGCCGTCGATGCACAGCGGGGCTGTGGACCGGCGGCCGGGACAGGGTGCGCACGCGCCGCGGCGGGCGCGGCGTCGGTGTGCGGTGGGCTCAGGCTTCGCCGGTCTCGCCGAGCTTGAAGCGGACGAAGCGCGAAATGGTGACGTTCTCGCCGGTCTTGGCGGTGGCGGCGGCAATCATCTGCTGGATCGTGACGTTGGGGTCGCGCACCGACGGCTGATCGACCAGGCACGCCTGCGCGTAGAAGCTCTCGAGCTTGCCGTCGACGATCTTGTCGATGACGTTGGCCGGCTTGCCGCTGCCGGCAAACTGGGCGCGATAGATCTCGCGTTCCTTCTCGAGCACGTCGGCCGGAATCTCTTCGCGGCGGACGAACTTCGGATCGGCAGCGGCGACGTGCATCGCGACTTCCTTCGCGAGCTGCTGGAAGTCGTCGGTGCGGGCGACGAAGTCGGTTTCGCAGTTGACCTCGACGAGCACGCCGACCTTGCCGCCCATGTGGATGTAGTGGCCGATGATGCCGTTGTTGGTGGCGCGGCCGGCGCGCTTGGCGGCCGAGGCGAGACCCTTCTTGCGCAGGATCTCGATCGCCTTCTCCATATCGCCGCCCGCCTCGTTGAGCGCGGCCTTGCAATCCATCATGCCGGCGCCCGTCCTGTCGCGGAGCTGCTTCACCATTTCTGCCGTGATCGCTGACATCGCTTCTGACTCCTCGTGACTGTACAAAAGAACGCCGGCCTGCGAACCTGCCGCGGGCCGGCGCGAACTGAAAACGGTCCCGACCGCGGCCGTTACGCCTGCGGCACCGGCGTCTCGGCCGGACGCTGCGGGCGACGGAGATTGGCGGGACGCACCGTGCGGTTGGCTTCGTCGGCGGCGGCGGCTTCGGCGTCAGCCTGTGCCTGCTCGGCCACCTGCGACTCGCGTTCCTGGCGGCCGTCGATCACCGCGTCGGCGACGCGCGAGGCAAACAGCCGGATCGACCGCAGCGCATCGTCGTTGCCGGGGATGACGAAGTCGACCTGATCGGGATCGCAGTTGGTGTCGACGACGCCGATGACCGGGATCTTCAGCTTGCGGGCCTCGTCCACGGCAATCTGTTCCTTGCGCGTGTCGACGACGAAGAGCGCGTCGGGGAGGCGGCCCATGTTGCGGATGCCGTCGAGGTTCTTCTGCAGCTTGCGCTTTTCCTTTTCGGCCTTGGCGATTTCCTTCTTCGGCATGAAGTCATACCGGCCGTCGGTGGCCATCGCCTCGAGGTCGCGCAGGCGCGCGATGCTGCGCTGAATCGTCGTGAAGTTGGTGAGGAGTCCGCCGAGCCAGCGTTCGTTCACGTAGAACATGCCGCAGCGCGCGGCTTCTTCGGCGACGACGTCCTGTGCCTGACGCTTGGTGCCCACGAAGAGGATGGTCTTGCCTTCGGCCGCCAGTCGACGGACATAGCCTTCGGCCTCGTTGTAGAGCTTGACCGTCTTGCCGAGGTCGAGGATGTAGATGCCGCTGCGTTCACCGAAGATGAATGGCTTCATCTTGGGATTCCAGCGCTTCGTCTGGTGACCGAAATGTGCGCCTGCTTCGAGCAGGTCCTTCATCGCGAGCGGGGTCAAGCTACCTCCAGAACTCCGGTCCCAGTCGTGCGGGACCTTCCGACGTTTCTCTTCGGCCTCATGATCGCGAGGCCACCCAAGTGCGTGACGACTGACGAACTGACGAATCGACGGTTTAGCGCTTGCTGAACTGGAAGCGCTTGCGCGCGCCAGCCATGCCGTACTTCTTGCGTTCCTTGGCGCGGGCGTCGCGCGTCAGGAGGCCTTCCTTCTTCAGCGTCGGGCGCATCTCGGCGTTGAACGCGCACAGGGCGCGGGCGATGCCGAGGCGGATGGCGCCGGCCTGACCAGTCACGCCGCCGCCGCTCACCGTGGCGAGGATGTCGAACTGGCTGGCGGTTTCGGTGAGGTTCAGCGGCACCAGGACCTGGACGCGCTGCGCTTCGGTGGGGAAGTAGTTGTCGAACGCGCGGTGGTTGACCGTGATGGTGCCGGTCCCCGGGCGAAGGAACACGCGCGCCGTCGATTCCTTGCGGCGCCCCGTAGCGTAGAACTGAGTAGCTGCCAAGATTTACGCGACCTCGAACTGAGTGGGTTGCTGGGCCTGATGCGGGTGCGTCGCGCCCGCGTACACCTTTGCCTTGCGGAACATCGCGTCACCGAGCTTCGACTTCGGGAGCATGCCGCGCACGGCCTCTTCCATCATGCGCACGGGCTGACGCTCGCGGACCACCTTGGCGCGTTCCTCGCGCAGGCCGCCGGCATAGCCGCTGTGACGACGATAGATCTTCTGGTCTTCCTTGCGGCCGGTGAGCTTGATCTTCGCCGCGTTGATGATGACGACGTGGTCGCCGGTGTCGATGAAGGGCGTGTAGGTCGCCTTGTGCTTGCCCTGCAGCAGGCGCGCCGCATGGCTGGCAACGCGGCCGAGCACCTGGCCGTCGGCGTCGATGACGTGCCAGCGGCTGGTCACGCTCTTCGGGGTGGCAACGTAAGTAGGCATGAATCGAATGTCCTGAGTCGGTCGTTGGCGCGCCCTATCCTGGGCACGGCAAACCGAGATGATACGACGGTTTGCAGGCAATTGCAATACGACGCGGTTCTCACTAACCCTCTTCATCCATTCGCCGATAACCACGTGGGAGCTACGGAGCAGCTCACCGCGTTCGGCTCCGAGCAGTACGCAGGGGCTGCACACGAAATCCGTTGGTGACTTGCAGTTTTGTTACGGGTCTGGATAGCCTGAGGCGCCTGAAGAAGCGTGCAACGAGGCCTCTACGGCCAAATTTGTCGCCGACTGAGGCAATGAACGAAGTTGGTATCACCTTTGCCCTTACCAGGTGATTAGAGGAGCGGAGCGATCCACGTGTTCTTTCGCCGAAGCAAAAGCCTGATGGGACTCGACATCGGGTCCAGTGCCGTCAAGGCCATCGAGCTCAAGCCCCATCGCAAGGGGTACAAGGTGTCGGCCATCGGGGTCGAGCCGCTGCCACCCGACAGCATCGTGGACGGCGCCATCATCGATGGTGGCGCGGTGGCCGATGCCGTCGGCCGGCTGTTCAAGAACCGGCAGTTCAAGGCCCGCGACGTCGCCGCGTCGCTGTCCGGCAACTCCGTCATCGTCAAGAAGATCACCCTGCCGGCGATGACCGAGCAGGAGCTCAGCGAATCCATCTACTGGGAAGCCGAGCAGTACATCCCCTTCGACATCCAGGACGTCAACCTCGATTACGAGATCCTGACCCCGCCCGGCGGCGGCGAGGCGCAGGGGACGATGGACGTGCTGCTGGTCGCGGCGAAGAAGGACAAGATCGCCGACTACACCAACGTCATCTCGCAGGCCGGCCGCACCGCGGTGGTGGTGGACGTGGACGCCTTCGCGCTCCAGAACGCCTACGAGGTGAATTACGGCTTCCAGCCCGGCGAAGTCGTCGCCCTGCTGAACGCCGGCGCCAGCGCCACCAACATCAACATCCTCAACGGCGCCCAGTCGGTCTTCACGCGCGACATCTCGATGGGCGGCAACGCCTTCACCGAGGCCGTCCAGCGTGAACTCGGCCTGCCGTACGAACAGGCCGAGCAACTGAAGAAAGGGCAGGACGTCGAGGGCGTCAGCTACGAGGACGCCCGGCCGGTGCTGAAGGCCATGACCGACAACATCCTCCTCGAGGTCGAGAAGACCTTCGACTTCTTCAAGGCCACGGCCTCCTCCGACCGCATCGACCGCATCGTCCTCAGCGGCGGCGGTTCGCGGGTGGACGGGTTTGCCGAAGCGCTGGCGGCGCGGTTCAACACCGAGGTCCTGGCCTTCGATCCGTTCCGGCAGGTGCTGCTCGAGCCGGAGCGGCTCGGGCTGGCATCCGCGGATGATGTGGCGCCGTTTGCCGCAATCGCGGTGGGCCTCGCCCTGCGCAAGGCGGCCGACCGATGATCCGCATCAACCTCGTCGCCGGCGAGCGCAAGGCGGCCAAGCCGGCGCCGATGGCGCTGGCGCAGAAGATGACCGTCATCGGCAGCCTCATCCTGGTGCTGGCGGCGGTTGGCATCGGCTGGCGCTACTGGGCCCTGGGCCAGATGGCCGCCACCGCCGAACGCGAACTTGCCGAAGCGCAACGTGAAGAGCAGCGGCTTGCCGAGATTCTGCGCCAGGTGCAGCAGTTCGAGGGCCGCCGCGAACAGCTGCAGCAGCGGGCGACGCTCATCGACGAACTGCGCCGCGGCCAGACCGCACCGGTGCACATGATCGATCAGGTGAGCCTGGCCCTGCCCGAGATGACCTGGATCACCGAGATGCGCCAGGAGGGCTTCGACCTGACCATCGACGGCCGCTGCCTGTCGCTGACATCACTGTCCGACTTCGTCGGCAACCTCGAGGCGTCGCGGTACTTCAAGCGGCCGGTCGAGATCCTGACGAGCGAGGTGGTGCCGGGCACGCAGGGCGCACCCGACACGATTCGGTTCACTATCCGCGGATCGTTCCAGATGGCCGGCATCGAGGCGACCCCGCCGGCAGCCGAAGCGGGCCGCGCGGCGAAGAAGGGAGGGCCGCGTGGCTGATCTGAAGTTCAACAAGATGCCGTGGTACGGCCAGCTTGGCGTGTTCGTCCTGCTCGCCGGCGTGGGTGTGGGGGCGTTCTACTACCTGTATGAGTCACCACGCCAGGCCGAACTGGCGGTGCGCAACGGCGAGATCGCCGCGGTGCGGGCACGCAATGCGCGCGGCGCCGAGATGGCGCGGCAACTGCCGGCGTTCCGCAGCCAGGTGGCCGACCTCGAAACGCGGCTCGAGGCGCTGAAGCCGATTCTGCCCGAAGAGAAGGACGTGGGCGATCTGCTGCGGCGCATTCAGACGCTGGCGACGCAGTCGAACCTGCGGATCCGCGGCTTCAGGCCGCAGCCGATCACCGAACGCGAGATTCACGCCGAGTGGCCGATCGGGCTGGAACTCGAGGGCACGTATCACAACCTCGGGACGTTCCTCGATCGCGTCAGCCGCTTCCCGCGCATCATCAACGTCGGCAGCCTGGTGATCACCAGCCGGCCCGAGGCGACGCAGAACGCCACGATCAACGTGTCGTGCACGGCGACGACCTTCGTCCTTGTCGATCCGGACAAGACGGCACCCGCTCAGAAAGGCGCTGCGGCCAAGAACGCAGCGAACAAGACCGAATGATGCGCCTCGTCTCGCTCGCACTCGCGCTGGTGGCGATGACGGGCAGCGTCTGCCTGTCCGCCCAGGCGCCGGCCTCGCCGGCACCGTCCGCACCGGCCACTCCGGTGACACCCGCCGCGCCGGCCGCGCCAACACCGCCGGCCAATTACGCCTACGCGCCGGCGGGGCGTCGTGACCCATTTGTGGCACTGGTCGCCTCGACGGGCACTCGTCCCGGCACGCCGGCGCGCACGGCTCCGGCCGAAGACCTCGCCGGCCTGACCGTCGAAGAACTCATCGTGCGGGGCACGCTGCAGAGCCGTGGCGCGTGGATCGCGATGGTGTCCGGTGCGTCCGGCAAGGTGTTCACGGCTCGCGCCGGCGACAAGCTGGCCGATGGCACGATTCGAGCAATCACGGCCGAGTCCGTGACGCTCCTCGAGCAAGTCAACGATCCGTTGTCGACCGTGCGGCAGCGCGAGGTGCGCAAGTTTCTGCGTGGTGGAGAGACCAAGTGATTAGCAGTCGCTACCCTCGACTGATGTGGGCCGTGCCAATCGCGGCCGTGCTGGCCGCGACGCTCGCGGCGAGCGGACCGGAGGCCGTCAACGGCCCGTCCGTCCGTTCCATCTCCGGCCGTCTCGACGGCGGACTGAGCACCGTGCTCATCGAGTCGACCGAGCCCGTGGCCTATCTCACGAGCCAGCCCGACCCGCTCACGGTGTTCGTCGACCTGCGTAACGTCCGCACCGACGGCCTCGATGCGCGGGCGCTGGCGACGATGCAACCGCCGGTGAGCGCGGTGCGTGTCGAACCGGCGATTGCGCCGGACGGCGCACCGGTGGCGCGCGTGCGCGTGGCGCTCAGCGAACCGGCGCGGCACCGCGTGCGGTCGTCCCGCAACATGATCTACGTCGAGGTGAATCGCGCGGCGACTGATGCCGGCGTTTCGCAGTCACAGGACCTCGAGAAGACGGCGGCCCGTGACGAACGGCCGGCGGCGACGCGCCTGACCGGCATCAAGACCTCCGACAACCGCCAGGGCACCGCGGTCGCCATCCGTGGCAACGGCCGCCTCGTCGCCTCGCGCGTCGAAGACGCGGCGGACCTGCCGGCGCGCGTGCTGCTCGACTTCGAAGGCGTGGCCACCGGCAACGTGCCGGCGACGACGGCCGTGGATACCGGCGACGTGCACCGCGTGCGCGTCGGCACCAACAGCCGCGACCCGCTGGTCACCCGCGTGGTCATCGATCTGCGCAAGAAGGCGGAGTACACCGTCGAGTCCACTGGCGACGAAACCCGTGTCGTGTTCGCGCGCACCGAGCCGGGAAACGACGCCGATGCACCGGCGCCGCCGCCGGTGACGGTCGCGCCCGCGCCGCGCACCGTTGAAGCGGCGCTGACGAGCGCCGCGGCCACCACGCCGGTCGTGCAGGCGCCCACCGCGATGATTGCGGCCATTGCCAACGTGGCCGCGCGGCCGCCCGATGGTCCGATGGCGGCGCTCGCGCTGGCGCAGACGCCGCCGGCACAGCAGCCGGCTCCGGGCGATCCGCCGGCGTCCGGCGAGCAGCGCTTCACGGGCCATCCGGTGACCTTCGACTTCCAGGGCGCCGACCTGCGCGCCGTCCTCCGCACCTTTGCCGAGATCAGCGGCCTGAACATCGTCATCGATCCGACGATTCAGGGCTCCGTGGACGTCTCGCTCAAGGAAGTGCCGTGGGACCAGGCGCTCGACATCATCCTCAAGGCCAACAAGCTGGGGTACGCCGTCGACGGCTCGGTGGTGCGCATCGCGCCGCTGGCCGTGCTGGCCGACGAGGAAGCGTCGCGGCGCAAGCTGGCCGACGCGCAGGCGCTGGCGGGGGAGTTGCGCGTGATGACGCGTGCGCTCAGCTACGCCAAGGCCGCGGACCTCATCCCGATCATCACGCGCAGCGCGCTGTCGTCACGCGGTGACGTGCAGGTGGACGCGCGCACCAACACGCTGATCATTCGCGACCTCGCCGATCGGTTGACGGCCGCCGGCGACCTCATCACGGCGCTCGACGCGCCGCAGCCGCAGGTGGAAATCGAGGCGCGCATCGTCCAGACGTCGCGCGACTTCGCGCGTGCGCTGGGCGTGCAGTGGGGCGTCAACGGCCGCATGGATCCGGCCCTCGGCAACGGCACCAACCTCGCGTTCCCGAACACGGTGGATGTGAGCGGCCGTGTCGGCGGGCAGCAGGGCCCAGGCGCCGCCGCCACCGGCGTCAATCTGCCGGCGCCGTCGGCGACCAGCGCGCTCGGCCTGGCGCTCGGTTCCATCAACGGCGCCTTGAACCTCGACGTCGCGCTGTCGGCGCTGGAGCGCACCGGCAAGGGCCGGCTGCTGTCCACGCCGCGCGTGTCGACGCAGAACAACATCGAGGCCGAGATGTACCAGGGCGTGCAGATCCCGGTGCAGACACAGGCGAACAACACGGTGTCGGTGTCGTTCAAGGACGCCGCGCTCAGCCTGCGCGTCACCCCACAGATCACCGCCTCGGGCACCGTCATCATGCGCATCACGCTCGAGAACGCGGCGCCGGATTACAGCCGCTCGGTCGGCGGCATCCCGCCCATCGACACGCAGCGCGCGACGACGACGGTGCTGGTGACCGACGGCGAGACGACGGTGATTGGCGGCATCTACACGAGCCGTGAGCAGGTCACCGAGGGCCGGACGCCGTTTCTCAACCGGATTCCGCTCCTCGGCTGGCTGTTCAAGCGGGATGAGATGAGCGACGAAAGCCGCGAGCTGCTGATCTTCATCACGCCGCGGATCACGAAGGGATAGTGCGAGGACGTATGGAGAGCATTCACCGATTCCGCCCGCTCGTCGGCGCCGGCCTGCTGGCCGTGGCCGCCTTGTCGTCGGCCTCGTGCGCGAGCGAACTGACGCGCACCGGCTCGTCACCGGCTTACATCATCATCGACTCGATCGAAGGCGCGTCGGGCGCCGATCCGGAAGAGTTCGGCGTGCCGCTGCTCTCCGACGTCGCCACGAATGGCAGCACGTTCAATGACCTCGCCGTCGCCGCCATGCGAATCGCGATGAAGAACCAGGGCGCCGTGATCCCGACGGCGCCCTCCAACAACGTCGCCATCACCTTGAACCGCTACCGGGTCACGTTCCGTCGGGCCGACGGACGGAACACCGCGGGCGTCGATGTGCCGCATCCGTTCGACGGGGCCGTCACGGCGACGATTCCGGCGCAGGGCGTCGCGTCGATTCCCTTCGAGATCGTGCGCCATCAGGCCAAGGTCGAACAGCCGCTGCGGAACCTTCGTGGCGGCGGCGGTTCGATGTTGATCAGCACGCTGGCCGAGATCGAGTTCTACGGCCGCGATCAGGTGGGCAACGAGGTCATCGCCCGCGGCACGCTGCAAGTCAATTTCGGCGACTTCGCCGATCCGAAAGAAGACGAGTAGGACAGGTGGAGCACATCATGCGGTTCGTCAGTACTCGAATCATCGCGCTGCTGAGCATCGCCGTGCTCGGCGCCGCCTGCACGGTGCAGGAAACCGAGGCGCCCGTCGCGGCGGGTCCGTCGGAGCTGGCGCTGTCGCTGGCCATGGAAGCCGCGCCGGCCGAATTGGTGCAGGACGGCGTCTCGCAGGCGTCGGTGCGGATCACCGCGCGTGGCCCGAACGGCCAACCGGCGCGCGGGGTGTCGCTCAGAATCGAAACCTTCGTGGATGGCAGCCGCGCTGATTTCGGCACGCTGTCGTCCAGCACCGTCACCACCGGCGACGACGGCATCGCGCGGCTTGTCTACACGGTGCCGCCCCGCCCGTCGGCGCCTGTCCAGGTCGGCTCTCTGGTCACGCTGACGGCCACGCCGATCAGCACCGACGCCCGGGGAGACATCTCGCGGCAGGTCGACATCCGTGTCGTGCCGATGGGTGTCATTGTGGGCCCGAACGGTATTGCGGCTGGGTTCACGTATTCACCGACAACGGTGACCACGAATCAGACCGTGCATTTCGACGCAGCGCCGACGACCGATCGTGGCGTCCGTTGCGGCAACGCCTGCAGCTACAGCTGGAGCTTCGGCGATGGCAGCGCGGGCACCGGTCTCACGGCGACGCACGTCTACCGCGCAGCCGGCACGTATGTGGTGCAGCTCACGGCGACGAACGTCAACGGTCAGTCAGGGCAGTCGACGCCCCAGACCGTGACGGTCGCGGCAGCCGAGCCGCCAACGGCGGCGTTTACCTTCTCGCCGCAGAGCCCGGAAGTGGGCCAGGACGTCTTCTTCAATGCCGGAGCGTCGACTGTGCCATCGGGCAGTGGCCGACGCATCGTGTCTTACGACTGGGACTTCGGCAACGGTCGCACCGGCAGCGGCGTCACCACCTCGCAGCGATATTCGTCGGCAGGATCTTTCCGCGCCACGTTGACGGTGACCGACGACGCCGCGCAAACAGGAACTCAGACACAGTCGGTGACGGTCGGGGGCGGGCTAGTCGCGCAGTTGATCTTCTCGCCTCAAACGCCGCGGCCGGGACGCCCGGTCTCCTTTGACGCGCGCGGTTCCCGAATGCCGGCACCGATTGTCCGCTATCAGTTCGACTACGGAAACGGCATACCATCTGACTGGAACAACACCGTCGGCTACTCAACGGCGACGTTCCCTGATGAAGGCACTTACGTTGTCAGACTCACGGTGTTTGACGCCGCCGGCCGCTCTGCCTCAACGACTGTGACCGTAACCGTCGCCGAACCAGAGACACCCTGATGGCCTCCGACACTCCGCGCATCCTCGAGCTTCGACGACGAGTCCTCTCGGACCCGTCGTCGATCGCCTTCGCGCAACTCGGCGAAGAGCTCCGGCGCGCCGGCGTGCACGAGGAGGCCATCGAGGTCTGTCGCGCCGGGCTGGCGCGGCATCCGGCGTACCTGTCGGCGCGCGTGACGCTCGGCCGGGCGCTGCTCGAACTCGATCGGCTCGACGAAGCGCGCGAGGAGTTGACGGTGGTCGTCGACAGCGCGTCCGACAACCTGGCCGCCATCCGCGGCCTGGCCGAGATTCATCAACGCCGCGGCGAAATCGGCGAGGCGCTCGGCTATTACCGCCGCGCCCTCGAACTCGCCCGTCACGATCCGGACCTCGAAGAAACCGTCGTCCGCATGGAGAAAGCGCTGGCGCCGCCGGCACCGGCCGAAGAGCCCGTGTCGGTGGAAGCGCTGTTTGATTTCGATCGCCTCGTCGAGCAACTCGGCGCCGAGACGCCGCCGGGCGTCCAGGCGCTGGACGCGTTCGTCCATGAACTGGAAGAGGGCGTCCCGCTGAGCGCGCTCGCGGGCCGTCTGGCCGTTCCGCCGGTCGGGGGATCGCCCGACGCCGCTGCGGATCCGCTTGCCAATCTCGAGGGCCACCTGCGGTCCCACACGCCGGACCCCGACGGGCCCGGCCCCGCCGACAAGGCGGCGCTGGCCGAACTCGAAGGCTGGCTCGACGTGCTGCGCCAGCCGCGCCCATGACGTCGGCGCCGGCCGAGTTCCTGCACGCGCGCTGGCGCGCGCTGACGCCGGCCGTGCAGGCCGAAGGCGTCGATGCGCTCGTCATCGCGCATCGCGCCAACATCGCGTATCTCTCTTCGTTCTTCGGCACCGCCGGTCTGCTGGTGGCGCTGCCCGACGGACTTCACCTCATCAGCGACAGCCGCTACGGCGAAACACTCCGCGAACGCGCGGCCGAGTTGCCCTGGCTCACGGCGTCGGTCGTGCCGCCCGGCTCGACCATCGACGAAACGCTGATCGCCCTGCTGGCGCGCGCCGGTGCCCGGAGCATTGGCATAGAAGGTGACGTCGTCACCCTGCGCCAGCACCTCGACTGGACGGCGCGGCTCACCGCGGCGGCCTCCGGTGCCGAGTGGCGCCCCGTGGACGGCACGGTCGAACGCCTGCGCCTTCGCAAGGACCGCTGGGAGGTGGCGACGCTCCGCGAAGCCGGCCGCCGCTTGTCCGACGTCGCTAAGTGTATAATCCCGAAAGCGTTAGCCGGTTTGGCCGAACGCGATCTGGCGGCGGAGATCGAATGGGAGCTGCGCCGCGCGGGGTTCGACAAGCCGGCCTTTGATACCATCGTCGCCTCCGGGCCCAACGCCGCCGTGCCGCACCATCGGTCCGGCGATCGCGTGCTGGCGGACGGCGACCTCGTGGTGATCGACTTCGGCGGGATGTTCCGCGGGTATGCCGTGGACATGACGCGGACCGTCGTGATTGGGTCAGCGTGGACCGCGCGTCAGCGGACCTGCTGGCAGGCGGTGTGGGAGGCGCAGCAGGCGGCATTTGCCGCGGTGGCGCCGGGCATGCCGGGCGACGAGGTGGACGACGTGGCGCGACGGTCGCTCGAGGCGGCCGGACTGGCCGAGGCCTTCGGGCACGGCCTGGGCCACGGACTGGGATTAGAGGTGCACGAGCAACCGCGCCTGGCGCGGCGTCGTCCCGGGGTAAGCTTGGGCGCGCTGGACACGGGTATGGTGTTCACCCTCGAACCGGGCGTGTATTTCCCGGGCTGGGGCGGCATCCGAATCGAAGACGATGTGTGGTTGGCCGAGGCAGGCCCGACGTGGCTGACCGAGCCGATCGAGGTGTGAGCGAGCAGATGACCCTTGACGAAATCAAGCAGCTGATCGACTTCATCCGCGACCGCGAACTCAGCGAGTTCGAGCTCGAACGGGAAGACTTCAAGCTGCGTGTGAAGAGCGGCGCCGTGCACACCGTGGCGGCACCGCCGGTGATGACGCCGCCGCCCGTGGCCGCGGCACCCGCACCGGTGGCGGCCGCGCCCGCCCGACCCGCCGAACCGGCCGGGGAGGACCTGGCCATCGTCACGTCGCCCATCGTCGGCACGTTCTACCGCTCCGCCGAACCGGGCGCCAAGCCGTTTGTCGACGTCGGCGACCAGGTGCGCAAGGGACAGGTCCTGTGCATCATCGAGGCGATGAAGCTGATGAACGAGATCGACTCGGAGCACGAGGGCGAGATCGTCAGCGTCTACGTCCAGAACGGCCAGGCCGTGCAGTATGGCGAGCGCCTGTTCGCCATCCGCCTGAAATCGTAACCCCCCCCCATATGTTCAAGAAGATCCTGGTCGCCAATCGCGGAGAGATCGCGCTGCGCGTCATCTTCGCGTGCCGTGAACTCGGCATCAAGACCGTCGCCGTCTATTCGGAGGCGGACGAAAATTCGCTGCACGTCCGGTTCGCGGACGAAGACATCTGCATCGGTCCGGCCCGCAGCGCCGACAGCTACCTGAACGTCCCCGCCATCATCAGCGCCGCCGAGATCACCGGCGCCGACGCCATCCATCCCGGTTACGGCTTCCTCTCGGAAAGCGCGTATCTCGCCGAAGTGTGCGAGGCCTGCCACATCCGCTTCATCGGACCGGACCCGAACGTCATCCGGTTGCTGGGCGACAAGGCGAAGGCGCGTCGCGCGATGAAGAAGGCCGGCGTGCCGATGCTGCCCGGCAGCGACGGTCCGGTGGACAGCGAGGAAGCGGCAACGAAGATCGCGGCGTCGATCGGCTATCCGGTCATCATCAAGGCCGTGGCCGGCGGCGGCGGCCGCGGCATGCGCATCGTCAAGGAGCCGAAGGAACTCGGCCACGCGTTCCGCACCGCACAGCGCGAAGCGGAAGCCGCGTTTGGTGTCGGCGATGTCTACCTCGAGAAGTATCTCGAGTCGCCGCGTCACATCGAATACCAGATCCTCGGCGATCACCACGGCAACGTCGTGCACCTCGGCGAACGCGAGTGCTCGATCCAGCGGCGTCACCAGAAGCTGATCGAGGAATCGCCATCGATTGCCGTGTCGGAGAAGGCCCGTCGCAAGATGGGCGCGGTGGTCGTGGACGCGGCGCGGGCGGTGCAGTACACCAACGCCGGCACGTTCGAGTTCCTGATGGACGCCAAGGGCAACTTCTACTTCATGGAAGTGAACACCCGCGTCCAGGTGGAACATCCCGTCACCGAATGGGTGACCGGCATCGACATCGTCAAGGAACAGATTCGCATTGCCGCCGGCGAGCGCCTGTCGTTCAAGCAGAGCGAGGTGACGTTCACGGGGCATTCGATCGAGTGCCGCGTCAACGCCGAGGATCCGGTCACCTTCGTGCCGTCGCCGGGCACCATTCACGCGTTCAGCATTCCGGGCGGACCGGGCGTGCGCGTGGACACGGCGGCGCATGCCGAGTGCACCATCCCGCCGAACTACGACTCGATGATCGCCAAGATCATCGTGCACGGCCGCGACCGCCAGGAAGCGATCGCCCGCATGAAGCGCACGCTCGAGATGTCGGTGGTGGAGGGCATCCGCACGTCGATCCCCCTGCACCTGCGCATCCTCAACGATCCGGACTTCATCGCCGGGCGCCTGAGCACGCACTTCATGGAGCGGTTCATGCCGGTGAAGAAGCCGTCGACGCTGGCCGAAAGCGCGTAGCCGGACCTCTCCAACCCCCAAGCCCCAAGGCCCAAGCCCTCCAAGCCACAAGCCCTTCAAGCCCTCCAGGCCCTTCAAGCCCTCCAGGCCTCCACTGACGCACCACCACGTGCCGCGACCCGATCCCTGGCCTCGCCTGTACGCCGTGCTCGACGTCGAGTCGTGCGCGCGCTCCGCACGTGCTCCGGCTGACGTCCTCGACGCCTTCATGTCCGCCGGCGTGCAATGGCTGCAACTGCGCGCCAAGGCCAGCGACGCGCGGTCGTTCCTCGAACTCGCGCGCCTGGCGGTGGCGCGAACGCGCGGCCGCGCCCTGGTCATCGTCAACGACCGCGTGGACATCGCGCAGATCGCCGGGGCGGACGGCGTGCACGTGGGGCAGGACGACCTCGCGCCCGACGCGGCGCGGCAACTGCTTGGTCCCGACGCCATTGTCGGCTTCTCGACGCACGACGTGCCGCAGGTGGACGCGGCGCTGACGATGCCGATCGACTACGTCGCGATCGGGCCGGTGTTCGGCACCGCGACCAAGGACACAGGCTACGCCGCCGTCGGTCTCGAGATGGTGGCCGCCGCCGCGACGCGGGCGCATTCGCGCGGCCTGGCGGTGGTCGCCATCGGCGGCATCACCGTCGACAACGCCGCCTCGGTGCTGGCGGCCGGCGCCGACAGCGTGTGCGTCATCTCGGATCTGCTGCGCGACGAACCCGGTGCGCGCGCCGCGGCGCTGCTGCAAGCCGTGAACATCCGCGCAAGTGGATGAACTGTCACGGGATACAGATGGGCATCTGGGCTACAATCCGGGCCGGAGGATGAATGGATTCGAATCTGTTCAAGACGAAGTCGATCGAGCAGCTTGTCGGCGACGTTGAGCATGGGAGCAAGGCGCTCAAGCGCAGTCTGACGGCGTGGGACCTGACGCTGCTCGGCATCGGCGCCATCATCGGCACCGGCATCTTCGTCCTGACCGGCACCGCCGCGGCCAATCAGGCCGGGCCGGCCATCACGATGTCGTACCTGGCGGCGGGGCTGGCCTGCGCATTTGCCGCCCTGTGCTACGCCGAGTTCGCCTCCATGATTCCGATCGCCGGCAGCGCCTACACCTACGCGTATGCCACGCTCGGTGAGCTCATCGCCTGGATGATCGGCTGGGACCTGATTCTCGAATACGCCGTCGGCTCGATGACCGTGGCCATCGGCTGGAGCGGCTACATGCAGCGCCTGATGGCCGGCTTCGGCCTCACGGTGCCGGTCTGGCTCGGCGCGCCGCCGCCGGTGGGCATCATCAACCTGCCCGCCGTGCTGATCGTGCTCGCGATCATGATGCTGCTGGTGATCGGCATCCGCGAGTCGGCCCGTTTCAACGCCGCCATGGTCGCCATCAAGATGGCCGCCGTGCTGTTCTTCATCGCCGCCGGCAGCATGTATGTCGAGCCGACCAACTGGCAGCCGTACGCGCCGTATGGCTGGCCGGGCATCATGGCCGCGGCCGCGGTCGTGTTCTTCGCCTACATCGGCTTCGACGCCGTGTCGACGACGGCGGAAGAAGCCAAGAACCCGCAGCGCGATCTGCCCATCGGCATCATCGCGTCGCTGATCATCTGCACGGTGCTCTATCTCGCCGTCGGCGCGGTGCTGAGCGGCATCGTCCCGGTGGTGCACTACCGCTCGCTCGAACAGGCGCTGCCCGGCGTGCCGATGATCGCCGCGGACGAATCGGTGAAGTTCCTGAACGCGCCGGTGGCCTACGCGCTGAGCGTGATCGGTCAGGACTGGGCCGCTGGGCTGGTCTCGGCCGGCGCCGTCGCCGGCATCACCTCGGTGCTGCTGGTGATGTTGATGAGCCAGCCGCGCATCTTCTTCGCGATGAGCCGCGACCGCCTGCTGCCGCCGGGCGTCAGCATCGTGCACCCGCGCTTCGGCACGCCGTACATCACCACCATCATCACGTGCGTGATCGTCTCGATCTGCGCCGGGCTCCTGCCGATCCAGGACGCGGGTGAGATGACCAGCATCGGCACGCTGTTCGCGTTCGTTGTCGTCTGCGCCGCCGTGCTGCGCCTGCGCATCACGCGTCCCGACGCGCCGCGGTCGTTCAAGGTGCCGTTCGGTCCGGTGTTCCCGGTGCTCGGCATCCTGTCGTGCGGCTACCTGATGCTCAGCCTGCCCATCGTCACGTGGATCCGCTTCCTCGGCTGGCTCGACCTCGGCATGTTGATCTACTGGTTCTACGGGCGTTCGCACAGCCCGCTGGCGGACAAGCGCGAAGCCGAAGCGCGCACGCCGCTGCAGTCGGTGGCCAACTTCATCACGGCCTTCGGGTTGCTGCTGATCTTCAACGCCGCCTGCATCACCGTGCTCGGCTACATGACGGAGTTCGGCATCACCAACGAGACCACCGCGAAGTGGTTCGAGATCGGCGTGACCGCCGAGCAGGCCGATGCGTTCGGGTTGCGTCTGCTTGCCGCCGCCATTGCCGTGTGGGTGGTGGGCTTTGGCCTGAGCAAGGCGTCGGGCGAGAAATAGGACGCGCTCGACGGGAATGGCTGCACGAAGGCTCGACGGCGCCGCCTGGGCGGCGCGCCTGCGCGAGGAACTGACGCCGCGAATTGCCGCGTTCACCGACACCGCCGGCCGGCCACCCGGTCTGGCGGTGGTCCTCGCGGGTGACAACCCGGCGTCGGAGATCTACGTTCGCAACAAGATCGCCACGGTGGGCGCGCACGGCTGCCGCGGCGAGTTGTTCCGCCTGCCCGCCACCGCCACCCTCGACGAGGCGCTGGCGCTGGTGGCGCGCCTCAACGCGGACGACAGCGTGGACGGCATCCTCGTGCAGTCGCCGTTGCCCGATGGCATGGGACGCGATGCCGAACAGCGCGTCTTCGACGCCATCGATCCGGCCAAGGACGTCGATGGCTTTCACGCCGTCAACGTCGGTCGTCTGGTGCAGAAGCGGCCGGCGCTCGTCGCCTGCACGCCGCTCGGCTGCGCCACGCTCCTCGACCGCGAAGAGATTCCCGTTCGCGGCCGTCACGCCGTCGTCATCGGCCGCAGCGACATCGTCGGCAAGCCGATGGCGTTACTGCTGCTGCACCGTGACGCCACGGTCACCATCTGTCATTCACGCACGCAGGACCTGCCGGCGGTGTGCCGAACGGCCGACATCCTCGTGGCCGCCATCGGCCGGCCCGGCTTCGTCACGCCGGACTTCGTCAAGCCCGGCGCGACGGTGATCGACGTCGGCATCAATCGCATCGACGATGCGGCGGTGGCGGCGGCGCTGTTCGCTGAAGGCAGCGCGAAGCGGGTGCAGTTCGAGAAGAAGGGCAGCGTGCTCTGCGGCGACGTGCACCCGGACGTCGAAGCCGTCGCGGGGGCGATGACGCCGGTGCCGGGCGGCGTCGGTCCGCTCACCATTGCGATGGTGCTGCAGAACACGGTCACCGCCGCCGAACTCCGCGCCGCCGCGCGAGGCTAGACCACCCATGATCCGCGTCGCCCTGACCGGCGGCATTGCCACGGGGAAGAGCTACGTTGCGGCACGACTGCGCGATGCCGGTGTGCCGGTGATCGACGCGGATGTCGTCGCGCGAGAGGTGGTGGCGCCAGGGACACCTGGTCTCGACGCCGTTCTCCGCCGCTTCGGCTCAGGCGTGATCGCTGCTGACGGCACGCTGGATCGCGCGGCTCTTGCCGCCATCGTGTTCGCGGATCCGGCGGCACGACGCGATCTCGAACTGATCATCCATCCCGCAGTGCGCCGCAGCATCGACGCGTTTCTCGCCGAACACTCGGCCGCTGCGCCGTTCGCCGTGGCCGACATCCCGCTGCTGTTCGAGACCGGTCGCGAGCGCGACTTCGACGTGGTGGTTGTTGCCGCGTGTCCGCCGGAGATGCAGCGGGCGCGCGTCATGGCGCGCGACGGCGCGACGGCGGAGCAGGCCGAACGCCGCATGGCGGCGCAGTGGCCCATCGCCGACAAGGTGGCGCGCGCGGACTTCGTGGTCGACACGAGCGGCACCTTTGCCGACACGGATCGCGCCGTGGACGCCGTGCTGGCGGCGCTGCGCAGACGCGCCGCGGCTACGGGTGCGTGAGCGTCACCGAGAAGCCAGCCTGCTGCGCCACTTCGCCGACGTCGTACACCTGAACGCAGAACGCCCCGGCGTCCATCGGCATGGCGATCTGCGCCGTCGTTCCCGCGCTCGTCGTGACCGCACGCGCGAGATGGCAACCGCGCCCGTCGTCGCGAGGAATGCCGACGCCAAGGCCCAGCGCGATGTTCGCCGGCGTTGTCGAGGTCAGCGTGAGGGTCATTTCTCCGGAGCCGAGCGCCGTGAACGATCGTGAGGCCGCTCCCTGGGCGGTAATGGTGCTGGCGAAGATGGCGGTGTAGGGCGGCGTGTCGACCGCGTCGGGCGAGGTTGGCGTGTCGCTGCACGCAGTGGCCAGCGAGATCAGCATCGAGAGCAGAATGGCGCGACGCATGTCAGTAGTAGGAGAAGCGCAGCGCGAAGCTGACGGATTCGGTGAGCGTGCCGGTGTCGTAGACGGTGACGCAGTGAATGCCCTTGGCCACCGACGTGCGAAGCTGCGCGGTCAGCGCCGCTGCCGTCACCACCGACTCACGCACGGCGCAACCCGTGCCCGCCGGTGTGCCGACGCCGAGGCCAATCCGCACGGATGTGGCCGGCGCCGATCCCGTCGACAGGCTGCCGAGCAGCACGATGAGCGACGTGCCCTCGGTGGCGGTGAACGAGTAGAAGCGTTGACCGTGGGGGTCGAGCGTGCCCGAGAACGACTGCTCGGTCATCGTCTTCGATTCGATCGGCGACGGCGAGGTGGCGGTGTCACCGCCGCAGGCCGCCAGCGTCGCCATCGCCGCGACGAGCAGAACGAGGCGCGTCACGGGTGGGCGATGAGCAGGCGGAAGTCCGCCGGCGCGTAGAGGTTGCCGAGGTCCCAGATCTTGGCGCAGTAAACGCCAGCCTCGTAGACGCCCGTCACCTGGGGCGCGGTACCCGGTGCGGTGTTCAATGTGGTGGTCGTCACGCAGTCGGTCCCGGCCGGCTGGCCGAGGCCGATGCCCATCATCAGCGTCGATGGGACAAACGATCCGCCGATCGATTCGAACTGCACGGTGACGGTGCCGTACTCGTTGACCGTGAACGAATAGAACGACTCGGTGCCGACGGGCAGACGACCCTCGAAGGTGTCGACGATGCTGGCGTCAGCGGCGGTTTGCGTGGGGGAGGTCGGCGTGGTGACGGCGTCGTCATCACCGCAGCCGGTCGCAAGGAAGATGGCGGCGAAGAGGGAGGCCGCACGTAGCGTGCGGAGGACAGTCGTGTGCATTCCGGCAGACCGGGAGCAAAACGTCTGCCTTCACGACTGCCACAGGTCTGTCACGCTTCGTGGCCTCCAGCCCCCCAGCCCCCCAGTCCTCCAGCCCCCCAGTCCTCCAGCCCCCCAGCCCTACATCTCCGTCGACGGCTGCCTTGCCGCGGCGATGCGTTCTTCGACGAACGAGTTCCACTCGTGGCAATGCGGACACTGCCAGAGCAGCTCGGTGCTGCGGTAGTGGCACTTCAGGCACACGTGCGGATCGAGGAAGAACACGGCGCTGCGCGCGGCGTCGATGTAGCGCTGCACGAGCGCGCTGTCGAGCGACAACTGCCGCAGCGTGTCCCACACGGCTTGATGCACCGTGAGGCCGTGCGGATTCTGTTCGAGCGCCTCGAGAAGCACGGGGAACGCCGCGGCCGGCTCGCCCCGCCGCGACAGATGCCGCGCCAGCGCCATGCGCACACGCCAGTCCTGCGGCCGGCCATCGATGAAGCGCCGGCAGTCCGCCTCGAACTGTCGTCCCTGTCCCTCGCTGTCGTACAGCCGTTCGAGCCGCTCGAACGCGAGGTGCGCGCGTTCCGGCGACACCTCGATCAGCCGCGTCCACGTCGCCACGGCCTCGGCGCGTTCACCGGCGGCAAGCTGCGCGTCACCGAGATTGAGATGCGCCGGTGTCGTGGCCGCGTCGTGCGCGATGGCCGATTCGAAGTGCTTCGTCGCCTTGTCGCGATCGCCGGCCTTGGCCGCTTCCATGCCCATGGCGTTCTCGATGAAGCCGAGAATGGCCAGGTTGCGCGGCTGCGTGTCGGGGCCGTTGAGGTCCACCAGTTGACGACGCACGCGGTACGCGTCGGCCCACTGATGCTGTTCTTCGTACAGCTTCTGGAGATAGAGCAGCGCGTACTGGTTGTCGGGCGACAGCCGCAGCACCTCGGTGAACGCCTCGAGGGCGCGGTCGACGAAGCCGCCGCGCTTGTAGTCGAGGCCGAGGCAGAGCAGCACGTAGCTGTGTTCCAGCCGCGTCAGTTTCGGCCGCTGCAGCAGCCCCTGGTGCACCTGGATGGCGCGCGACACCTGACCGCGCTCGCGATAGACGTTGCCGAGGATCAGGTGAATCTCCAACGCGTCGGCGTCGACGCGGGCGGCGCGGCTCAGTTCCTCGATCGCCAGGTCGATCTGGTTCGAGACGAGGAAGTTCAAGCCAAGCACGTAGTGCTGCGAATCGCGGACCTTGCGCCGATCGATCCAGCGGCCGTCGCGCAGCTTGTAGCGTTCCCACGCCTTGCCGATCGCCAGACCGAGCAGGAGGGCGACGAGCGCCGAGATGAGCGGAGCGTAGGCCTGGACGTCCACGAGGGCAGGCCCTACACCATCTCCGTGCGCCACAGGTCGTGCAGGTGGAGCACGCCGGCCACGCGCCGCTGATCGTCGATGACGACGACGGAGGTGATCTTGCGGCGCTCGAGCAGCGCGAGGGCCTCGACGGCCATGGTGTCGGCCGTCACGGTCACCGGGTTGGCGCTCATCACGTCGCGCGCCGACAGGCCGCGGAAATCGAGCCCGGACGCCAGGCGGCGGCGGATGTCGCCGTCGGTGATGATGCCGGCAATGCGCTCGTCGGCGTTGACCACCGCCGTCATCCCGAGCCCCTTGCGCATGATCACGTCGAGCACCGTGTGCATCGGATCGTCGAGCCGGACGATGGGGCAGTCTTCGCCGGCGTGCATCAACTGATGCGCGCGCATGAGGCGCTTGCCGAGCTTGCCGCCGGGATGCAGGCTGGCGAAGTCTTCCGGCTTGAAACCCTTCTCGACGAGCACGGCCATCGCCAGGGCGTCGCCGAGCGCAAGGGCGGCGGTGGTGGACGCGGTGGGCACCAAATTCATCGGGCACGCCTCTTCGGACACGTGACCATCGAGCGCCACATCGGCGGCCGCGGCGAGTGACGAGCGCATGTCGCCGGTGATGGCGATGAGCGTCGCGCCCAGTCGCTTGATCGTTTCGAGCACGCGCGTCAGCTCTTCGGTTTCGCCGCTGTACGACAGCGCGATCACCACATCCTCGGCCTGGATGACGCCAAGGTCGCCGTGCACGGCTTCGGCCGGGTGCAGGAAGAACGCCGGCGTGCCGGTGGAGGAGAGCGTCGCGGCAATCTTGCGGCAGATGATGCCGCTCTTGCCCATGCCGGTGAGGATGACGCGGCCGCGGCAATGACGCACGGCTTCCACCGCGCGCGTGAACTCGCCGTCCAGGCGATCGACGAGCGCGAGGATCGCGGCGGCTTCGGTCTGCAGGACCTTGCGGGCGAGCCCGAGATCAGCCACGACGGACCGCCTCGTCCACCGCCAGCAGCCGGCGCAGCAGCGGTTCGAGCAGATCGAGCTTCAGCGCGTTGGCGGCGTCGCTCTTCGCCGCCGGCGGACTCTCGTGCACTTCCATGAACACGCCGTCGACACCGGCCGCCACACCGGCGCGCGCCAGCGGTTCGATGTACTCGGCGAGTCCGGCGGTGACGCCGTCGCCCGCGCCGGGCAACTGCAGGCTGTGCGTGACGTCGAACACGACGGGGTGCCCGAAGGCGCGCAGCATCGGCAGGCCGCGCATGTCGACGACGAGGTTGTTGTAGCCGAACGAGGTGCCGCGTTCGGTGAGCATGATGCCGGCGGCGCCGGCCTCGGTGAGCTTGCCGATGACGTGGCGCATGTCCTTCGGCGCCAGGAACTGGCCCTTCTTCACGTTGACCGGCCTACCCGTCTTCGCGGCTGCCACCAGCAAATCCGTCTGCCGGCAGAGGAACGCGGGAATCTGCAGCACGTCGACGACTTCCGCCGCGGGCGCTGCCTGTGACGGCTCGTGGATGTCCGTGAGGATCGGCAGGCCCGTGCGTGCCTTGACGGCCGCCAGCACGCGCAGTCCGTCGACGAGCCCCGGGCCCCGATACGAGGTGATCGACGTGCGATTGGCCTTGTCGAACGACGCCTTGAACACCACCGGGACGGCGCAGCGTGCCGCGATCGCCTGGATCTCCACCGCGAGATCGACCGCGTGCGCGTCGCTTTCGATCACGCACGGACCAAGGATGAACGCCAGCGGCCGGCCGCCACCGAATGCCACCGGGCCGACGGGCACGACCGCCGTCGTGTCAACCATGCGAGGCCAGTTGACCGGCTTCGGCCGGGTGCGCGTTCTTCTGTTTCAGCGCGGCCTCGACGAAGCTGACGAACAACGGATGCGGCCGCAGCGGCCGCGACTGGAACTCCGGATGGAACTGCACGGCGATGAACCACGGGTGGTTCGGCAGTTCGGCGATCTCGACGAACTTGCCGTCCGGCGAACGCCCGGAGATCTTCATCCCGTGTTCGTTCAGCGACGGTTCATACAGGCAGTTGAACTCGAAGCGGTGGCGATGCCGCTCGTGAATGAGCGGCGTGCCGTAGATCTTCCGCGCCAGCGAGCCGTCGGCCAGCTCGCACGCATAGCGTCCGAGGCGCATGGTGCCGCCGAGTTCGTCCACGCCCAGCAGGTCGCGCAGCTTGTAGATCACCTTGTGCGGCGCCGATTCGTCCACCTCGGTGGAGTCCGCGCCGTCCAGACCGCAGACATTGCGGGCGAATTCCACCGTCGCCCACTGGAAGCCGTAGCAGATGCCGAAGAATGGAATGCGATGGCTGCGTGCGTACTCCGACGCCTTCATCATGCCGCGCGTGCCGCGCGAGCCGAACCCGCCGGGCACGAGCACCGCATGCGCGCCGTCGAGCAGCCGCGCGCCGCCGTCCTGTTCGAGTGCTTCCGACTCGACCCACTGGATGTTGATCTTTGTCCGGTTGGCGAACCCGCCGTGATACAGCGCCTCGTTGAGCGACTTGTACGAGTCCTCGTAGCCGGTGTACTTGCCGACGACGTGAATCGTGATTTCGTCGGTGGGGCCCTTGATGCGGCCGACGAGTTCTTCCCAGGCTTCCATGTGCGCGTCGCTCGGCGGCAGGCCGAGCAGCTTCAGCAGCACGGTGTCGAGGCCTTCTTCACGCAGCGCCAGCGGCACTTCGTAGATCGTGTCGACGTCCTTGGCGGTGATCACCGCCTCTTCGGCGACGTCGCAGAACAGACCGATCTTCTGCTTCAGGTCCCGCGGCAGCGGCCGATCGGTGCGGCACAGCAGCATGTCGGGCTGAATGCCGATGGAGCGCAGGTCGCGGACGCTGTGCTGCGTCGGCTTGGTCTTCAGTTCACCGGCGGTGCCGATGAACGGCACGAGCGTGAGGTGGATGTAGACGGTGTTCTCGCGGCCGACGTCCTGGCGGAACTGGCGAATGGCTTCGAGGAAGGGCAGGCTTTCGATGTCGCCGACGGTGCCGCCGATCTCGACCAGCACCACGTCGACGTCGCGGCCGACGGCGCGGATGCAGTCCTTGATCTCGTTGGTGATGTGCGGAATCACCTGCACCGTGCGTCCAAGGTAGTCGCCGCGCCGTTCCTTCTGGAGCACCGACATGTAGATCTTGCCGGTCGTCCAGTTGTTGTGGCGCGTCGTCGTCATGTTCGTGAAGCGCTCGTAGTGACCCAGGTCGAGGTCGGTCTCGGCGCCGTCGTCGGTGACGTAGACCTCGCCGTGCTGATACGGGCTCATCGTGCCCGGATCGACGTTGATGTACGGGTCGAACTTCTGCAGCGTGACGCGATAGCCGTGGCCTTCGAGCAGCGCGCCGATCGAGGCGGCGGCCAGGCCCTTGCCGAGCGACGACACGACGCCGCCGGTGACGAAGATGTACTTGGTGGCGCGAGCGGTCTGTTCCATAGGTTTGTCAGGATCGAGAAACGTGCAGCAGTTGGCGCACGCGTTCGAGATCGGCGGCGGTATCGACGCCGAAGGACTGATGTGTGGTCTCGACCACCTGGATGGCGAGGCCATTGGCCAGCGCCCGGAGTTGTTCCAGGGATTCCGTGCGTTCGGCGGCGGCGGGCGGGAGCGCCGCCAGCGCCAGCAGGGCGGCGCGGCGATAGGCGTACAGCCCGACGTGGATCCGCGCTTCGTCAGGCACGGTGGCCTGGGCGTCGCGCGGGAACGGCACCGGCGCGCGCGAGAAATACATGGCGCGGCCGCCTTCGTCGCGCACCACCTTCACCGCACCCGGGCTGGTGAACTCGTGGATGTCGCGCACGGGCCGGCAGGCCGTCGCCATCGGCAGCGTCGGGTCGGCCAGCATGGGCGCCACCACCGCGTCGATGACCGACGGGTCGAGCAGCGGTTCATCGCCCTGCACATTGACGACGATGTCGCAGGTGAGCGTGGCGGCCACTTCGGCGAGGCGATCGGTGCCGGAGAGATGATCCGCCCGCGTCATCGCCGCGTGGCCACCGAAGCCGTGCACGACGCGTTCGATGCGCTGGTCGTCGGTGGCGACAATCACGGCCGAGACCGTACGCGCCGCCGCGGCACGCATGTAGACGTGCTCGATCATCGGGCGACCGGCAATATCAGCGAGGATTTTGGCGGGGAGGCGGGTCGAGTGGAATCGCGCGGGAATGATCGCGACCACCGACGGTTCAGTCAGTGTTGACGGAGAACTGACCGGCACACAGAAGTTTACCACGGCGACACGCCCGCCCTGTTGCCGGCCGCCGCCGATTCCGATACGCGGATAGAATGAGCGGCATGCAATGGCGGTTGGTGGCGCTCGTCGGCATCCTCGGCCTGAGCGCCGGCTGGGGCCTGGGCGACCGGATCGGCGCCGCGCGCGAAGCCCGCAATCAACAGGAACGCGCCGCCGGTCCGCGGCCGCTCGGCGTCGAGGTGCCGGTGGCGCCGCGCGCCCAGGAGCTTCGCCTGCGCCTGCAGCGGCCGGTGGAAGCGCCGAGTCCGACCAGAAACCCGTTCGTGTTCGGCGGTCGGACGGCCCGGCCGTCGGCGTCGCTGTCTGGCGGCACGGTCGCTCCGGGAAACGCCGCCAGCGATGCGGCGGCGACAGACGCCGACGCCGTTCTTGTTCCCAATCCCGGTCCGGTGCTGTCGCTGTCGGGCATTGCCACCGAACGCAGCGGTGAGGCGGCGGTGCTGACCGCCATGATTTCCGACGGCCAGACGCTGCATTTCGTGAAGGCCGGCGACGCGCTGCCCGGTGGCTACACCGTGGTCGCGGTGAGCGCGACCCAGGTAACGCTCAGGGACGCGAGCGGCGACACGACGTTGAAACTGAAATAAGAGGGCTTGAAGGGCTTGGAAGGCTTGGAGGGCCCTTCGACTGCGCTCAGGGCAAGCTGGGGGGCCCTCCAGGCGTTGCAGGACCGCCGCATCGCGGCGGTGGGACAGGCAGGACCGCGCTCACGCGCGGTAGGGCATCCACGTCTTCCAAGCCCTCCAAGCCGTAAGCCCTTCAAGCCCCCCAGGCTCTCCGGGTGGTTCAGACCCTGACGACCCAGGCGGCCTTGACCGCCGTGATGCCGCGGATGTCGTCCAGCAGCTTGTCGACCGCACCCGCCGGATCATCCACGTTGACGATGCCGACGGCGCCGCCGTCGCCGCGGCCGAGCGCGAAGTTGGCGATGTTCACGCCTTTCCCGCCCAGCAGCGTGCCGACGTCACCGATCACGCCTGGTTGATCGGTGTTGCTGATCAGCAGCAGCGTGCCGCCGAGCGGCGCGTCCACCGGCACGCCGTTCAGCAGCACCAGCCGCGGCGTCCGATCGACGACGATCCCTTCCACCCAGCGTTCGCCGGCGTCGGTCGTGAGCTTCACGGACAGGAGGCTCCGGAAGTTGCGCGCGCGCGAGCTGGATGACTCCACGATCTCGATGCCGCGCGATTCCGCCGTGCTCCGCGCGTTCACCGCGGTCACCGGATCGAGCAGGATGGCGCGGAACAACCCCACCAGTACCGCGTTGACGATGAGCGGGTGCTGACCGGCGAGTTCGCCGTAGTAGCGCACGCCGAGCTTTTCGATGCGGGCTTCGCCCATCTGCCCAACAAGCGCACCCAGCTGTTCGCCAAGCGCCATGTAGGGCTGCAGGCGCTGAAACTCGTCGGGCGCGACGGCGGGGAAGTTGACGGCATTGCGGATGACGCCGGACTTGAGGAAGTCGCGCAGCGCCGACGCCGTTTCGACGCCGACCAGTTCCTGGCCTTCGCGCGTCGACGCGGCGATGTGCGGACTGGCCACCACCTTCGCCAGCTTTTGCAAGGTGTGATCCTTCGTCGGCTCGCTGTCGTACACGTCGAGCGCGGCGCCGCCGATGTGGCCGCTTTCGATCGCCGCCGCCAGCGCCGCTTCGTCGATGAGATCACCACGCGCGGTGTTGACGATCTTCAGCCCCTTCTTGCACAGGGCCAGGCGCTCGGCATTGAAGGTGCGGCGCGTCTGCGGCGTCGACGGCATGTGCAGCGACAGATAGTCGGCGCGGGCGCAGAGATCGTCCATCGAGACAAGCTCGATGCCAAGATCCGCCGCCACCTGCGCCGAGATGAACGGATCGTGCGCGATGACGCTCATCTCGAACGCCTGGGCGCGCCGAGCCACTTCCTGGCCAATCCGTCCAAGCCCCGCGAGGCCGAGCACCTTGCCGCGGATCTCTTCGCCGACAAAACTCTTCTTGTCCCACACGCCCTGCTTCATCGACGCGTCGGCCGCCGGCAGTTTGCGTGCCAGCGCCAGAATCTGTGCCAGCGCCAGTTCCGCGACGGAAATGCTGTTGGCGCCCGGCGCATTCATCACGACGATGCCGCGGGCGCTGGCGGCGTCCACCTGCACGTTGTCGACACCGGTACCGGCACGGGCAATTGCCCGCAGGCGCGGCGCGGCGGCGATGATGTCGGCGGTCACTTTCGTGGCGCTGCGCACGACGATGGCGTCGGCGTCGGCGAGATCGACTTTCAGTTGATCGGGAGTGCGGCCGGACTTCGCGTCGATGGTCCAGCCTTCGGCGCGCAACAGGTCGAGCGCGGAAGCAGGTAGATCGTCTGCAACAACAATACGCAAGAGGGATGTCTCCAGAGAAGGAATGAGCTCGTTATAATGACAGGTTCAGAACCGATGGGAAAGGTTCGAAGGGGCGGTGTGATGCATCATCACTGGTGCAATCCGCAGATTTCTTCGGGATTGCGCGCGTCACGCGGTGTTTACGCGGTGATATCCACAGGGTTTTCCACAGAAGGTGTGGACGCGTCGGACGGCCGGCAGGCAAACTGCCCTAAAGTCATTTTCTCGTTCAGGAGACAGGCATGAATCGCAAGGTCACGGTGGTCGGAGGAGCGGGCAACGTCGGTGCGACCGTCGCGCGCGCAGTGTCGCAGAAGGAACTCGCCGATGTCGTCATCGTCGATATCGCGGAGACGAAGGCGCAGGGCGTCGCGCTCGACATCTACCAGTCGTGCGCCGTGGAAGGATCGGCGTCGCGCGTCATCGGCGTCGGCGCCACCGATGAAGGCTTTGCGTTCACCGCGAACTCCGACGTCGTCGTCATCACGTCGGGCATGCCGCGCAAGCCGGGCATGAGCCGCGACGACCTCCTCAACGTCAACTACCAGATCATGCAGAGCGTGACGACGCAGATCGTCAAGCACTCGCCGAACACGATCATCGTGCCGGTGGCCAATCCGCTCGACGCCATGTCGCAGGCGGTGTTTCGTCTGAGCGGCTTCCCGCGCCAGCGCGTGATCGGCATGGCCGGCGTGCTGGACTCGGCGCGCATGCGGACGTTCGTGGCCGAGGAGCTGAAGGTGTCGGTGTCGGACGTCACGTGCTTCGTGCTCGGCGGCCACGGCGACACGATGGTGCCGCTGCCGCGCCTGTCGACGGTGGCCGGCATTCCGCTGACCGAACTGGTGAAGATGGGCAAGCTGTCGCAGGCGCGCCTGGACGAGATCTGCACGCGCACGGCCAACGGCGGCGCCGAGATCACGAAGCTGGTGGGCACCAGCGCCTGGTACGCGCCCGGCGCCTCGGCGGCGGACATGGTGGAAGCGATCCTGAAGGATCAGCAGCGCATCATGCCGTGCTCGGTGTTCCTGCAGGGTGAGTACGGGATCAACGACCTCTTCGTCGGCGTCCCGGTCAAGCTGGGTGCCAACGGCGTGCAGGAAATCATCGAAGTGCCGCTGACCGCCGACGAGAAGGCCGCGCTGCACAAGTCGGCCGGCGCGGTGAAGGAACTGGTCGACGTCATCAAGGTCTGACGACCAAAAGAGATCACGAAGGCACGAAGAAAACACTGTTGATCACGAAGGGCGCGAAGGTCTCAAGAAGGGTTTTCCCTTTGAGTTCTTCGCGTTCTTCGTGTTCCGTCGTGCCTTCGTGGTTTCTTTCCTACTTGCCGACCGCGGCTTTCAGGTAGTCGCGGTTCATGCGGGCGATGCTGGCGATGGAAATCTCCTTCGGGCACACCGCTTCGCACTCACCCTCGTTCGAGCAGGCGCCGAAGCCTTCGGCGTCCATCTGTTCCACCATGCGGACGACGCGGCGGGCCTGTTCGGGCTCGCCCTGCGGCAGCAGGCCGAGGTGCGTGATCTTCGCCGAGGTGAAGAGATGCGCGGCGGCGTTCTTACAGGCGGCCACACAGGCGCCGCAGCCGATGCACTGCGCGTTGTCCATCGCCAGGTCGGCGATGTCCTTCGGAATCGGCAGGCAGTTGCCGTCCTGCGCGCCGCCGACGTTCATCGACACATAACCGCCGGCGGCGATGATGCGGTCGAAGGCGCCGCGATCGACGACCAGATCCTTCAACACCGGAAACGCCTTGGCGCGGAACGGCTCGATGGTGATGGTGTCGCCATTCCGGAAGCGCCGCATGTGCACCTGGCAGGTCGTCGCGCCCTTGTCGGGCCCGTGCGGGATGCCGTCGATGACCAGGCCGCAACTGCCGCAGATGCCTTCACGGCAGTCCGAGTCGAACGCGATCGGGTCCTTGCCGCTCTTGATCAGTTCCTCGTTCACCACGTCCAGCATCTCGAGGAACGACATGTCCGGATGCGCGTGATCGGTCTTGTAGGTCTCGAAGCGTCCCTCCGCCGACGGGGCGGCCTGGCGCCAGACTTTCAGGGTGACGGTCATGGCCATATGCGTCCTTACTTGTAGCTGCGCTGCGACGGGTGCACTTCGTCGAAGACCAGGTCTTCCTTGTGCAGCGCCGGCCGCGCCCCGACACCCTGGAACTCCCACGCCGCGACATACGAGAAGTCGTCGTCTTTGCGCAGGGCCTCGCCGTCGGGTGTCTGGAATTCTTCCCGGAAGTGGCCGCCGCACGACTCCCGCCGCTCGAGCGCGTCGAGGGCCAGCAGTTCGGCGAACTCCATGTAGTCGGCGACGCGCCCGGCGTAGTCGAGCGCCGGGTTCAGATTGTTCTTGTCGCCGGGGACGATGACGTTCTGCCAGAACTCGTCGCGAAGAGCGCGGATCTGGGTGAGCGCGCCGGCCAGTCCGGCTTCGTTGCGCGCCATGCCGATGTGATCCCAGCAGATGGCGCCGATGGCCTGGTGGAAGTCGCGGATGGTCCGCGTGCCCTTCACCTGCAGCACCTTGTCGATGCGCTCCTGCGATGCCGCCCGCGCTTCCTTGAAGGCGTCGTGATCGCCGGACACGCCAGGCAGCGCGGTGCCGCCCAGGTAGTTGGCCACCGTGTACGGCGCGACGAAGTAGCCGTCGGCCAGGCCCTGCATCAGCGCGCTGGCGCCGAGGCGGTTGGCGCCGTGGTCCGAGAAGTTGGCTTCGCCCAGCACGAAGAGGCCGGGGATCGTCGACTGGAGGTTGTAGTCCACCCACAGCCCGCCCATCGTGTAGTGGACGGCGGGGTAGATGCGCATCGGGACCTGATACGGGTCCTCGTCGGTGATGCGCTTGTACATGTCGAACAGGTTGCCGTAACGCCCCTTGATGGTGTCCGCGCCGAGGCGGCGGATCGCGTCGGCGAAGTCCAGATACACCGACAGGCCGGTTTCACCAACGCCGCGGCCTTCGTCGCACACCGCCTTGGCGGCACGCGACGCGACGTCGCGCGGCACCAGGTTGCCGAAGCTCGGGTAGCGCCGCTCCAGGTAGTAGTCGCGGTCGGCATCCGGAATCTGTGACGGCGGACGCTTGTCGCCCTGGTTCTTCGGCACCCAGACGCGGCCGTCGTTACGCAGGCTCTCGGACATCAGCGTCAGTTTCGACTGATGATCGCCGCTGACCGGGATGCACGTCGGGTGGATCTGCGTGAAGCAGGGATTGGCGAAGTAGGCGCCGCGCTTGTGCGCGCGCCACGCCGCCGTGACGTTCGAGTTGATGGCGTTGGTCGACAGATAGAAGACCGTGCCGTAACCGCCCGTGCACAGCAGTACCGTGTGGCCGGTGTGCGTCTCGAGTTCGCCGGTGACGAGATTGCGCGTGATCATGCCGCGCGCCTGACCGCCGACGAGGACGAGGTCGAGCATCTCGCGCCGCGGATAGAGGTCCACGGTGCCGGCGTCCACCTGGCGCATCATCGACTGATAGGCGCCGAGCAGCAGCTGCTGCCCCGTCTGGCCGCGGGCGTAGAACGTCCGCGACACCTGCGCGCCGCCGAACGAGCGGTTGTCGAGCAGGCCGCCATACTCACGCGCGAACGGCACGCCCTGCGCCACGCACTGGTCGATGATCTGCACCGACAGTTCCGCCAGGCGATAGACGTTGGCCTCGCGGGCGCGGTAGTCGCCGCCCTTGATCGTGTCGTAGAACAGGCGATAGACGCTGTCGCCGTCGTTGCGATAGTTCTTCGCGGCGTTGATGCCGCCCTGCGCGGCAATGCTGTGGGCGCGCCGCGGGCTGTCGTGGATGCCGAACAGCTTGACCTTGTAGCCCAGTTCGCCGAGCGCGGCCGCCGCCGACGCCCCGGCCAGGCCGGTGCCGACGATGATCACCTCGTACTTGCGGCGATTGGCGGGGTTGACGAGCTTGTTTTCGAACTTGCGGCGATCCCACTTCTCGGTGATCGGCCCGCCCGGAATCTTCGAGTCGAGCGTCATTGGCCGCTCCGCGAGAGGACGAACGTGTAGATCGGAATGATGAAGAAGCCGGCCGCCAGCACGACGGCGAGCACCCGCCCGGCCGTCATCACGCGCGGCGTCCACTGCGGGTGGTCCAGCCCGAGCGACTGCATCGCGCTCACCAGGCCGTGCCACAGGTGGAAAAACAGGATGCCCATCGCCACCAGATAGAAGAGCACGTAGGCCGGGTTGCTGAAGATCTCGAGCTGCAGGCGATACAGGTCGCGCATGCCGTCCGGCGTTTGGTAGAACGTGCCGAACTTGAAGGTCGCCAGGTGCGTCACCACGAACAGCGCGACGATGGTGCCGGTGGCGATCATGCTGGATGACGCCACGCTCTTGCGGCTCTTCGGGTTCTTGGTCTTCGCCCAGCGGCGCACCGCATAGCCGGTCGGCCGTGCCGCCTTGTTGCCGATGACCGCGGCCACCGTCTTGGCGATGTGAAGGAAAAAGATGCCGAGCAGACCGATCTCCGCCGCATAGATGAGCGGGTTGCTGATCAGTTTGTGGCTGTACTCGTTGAACGCCTCAGGACCGACGAGAAAGAGCAGGTTGCCGGCCAGGTGCGTGATGAGGAACCCGGCGAGGCCGAGTCCGGTGAGCGCGATGACGATCTTCGACCCGATTGAGGAAGCGGATGCTTGCAGAAGTCGCATGAGGAATGCCCAACCCCGGATTCTATTTCATTTCGGCTGGGCCTCACGGCGTGGATTGAGCCAGGGGCACCGACGCCGTGGTGGCGCGGTGCCGCAGCGGCTTGCGCGAGAACTTGTCTTCGTACATCCGGCGGTCGGCGGCGTCGAGCAGGGCCTCGAAGGTGTCGCCGTCTTCGCCGCTCATCGCCACGCCGACGCTGATGCTCAGCGTCAGCAGGCTGCCATCGGGCGCCGGCACCTGCTGCCGGGCCACCGCCCGCTGCAGGTCCTGGGCGCGGCGCGTCGCCTCGGCGCGGTCCTGGCACGCCAGCGCAATCACGAACTCGTCGCCGCCGTAACGGGCGCAGAAGTCCGCGGCGCGGATCTGCCGGCGCAGCGTCGTCGCCAGCGTCTGCAGGGCGAGGTCGCCCACCTGGTGGCCGTGCACGTCGTTGATCGACTTGAAATCGTCGAGGTCGATCATGATGAGCGCGCTTGGCACCGGCTGCTCGGCGGTGGACGCCAGCCGCTGATCGACGTGGCCAACCAGCGCCCGCGAGTTGGGCAGGTCCGTGAGGGCGTCGGTCAACGACGCCGCACGCATGCCCTCGAACTGGATCGAATTCGAGATCACCGACGCCGCCTGCAGGCCGAGGCGCTCGAGCAGGCGCACGTGCGCATCGGTGTAGGGCTGGTGATCGACGTGGTAGGCGGTGAGGATGCCGACCAGTTCATCGTTCTCCACCAGCGGGAAGGCAAGGGCGGACTGGAAATGACTGCCGGCACTCTTGGCCCCGGCCGATTCGAAGTCGCTGGCGGCCCGCGCGTTCACCGCGGGGGTGGCATGGCGCGCGGCCCAGCCGGTGGCCCCTTCGCCCATCGGCACGAACAAGCCCTCGACGGCGTCGGCCGACAGCCCTGAAGCAAAGCGGCATTGCAGCGTGACACGGGCGCCGTCGGGCACATAAAGCGCCCAGCAGGAGGCCGGCACGAGGCGGTTCAGCTTGGAGGTCAGCAGACCCATCGTGTCGTCCACGCTGAGGCGCGTGCCCAGCGCCTGTGCGATGTCGTACAGCGTCCGCACCTCCTGCGTCGCCCGCGAAATGCTGTGATACACGTCGTCGGCGGGCAGTGCGGCGTCGGTGCCGGTGACCGAGAAGCCGGTGGCCGGCGCGCCGGCGCGGTTCTGCGACACGTCGGTCCGCACACGCTGGCGAGCCGCTTCCTGTTCTTCCTGCGACTCGGTGGCCGGCAGCACGTCCAGGAACAACTCCACCAGACGCGGATCCAGGGCCTTGCCGGCTTCGCGCTGCAGCGTCTCCATCGCCTCATCGCGCGCCATCGCGCGGTGATACGGACGATGAGCGGTGAGCGCGTCGTAGTAGTCGACGACGGCGAGGACGCGCGCGCCCATCGGGATCTCCGCGCCCTTCAGGCCGTCGGGATAACCGCCGCCATCCCAGCGTTCGTGATGGCTCTGGATGTACGGCGCCACCGGGTAGGGGAACGGCACGGCCTTGATGATGTTGGCGCCGACGGTCGGGTGCAGGCGCACGTAGTCGAATTCCGACGGTGTCAGTCGGCCGGGCTTGGTGAGGATGTGTTCGGGCACGGCCAGCTTGCCGATGTCGTGCAGCAGCGCCGCCACTTTCAGCCCTTCCACTTCGTCCGGCGTCATCCCGGCGGCTTCACCGAGCGCGGCCGCCCGCGCCTCGACGCGGCGGATGTGGTTTTCGGTGATGCCCGACTCGGGGTCGATCGTCTGGTCGCGGGCGTCGATGGCGCGCGCCAGCGCTTCGACGGTGGCGAGGTGCAGGCGCGACACCGTGCGCGCGTGCTCCTGGTGTTCCGACACGCGGCCCAGGTAGACCCGGTAACTGTGGAAGGTGAGGCCGAGCAGCGCGGCGGCGAAGAGCACCAGCCACACTTCCTGCGTCGCCATGACGGCGGCGGCAAACGTGGCCGCGCCGGCGGCGACGAAGCAGGCGGGACCGGCCCACAGGAAGTCCTGGCGCCAGGTGCGAATCACCGATTCCCCACGCGTCAGCGAGACGGCCGAGGCGACGAGGAAGCTGTTACTCAGGAAGAAGGTGGCGGCGCCGAGCGCGGCCGGCTTGGCCAACTGGGCGAACGAGGCGTAGAGGTCGAAGCCGCCAATCTGGTCGGTGACGAAGCCGGCGGACTGGATGGTGATGATCAGGGTGGCGCTGCTGAAGAGCGTCTTCTTCAGCGAATACCGGCCCCTCTTCATCGTCAGGGACTGCGTCGCGGCGCTGGCGCCGGCCACCAGCATCGCTTCGTGCGGCCCGAGCAGCACGAGGCTGAGGAAGTCCGTGAAGTAGGACATCGACAGCGTCGCCTGGCCGCTCGACAACGGCAGGTGGATCTTCATCACCGCCAGGCTCATCGAGCCCAGCAGCAGCGCCACGAACAGGATGGGCTCGTTGAACGAGGCGAGCGGCAGGCCGTACGCGACCAGGCCGACGCCCGCGGCCACCACGATGGTCACGTAGACGTCGAGTACCCACGGTCCCGTTGTCGCGCCCCGGGGGGCGGGAGAACCTGCCATTGATGCTCATGCCTAGCATGCGACATGCCACCTCGTCGATAGATGGTAAGTCGTTTCAATTAAACGAGTTAGGTCAGGCGATGGCGGATGTGCCCGGGCGTGCCGTCCTGTGCCGTTTCGGGCCATGGGGTCGCACAAAGTCCGCTAACTGCAAGACTTGCCACGACTTTCCCTGTGCGTACGGAATTGTCGCACTGTGCCGGAACGGCACATGGTCCGGCTGGCTGCAGGCCGCGTGCTATGATCCCGCGCGGTTCGCATTCACAACATCCCTTACATATGAAGATTCACGAGTATCAGGCCAAAGCCATCCTGGCCCGGCACGGGGTCCCCGTGCCGCGCGGCGAGGTGGCGTTTTCCTCTCAGGAAGTGTCGGAAGTTGCCCGCCGCCTCGGCGGCGGCGTCGTGGTCGTCAAGGCGCAGATTCATGCCGGCGGCCGCGGCAAGGCCGGCGGCGTCAAGGTCGTGAAGTCGGCGGACGAGGCCGAAGCGGTCGCCAAGGACCTGCTCGGCAAGACGCTGGTGACCTACCAGACCGGTCCCGACGGCCAGAAGGTGTCGCGCCTGCTCGTCGAAGAAGGCCTGGCGATCGACCGCGAACTCTATCTCGGGCTCGTCGTCGACCGCTCGACGCAGCGCATCGTCCTCATGGTCAGCCGTGAAGGTGGCGTCGAGATCGAGGAAGTGGCGGCGAAGGAACCCGAGAAGATCCACAAGGTGTTCATCAACCCGGCGGTCGGGCTGCAGCCGTTCCAGGCGCAGCAGATGGCCTTTGCCGTCGGCCTCACCGGCGACTCGGTCAAGAAGGGCGTCAAGATGATGATGGCGCTCTATCAGGCCTTCATCGCCACCGACGCCTCGATCCTCGAGATCAACCCGCTCATCGTTACCAAGAGCGGCGACCTGCTGGCGCTCGACGCCAAGATCAACTTCGACGACAACGCGCTCTATCGCCACACCGAGATTCGCGACCTCCGCGATCTCAGCGAAGAGGATCCGCTCGAAGTCGAAGCCTCGAAGTTCTCGCTCAACTACATCCGCCTCGACGGCAACATCGGCTGCATGGTCAACGGCGCCGGTCTCGCCATGGCGACGATGGACATCATCAAGTTGTCGGGGGGATCGCCGGCGAACTTCCTCGATGTGGGTGGCGGCGCCAACGCCGAGCAGATCCGCAACGCCTTCAAGATCCTCATGTCGGACGCCAACGTGAAGGCGGTGTTCATCAACATCTTCGGCGGCATCCTGCGCTGCGACGTGCTCGCCGCGGGCGTCATTGCCGCCGTCAAGGAACTGGGCGTGCCCGTGCCGATCGTCATCCGCATGAAGGGCACCAACGTCGAGGAAGGGAAGCGCATGCTGGCCGAGAGCGGGTTGAACTTCACCACCGCCGACACGATGGGCGAAGGCGCCGATGCCGTCGTCAAGCTTGCCGGAGGCGCCCGCTAATGGCCATCCTGCTCGACAAGAACACGCGCCTCATCGTCCAGGGACTCACCGGACGTGAGGGCACCTTCCACGCCAAGGCGGCCGCGGCGTATCACACCAACGTCGTCGGCGGCGTGACGCCCGGCAAGGGCGGCACCACGCACGAGGGCTGGCCGGTGTTCAATACCGTGGCCGAAGCGGTGAAGCAGACCGGCGCCAACGCCTCGGTGATCTTCGTCCCGCCGCCGTTCGCGGCCGACGCCATCATGGAAGCGGGCGACGCCGGCATCGCGCTCGTGGTCTGCATCACCGAAGGCATTCCGGTGGTCGACATGCTGCGGGCGATGACATTCCTGAAGGACTGCCCGAACACGCGGCTGATTGGACCGAACTGCCCCGGGCTCATCTCGCCCGGCAAGGGCAAGGCCGGCATCATCCCGGCGAACATCTGCAAGGAAGGCCGCATCGGCATCGTCTCGAAGAGCGGCACGCTCACCTACGAGGCGATCGATCAGTTGACGCGGCGCGGCCTTGGCCAGTCGACGTGCATCGGCATCGGCGGCGACCCGCTGATCGGCACCACGCACATCGACGCGCTCGGCTTGTTCCAGAACGATCCGGACACCGACGCGGTGATCATGATCGGCGAGATCGGCGGCTCGGCCGAGGAAGAAGCCGCGGCGTGGATCAAGGATCACTTCACCAAGCCGATCGTCGCGTTCATCGCCGGACAGACGGCGCCGCCGGGACGCCGCATGGGCCACGCCGGCGCGATCATCGCCGGCGGCAAGGGCACGGCGGCCGAGAAGATGTCGGCGCTCACCGCGGCCGGCGTCAAGGTCGTGAAGAGCCCCGCGGACATGGGCGACACGCTCATCGAGGCGATGAAGAAGTGACGACGATGCGATGCACCGCGGTGTTTGCCGCCGCGGTGTTCTTTTTTGCGGGAAGGGTGACGGTGTAACCGCCCGGCGCTGAGTTTCAACGCCGCGGACGACACGCCGCCGCCCCAGCACGTCGCTGGGGTGGCGGCTTTTTCTTTTTGGGGAGGAAAGCGTATGACCGTGCGAGATCTGGCCGACCTGCGACGTTCGCTCGACGACATCGACAAGGTGATCCTGAGCGCGCTTGGCGAGCGCGCCCGCCTGGCGCGCGACATCACCGCCGCCAAGAGCGGGGCGGAGCAGCCGCTGCGTGATGAGGCGCGGGAACAGGCGATCCTGGCGCACCGTACCGAGTTCGGCGAGCGCGTCGGACTCGATCCCGTGCTCGTGCGGCGTTTGTATCGCGCCATCCTCGACGACTCCGTTCGCCGGCAGCAGGAATGGCTGAACGATCCACCGGTGACGGAGGCGCCGCTGGTGGTGGGATATCAGGGCACGGAAGGCGCGTACGGATTCCAGGCCGCGCGCCAGCACTTCGGCGTGAGTCGTCGTCCGGTGACACTCAAGGCGTATCGATCGTTCCGCGAGGTGCTCGAAGCGGTGCAGAACGGCGATGTGGAGCGAGCCGTACTGCCGATCGAGAACAGCACCGCGGGATCGGTGCACGATGTGTACGACTTGCTCTTCAGGCTCAGCCTGTCGATCGTCGGCGAGGAGGTGCTGGTGATCGAGCACTGCCTGCTGGCGCCGGCCGGCGTCGGTCTCGCTGACCTCACGCACGTGCACTCGCACCCGCAGGCGCTGGCGCAGTGCAGCGAGTTCCTGGCGGAACTGCCCGGCGTGGACCCCGAGGTGGCGCCAAACACGGCGCTGGCGGCCGAACGGGTGGCGCGCGAGGCGCGGCCGGGCCATGCGGCGATCGCCAGCGAAGAAGCCGGCGTGCGCTTTGGCCTGCACGTGTTGAAGCGGCAGATTGCCAACCAGCCGATGAATCTGACCCGGTTTGTCGTCATCGCCAGCGCGCCGGACGCCTGCGATCCGCTCGTCGACGCCAAGGTCTCGCTGGTGTTCGGCACCCGGCACGAGCGCGGGGCGCTGGTCCGCTGCCTGAACATCCTGGCCGACGAGGGTGTCAACCTGTGCAAGCTGGAATCACGTCCGCGGGCCGGGGTGGCGTGGGAATACGTGTTCTACGCCGACGTCGAAGGGCACCTGTCGACGCCCGCCATGCAGGGCGCCCTGACCCGCTTGAGCGGGGCGACGCAGTTCGTCCGGGTGCTCGGCTGTTATCCGGCGTGCGCGGCGAAACCTCCGCTATAATCAGGCGTTTATGCAGCGCACATTTGCCATCATCAAGCCGGATGCCGTCCAGAAGCAGTACGCAGGTCGCATCCTCGCCCGTATCGAAGCGGTCGGCTTCACCGTGCGGGCCCTCCGCATGATTCACATGTCCAAGGCCGAGGCCGAGGGCTTCTACCACGTGCACCGCGAGCGGCCGTTCTTCGGCGGACTCACCGACTTCATGTCGTCGGGGCCGTGCATCGTGCTGTGCCTCGAAGCCGCCGACGCCATCAAGAAATGGCGCGACCTGATGGGCGCCACCGATCCGGCCAAGGCGGCCGATGGCACGCTCCGCAAGGAATTCGGCGCCTCGATCGACAACAACGCGACGCACGGATCGGACGCGCCGGAGACGGCGGCGTTCGAACTCGGTTACTTCTTCCGCGGCATGGAACTGCGCTAGCGGACGCGGCTGGTCCGGCGCCCGGCGCTGGAGACCCGCGGCGTTCGGCACAGGGGAGCTGATGGCGATCAAGGCGGATCGGTGGATTCGGCAGATGGCGCTCGAGCACGGCATGATCGAGCCGTTCGAGGACCGTCAGATACGACAGGGCGTCGTCTCCTACGGCTTGTCGTCGTACGGCTACGACATCCGCGTCGCCGACGAATTCAAGGTGTTCACCAACCTGTTCAACACGGTGGTGGATCCGAAGAACTTCGATCCGAAGTCGTTCGTCGACCTGAAGGGCGACACCTGCATCGTGCCGCCCAACTCGTTCGCGCTGGCGCGCACCATCGAGTACTTCCGCATCCCGCGCGACGTGCTGACGGTGTGCCTCGGCAAGAGCACCTACGCGCGCTGCGGCATCATCGTCAACGTGACGCCGTTCGAGCCGGAGTGGGAAGGGCACGTCACCATCGAGATCTCGAACACGACGCCGCTGCCGGCCAAGATCTACGCCAACGAAGGCATTGCGCAGGTGCTGTTCTTCCAGAGCGACGAGGCCTGCGAGGTGTCGTACCGCGATAAGCAAGGGAAGTATCAGGCGCAGCGCGGCGTCACCCTCCCGAAGATCTGACGCGATGATTCGTTCGTTCAAGTCCATCACGCCGGAGGTCGACGCGTCGGCCTACGTCGACCAGAGCGCCCAGGTCATCGGCGACGTCGTCATCGGCGCCGAGTCGTCGGTGTGGATGAACGTCGTCATTCGTGGCGACGTGCACCGCATCCGCATCGGCCGCCGCACCAACATCCAGGATCTGACGATGATCCACGTGATGCGGGAGACGCATCCGACGATCATCGGTGATGAAGTGACGATCGGGCACTCGGCCGTCGTGCACGGGACGACCATCGAGGATCGCGTGTTGATCGGCATGGCCGCGGTGCTGCTGAACGGCGTCCACGTCGGCCACGACTCGATCGTCGCCGCCGGCACGCTGCTCACCGAAGGCACGCGGATTCCGCCGCGCTCGCTGGTGATGGGACGCCCCGGCAAGGTGAAGCGCGAACTCACCGACGAGGAAGTCGCCGAGATTCGCTGGTACGCCGACAACTACGTCGCCTATCGCCTCGAGTATCAGTCATGAACACCGGTCCCGCCCGCGGGATGCGCGACTTCCTGCCGGAGGACGTCCGCCGCCGGCAGTATGTGATCGACGTCATCGCCGGCGTGTATCAGCGCTACGGCTTCGAGCCGCTCGAGACGCCGTCGGTGGAGAACATCGAGACGCTCCTCGGCAAGTACGGCGAAGAGGGCGACCGGCTGATCTTCAAGATCCTCAAGCGCGGGGAAGGCGCCGAAACCGGCCAGGCCGATCTCGCGCTGCGCTACGACCTCACCGTGCCGCTCGCGCGCGTCGTCGCCGAGTATCGCGCCAGGCTGCCGAAGTTCTTCAAGCGCTTTCAGGTGCAGCCGGTGTGGCGCGCCGATCGCCCCCAGAAGGGGCGCTTCCGCGAGTTCTATCAGTGTGACGTCGACGCCATCGGCTCGACGTCGATGGTGGTGGAAGCGGAACTGCTCGGCGCCGCCGGTGATGTGCTGTCGGCGCTCGGTTTCACGTCGTACACGATGCGGCTGAATCACCGCGGTGTGCTGGCCGGATTGCTCGAGGCTGGCGGCGTGCCGGCGGACTTGCACGGCGATGCGCTGGTGGCGCTCGACAAGCTCGACAAGATTGGCCGCGCCGGTGTCGCGACGGAACTGGATTCGCGCGGCGTTCCGTCGGCGGGCGCTGGTCGTCTGCTGGACTTCTTCGCCGACGTCCAGGCCGCGGCCGAGCGATCGGGCGAAGACGGCGGCGCGTTCAACGACGAAGTGCTGGCGCGTCTCGGCGCGCTGCTCGAAGGCCGTCGCGCCGACGCGCTCGCGGATCTCTCCACCATCGTCCGGCTCACGGCGTCGACGAGCGCCGGCGGTCATGTGCGTCTCGATCCGTCGCTGGCGCGCGGGTTGTCCTATTACACCGGCGCGATTTTCGAGATTGCCGTGGCGGATTTGGCCGGCAGTCTTGGCGGCGGCGGCCGTTACGACAACCTGATCGGCATGTTCCTCGGTCAGGACGTGCCGGCGGCCGGCATCTCGCTCGGGCTCGAGCGCATCCTCGTCGTGATGGGGGAGCGCGGCATGTTCCCGAAGGATCTGCCGACCGCGCCGGCCGACATCATGCTGACGCTGTGGAACGCGGAAGCGGCCCCGGCGGCGCTGCACCTGGCCGCGGACCTGCGGTCGCAGGGCGTGCGCGTCGAGGTGTATCCGGAGGCCGACAAGATCGGCAAGCAACTGAAGTACGCCGCCAGCCGCGGCATCCCGTTCGTGGCGGTGATGGGCGACGACGAGGCGGCGGCCGGTGTCGTGGCGGTGAAGGATCTGGCGACCGGTGAACAGCAGCGCGTCGCCGCGTCGGCCGTCGCCGGCCTGGTCCGCTCACGAATCGTGACCTGACCCCATTTCAATTTCTGATCGCTGACTATGTCCGAGCAACTTGGTTCTCTTGCCCGCACTCACACCTGTGGCGCGCTGCGCGCCGAACACGTCGGCGTCCAGTCGGTGCTGCTCGGCTGGGTGCACCGCGTCCGCGACCTCGGCGCGCTGCTGTTCCTTGACGTCCGCGATCGCCACGGCATCACGCAGGTGATCGTCGAAGGAGACGAGGCGCTGCTCGAGCGCGCCAAGCGCCTCCGCTCCGAGTTCGTCGTCGCCATCCTCGGCGAGGTGGAGCGCCGGGCGCCGGAGACGGTGAACCTCAACGTCCCGACGGGAGAAGTGGAAGTCCGGGCGCGCGAGATCCGCGTGCTGAACGAAGCGAAGACGCCGCCATTCTCGATTGCCGAGGATCAGAACGTCTCGGAGGAAACGCGACTGCGCTATCGCTATCTCGACCTGCGCCGCCCGACGCTGCAGAAGAACATCGGCCTGCGCCACCGCATCACGATGGCACTGCGGAAGTATTTCGACGAGCAGGGCTTCTACGAGATCGAGACGCCGATTCTCACCAAGTCGACGCCCGAGGGCGCGCGCGACTTCCTGGTGCCGAGCCGCGTCCATCCCGGCGAGTTCTACGCGCTGCCGCAGTCGCCGCAGATCTTCAAACAGATCCTGATGATTGCCGGCTTCGATCGCTACGTGCAGATCGCCCGCTGCTTCCGCGACGAGGCGCTGCGCGCCGATCGGCAGCTCGAATTCACGCAGGTCGACCTCGAGATGGCGTTCGCCACGCCGGCGCTGGTGTTCGAGATCGTCGAGGGCGCGCTGGCGGCGTGCTTCCGCGAGATCGGCGTCGAGGTGAAGCGGCCGTTCCGCCGCATGCCGTACGCGGAGGCGATGGCGAAGTACGGATCGGACAAGCCGGACCTGCGCTTCGGCCTCGAGATTCAGGACTTCCGCGCCATCTTCGAGCAGTCGCCGTTCGGCATCTTCCGCGAGGCCATCGAACACGGCGGCACCGTGCGCGGCTTCGTCATTCCCGGCGCGGCTGCCTATTCGCGCCGCGAACTGGATCAACTGGTGGACCAGGCGAAAGCACTGGGCGCCGGCGGACTCATCTACGCGCGGCACACCGCCGATGGCGTGCAGGTGTCGGCGAAGGCGATTGGCGAGGCTGGCGCCAGGGCGGCGCTCGATGCCGCCGGGGCGACGCGCGACGACCTGCTGCTGCTGGCCTCGGGCGCGCCGGATGCGGCGTCGAAGATGCTCGGCCAGCTCCGCCTGCAGGTGGCGAAGCAGGCCAACCTCGTCCCCGAGGGCGCGTGGGAGCTGCTCTGGATCACCGACTTCCCGTTGTTCGACTGGAACGCCGACGAGAAGCGCTGGGATTCGGTGAACCACCCCTTCACCGCGCCGCGCGAGGAGGATCTGGCTCGTCTGGAATCCGACCCGGGCTCGGTGCTCGCCAAGGCCTACGACGTCATCCTCAACGGCTGGGAATTGGGCGGCGGCAGCATCCGTATCCACGATCGGGACACGCAGGCCACGGTGTTCCGCCTGCTCGGCCTGTCGGACGAGGACGCGAAGAACCGCTTCGGCTTCTTCCTCGAATCGCTCGAATACGGCACGCCGCCGCACGGCGGCCTGGCGCTCGGCCTCGACCGCATCTGCGCGCTGCTGTCGGGCGAAACCTCGATCCGCGAGGTCATCCCGTTCCCGAAGACGACGCAGGCCGTGGACCTGATGTGCGACGCCCCGTCGGCGGTAGACCCCCGCCAACTCCGCGAGCTGAGCATTCGGATAAATACATAAGGTCCTGGGTCCTAAGTCTTAGGTCTTAGGCAAGAGCCACCTCCCCGCGGACGGAGACACGGTCTTGGACAATGCCTTTGCCTAGGACCTAGGACCTAGGACCTAAGTCTTAGGTCTTAGGCCAAGGCCTCTTCCCCACGGACGGAGAAGGTGTCTTCGTGGACAAGTGTCTTGCCTAGGACCTGGGACCTAGGACCTAAGTCTTAGGTCTTAGGCAAAAGCCTCTCCCCGCCGACAGAAGGCTTTGCCCGCGACTCGCGATTCAGCCCAGAGGCTGTCTTCGTGGACAGGTGTTTTGCCTAGGACCTAAGACCTAGGACCTAGGACCTAGGACCTTCCCTTGACCCACTGGTGGCCGCGGTGCTACGCTCCACACGTCCGTTAACTCTTTGTTCTTCAGGGAGATATCGCGATCGGAACCCCAACGCGCCGCATTGCCGTCCGCGAGGATGGCCTGTCCACCCTCTTCGGGGCGTATGACGACAACCTGCGGCATCTCGAAAGCCTCCTGAACGTCCGAATCCGGACGCAGGGCCACGATCTCTTCGTCGAAGGCGATGCCGACGCCGCCGCCAAGGTGGCGCGCCTCGTCGATCAGGTCGGCGACCTCATCACCGACGGGCATCCGCTGTCCGAACGTGACGTCCGCGATGCCGCCACGCTCATCGCCGCCGACCCGACGGTGGATCTGCGCGAGCACTTCCTGAAGGGCGGGCAGCTGCGCACCGCCGGCCGCCGCCGGATCATGGCCAAGTCCACGAACCAGCGGCGCTACCTCGATGCCATCGAGACCCACGACATCGTCTTCGGCATCGGCCCCGCCGGCACCGGCAAGACCTACCTGGCGATGGCGCAGGCGGTGAACTACCTGCTGGCCAAGAAGGTGAGCCGCATCATCCTGGCCCGTCCGGCCGTCGAAGCCGGCGAGAAGCTCGGCTTCCTGCCCGGCGACCTGCAGGAAAAGGTGAACCCCTACCTGCGGCCGCTGTACGACGCGCTCTACGACATGCTCGAAGTGGAGAAGGCCGAGCGCATGCTCGAGCGCGGCACCATCGAGGTGGCGCCGATTGCGTTCATGCGCGGCCGCACGCTGAACGACGCCTTCGTCATCCTCGACGAAGCGCAGAACACCACCAGCGAGCAGATGAAGATGTTCCTGACGCGCCTCGGCTTCGGCTCGAAGGCCGTCGTCACCGGCGACATCACGCAGATCGATCTGCCGGCGGGCCGCATGTCCGGCCTGGTGGAAGCAATGCACATCGTCGGGCAGGTGGATGGCATCGCCTTCGTGCACTTCGACGAGCGTGACGTCGTGCGTCACAAGCTCGTGCAGGCCATCGTCAAGGCGTATGAAGCCCATGGCAACCAGAACGCGCCTTCACGTTAACGTCTCGGCGCCCGACGCCGTGGCGCCGGCGACGCGCGGACTCGGCGCCTGGCTCACCCGCACGGCGCCCGTGGCGGCGCGCGGCGAAGTGACCATTGCCGTGGTGTCGGACCGCCGCATGCGCTCGCTCAATCGCGTCTTTCGCGGCAAGGACGCGGTGACCGACGTGCTGTCGTTCCCGATCGGCGCCGGTGTTGACAATGGCCCGGGCGCGGATCTGCTGGGCGATGTCGTGATCGCGGCCGGCGTGGCGAAGCGGCAGGCTGGCGAGCACGGACACGCGCTCTCGACGGAGCTGAAGGTGCTGGCACTACACGGCCTGCTGCACCTGCTCGGTTTCGATCACGAGGCCGACAACGGACGCATGGCGCGGACGGAGGCCCGGCTCCGCAGGAAGGGCGGTCTGCCCGCCGGACTCATCGCGCGCGCCGGCCGGACCCGGCCATGACGGCGCTCACGCCGCTCGCGATCTTCCTGCTCGGCTGTGCCGCCGTGTATGTCGGCACGGTGACAGCCGCGTTCAGCGCGCTGATGCAACTGTCGCGGCGCATCATGGCCGAGGGCAGCGGCAGCAACGATCGCCTCGTCACCTATCTCGACGATCCACGCTGCCTGTTCATCCCGGTGCGGCTGCTGCTCGGATTGATCAGCGTGTCGGCCACCGCGCTCATCGCACGCATCACCGGCGTCGACCCGGTCGGGTTGCCGCTGCTCGCCGGATCGATGGCGGCGTTCGTGCTGATCACCGAGCACGTCATCCCGCTGGCGTTCGTGCGGCGCGATCCGCAGCGCGTGCTGAACGTCCTGCTGCCGTCGTTCGACGCCGTGGCGCGTCTGCTGTCGCCACTGACGCATGCCCTGCTCCGCGTCGGCACCAGCCGCCGCGCGGCGCGGACGACGACGCCGAATCACCATACCGAGAACGCCGTGCAAACCACCGATGCGGCAGCGCCCGCCGGAGATTCCGAGCCGCTCCAGGAACGGCAGGCGCGCGCCATGTTGCGCTCGCTCGTCGACTTCCGCGAGACGATGGTCCGCGAGGTGATGACGCCGCGGCCCGACATCGTCGGCGTGGAGGCGGAAGCGACCATCGGCCAGTTGCAGCAGATGTTCCGCGAACAGCAATACTCGCGCGTGCCGGTGTTCCAGGACACGCTCGACAACGTCACCGGCTTCGTGTTCGTCAAGGACCTGATTCACCAGTCGCTCGGCGCTGATCCCGCCGCGGCGATCGCGCCGCTCGTGCGGCCGGCCAACTTCGTCCCCGAAACCAAGCGCGTCGTCGAACTGCTGCGCGAGTTCCAGCGCGACCGGCTGCAGATGGCCATTGTCGTCGACGAGTACGGCGGCACGGCGGGCCTGGTGACGGTGGAAGACCTGCTCGAGGAAATCGTCGGCGAGATCCGCGACGAGTACGACGTCGAGGTGGAGCCGGTGGTGGACGAAGGCGAGGGCCGGTTCGTGTTCAGCGGCAAGGCGCACGTGCAGGAACTCACCGAGCGCATGGGCATTGCGCCGGGAGGCGAGGGCTTCGAGACCGTCGGCGGCTTCCTGTTGTCGCGCCTCGGCCGCGTGCCGACGGTCGGTGAGCATTTCGACATCGATGGCCTGACGGTGGAGGTGCTGGAGGCCGAACGCCGGCGCATCACCCGCGTGCGCATCGCCCCCGCGGCGGCGGACGCCGCGCCGGAGACCGCCGGGGCGACGCAGTGAAGCGCGGCTTTGTCGCGCTGGTCGGCCGCCCCAACGCCGGCAAGTCCACGCTGCTCAATCGACTGGTCGGCGAGAAGCTCGCCATCGTCTCCGACAAGCCGCAGACCACACGCAACCGCATCGTCGGCGTGCGCCGGTTTCCGGAAGGCGAGGTCGTGTTCATCGACACGCCCGGCATTCATCGTCCGCTGTATCGCCTCAACGTCCGCATGGTCGACACGGCGGTGGACAGCCTGCGCGATGCCGACGTCGTGCTGGCCGTGGTGGATGCCAGCGAGCCGTCGGGCGCCGGCGATCGCTTCCTGATGGACCTGATCCGCAAGGTCCGCGTGCCACGCGTGCTGGCGCTCAACAAGGTGGACCGCGTCGAGAAGACCGCCCTGTTGCCGCGCATGGCTCACTACGCGGACGAGGTGGGCTTTGCCGACATCGTGCCGGTGTCGGCGCTGACGGGCGACAACATCGACCGGCTCGAATCGGTGCTCTTGACACACCTGCCGGAAGGCGAGCCGCTATATCCCGAGGATTACCTCACCGACCAGCCGGAACGCTTCTTCGTCGCCGAACTGGTGCGCGAGCAGGTGCTGCGGCAGACGCATGACGAACTGCCGTTCTCGACCGCCGTCGTCGTCGACAAGTTCGAAGAGGGGCCGATCCTCCGGCTCTACTGCACGATTCTCGTCGAGCGCGACTCGCAGAAGCCGATCCTGATCGGCCGCGGCGGCGCCGCCATCAAGGCCATCGGCACCGCGGCGCGTGAGGAACTGGAGCGCTTCTTCCAGTCGAAGGTCTATCTCGATCTGCACGTGAAGGTGCGCGACAGCTGGCGCGAAGACGAACGCACGCTGGACGAACTGGGCGTGGAAGGACGTCGAAAGCGGCGGCGGCCGTGATTTCGGTGTGCTACATTTGCTCGGATTGTCATGGCTGCGCCGCGCCGAAGTGATGTCGTCCTCGATTCGGTCAAGCGCCTGCTTCGCATCGGCGCCACAGCCAATCTGCTGAACCTGCTGCAGAAGCAGCATCCCGCCGACCTCGCCCAGATCTTCGGTTCCCTCTTCGACGCCGAGCGCGGTGCCGCGTTCGCGCTGCTCGTCGAGCGCCAGCCCAAGCTGGCCATGGAGGCGATCAGCGAGATGGGGCCCGAGCCGGGCGCCAGGCTCCTGAACGGCCGCTCCGCCGACGAGATCGCCAAACTCCTCCACGAACTGCCCTCGGACGACGCCGCCGCGCTCATCGACTACCTGCCGGAAGAGCTCTCGCGCGAAGTGCTCGAGCTGATGCGCCGCAAGGAGTCCGGACAGGTCGAAAGCCTGCTCGAGTACGGCGAACGCACGGCCGGCCGCATCATGAACCCGGCGGTCTTCGCGCTGAACGAAGACCTCACGGTGGGCGAAGCGATTACGGCGCTCCAGAGTTCACGCGACGTCGAGATGGTGTTCTACCTCTACGTCGTCGATGGCCGGCGCCACCTGGTTGGCGTCACCTCGCTGCGCCGCCTGCTGCTGGTGTCGCCCGAGACGCCGCTCAAGCGCATCATGACGCCAGACGTCATCAGCGTCCGCGTCGATACCGACCAGGAAGAAGTGGCGCGGCAGGTCGCCTCCTACAACCTGCTCGCCGTTCCCGTCGTCGACGAGGAGAACAAGCTGGCCGGCGTCGTCACCGTGGACGACGTGATCGACGTCATCAAGGACGAAGCGACGGAAGACCTGCTGCGCCTGGCCGGTGTGTCGGGCGACGAGCGCATTGCCACGCCGGCGGGCGAAGCCCTGCGCAAGCGCCTGCCGTGGCTGGGCATCAACCTGGTTACCGCGTTCGTGGCCGCGTCGGTCGTGGCGCTCTTCGAAGGCACCATCGAGCAGGTCACCGCCGTCGCGGTGTTCATGCCGATCGTCGCCGGCATGGGCGGCAACGCCGCCACGCAGACGCTCACCGTGATCGTGCGCGGCCTGGCCCTGGGCGAGCTGTCGTGGGTGAACGCGAAGAAGGCGCTGGCCAAGGAAGCGACGATTGGCCTCGGCAACGGCCTCGCGTTGGGCATCGTCGCCGCCGGCGTCGCCTGGGTCACCAAGGGCGACCCGATGCTCGGCCTGCTGCTGGGGATGGCGATGATCTGCAACATGTTCGTCGCCGCCACGGCGGGCACGCTGGTGCCCCTGGGGCTCAAGGCGCTGAAGGTGGATCCGGCGCTCGGGTCGGCGGTGTTCATCACCACCTTCACCGACGTCGTCGGATTTGCCGCGTTCCTCGGGCTCGCCACCGTGTTCCTGAGGTATCTGGCGCGATAGAATGGGCGCCACGGCATGCCGCTGCACACGGCCGACGCCCTGGTGCTCCGCACCTACAAGCTCGGAGAGGCCGACCGCATCGTGGTTTTCCTCACCGCGGACCGCGGCAAGAAGCGCGGCGTGGCCGAGCGTGCCCGGCGGCCGCGCTCCCGGTTTCAGGCCGCCCTCGAGCCGTTGACGCATGTGCGGGTGGCCTATTTCGAACGTGAGCGCCGCGAACTGGTGGGATTGAACTACGCCGAACCCGTGATGTCTCCGCTGGCCGCGGCCAGCCCGGAGGCGCTCGGCTACAGCCATTACTTCGCCGAGTTGATCGACGAATGGGCGGCCGAGGCCGATGCGGACGAACGCCTGTTCCGCCTCGGGACGTCGGTGCTCGACGCGCTGGT